>NZ_JAIFKB010000006.1:0-137166 GCF_019641445.1 Rhodococcus sp. DMU2021
ACACACTCTTTCCCTACACGACGCTCTTCCGATCTCTCCGACATCTGTCGGAAGAGGACCCGCACGCTCCGCACCTCGAACAGCGACAGACCCGAAGGAATGCGGACCTACCCGCTCGGCTGCGGCACCTCGCACTCGACCTGGGGATTGACGCCCGCGTAGTTGAGCGGCCCGGCCACCACCGTAACTGCCACCGTCGCGAGACTGCTGCAATTCTGGTCCGAGTCGCTGAAGTAGCCGCGCTGACCGGCCGCCACCGCACCGATGATCAACCAGATCAGGACCACGAGACTCACCAATCGCACGACCTCACCTCGATCCGTCTCATATGCCGGACCGTCCGGCCGGGTAGCAATACCCGAGGGGGAAACCGAACAAACGCACCGAGCGCCCTGATCCGGCCTTAACGGACAAAACTCTCCAAGGCCGGATCGGGCGGGGATGAATCCGGGTCCGGCGGCGCCTGGCGCTCGCAGGAGACGGACGTCGAACTGCGGGCACTGGCCGAACGACTCGTACACGAGATCACGTCCTTGCCGGCCCTCGCCGAACAGCATCGGAGTCACTTCGACCACGTCTTCATGACCGTGCACCAGCACGCCTGACGCCCGGCTCACCCCACCTCTCGTGGGGCGACCACCGCACATCCGGATTGGGCGACCTAGCCGGGGGTACTCGGAGAGCGAGTCACGCCGGCCGTTACGCGCGTGCGCCGCCATCGCGCGTGCACCGTTCGGCCACGAGAAGGAGAGCCATGACCCAGGATGTGGAGAAACGCTGGAACGACCCCCGGACGGCCCGTAAGGCCACGATGTACGCGGGGGGCGTGATCGTCGCTGCGCTCGTGGTGATGGGCGTCGCCATCCTCTGGGGCACGAACTCCGGACAGGACTGCAGCGACGCCGCATTCGCGGTGTGCACCGATCCCGCCCGCCAGATCCTGGTCTTCGGACCCACACTCGTGCTCCTGCTCGGCGGACTCGGCGCACTGCTGACGGCCTACCGCACGTGGAAGCGCGGCGGTCGCTGGCCGATCTGGCAGGGTGCGGGATGGGTACTGCTGGTGCTGATGGTCGTCTACGCCACCATCTCCGCCCGCGCCATCATCTGATCCGGGACCGGTCGTCCCGGCCCGGTGCGGCCGGAGCCACCGACCCACACGAACGAACAGGTGGGGCAGCAGCGTATTCCGGTTCGTACCGGCGCGCCGTGACCGGTTTATCCCCCACCACACACGGGAATACCGCTGTGGTGAAGATCGC
This sequence comes from Rhodococcus sp. DMU2021, assembly GCF_019641445.1. NCBI lineage: Bacteria > Bacillati > Actinomycetota > Actinomycetes > Mycobacteriales > Nocardiaceae > Rhodococcus > Rhodococcus sp. DMU2021. The sequence goes on from NZ_JAIFKB010000006.1 coordinate 1,263, forward strand.
GATGGTTGCCGGACAAGTGAATCCCCTGCTCGGTCACGGCGCGCACGCAGATGCGCCGCCGCAAGGACTTCACGTCCACCTGGCCGAACTGTCGTCCGCCCTCGCCGGGGCCGGTCACGAGGTGGTGGTCTACACACGCCGCGAGGACCGCGACGACCCCGACCGGATCTCCGCCCCTGGTGGATACGAGGTGGTGCAGGTACCGGCAGGACCACCGTCCCCGCTGCGTCCCGACGAAACCGCCTCTGCGATGGGGGAATTCGGGAGTTTCCTGGATCGGGAGTGGCGCCAGCGGCCACCGGACATCACCCACGCCCACTACTGGCTGTCCGGACTGGCCACGCAGCTCGCCACCCGTTCGCTGGGCATCCCCACGGTTCAGACCTTCCATTCCCTCGGCACGGTCGAGCACCGGATCCGGGAGAAGACTGCGATGGACGCGTCCGCGCGCGACCGAATCCGCTTGGAGCGGCTCCTCGCCCGGGGCGCGACACGCATGATCGCGACGAGTTCCGACGAGGTGTTCGAGCTGGCGCGCATGGGACTTCCCCGCACGCGGACCACGGTGGTGCCGAGCGGCGTGGACGCCGTGCACTACAGCACCGCTGCCGCTCCCGACACCACGAGGACCCGCAAGCATCGTCTGCTCGCAGCCGGCCCTCTCGAACTGGGCTCCGGATTCGACATCGCCATCGAAGCGCTGGCGGGCATTCCCGACACCGAGTTGATCATCGCCGCGCATCCCGCTCCCCCGTACTTGTCGCGCCGAGCGGACGAGCAGGAGAAGTCCCGTCTCGTGAAGCTCGCACGCGTACGCGGTGTGCAGGGACGCGTCCGGATCCGCCGCGATGTCGGGCGGGACGAGATGCCCGGTCTGCTCCTGTCCGCCGACGCCGTGGTCTCCACTCCCTGGCACGATCCGTCGGGGATGCTCGCCCTGCAGGCGATGTCGTGCGGTCGCCCGGTCATCGCAACTGCTTCCGGTGGAATGCTCGACACCGTGCTCGACGAGGCGACCGGCCTTCTCGTGCCCACCCGCTCCCCCGAGGCCGTCGCGGCCGCCGCGCGCCGGCTTCTCTCCGATGCGACGACACGCGCCACCTTCGGTATCGCCGGACGCGACCGCGTTCTCGCCCGGTACACCTGGGATCGCGTGGCGGAGGACACCCTTCGCGCCTACGAACGCTGCGTGCCGGTCCGGCGTACTGCACACCGGACCGCACGGACCGGCGTGCAGTAGCGCCCGTCGAACCTCTACAGACGCCGGAACGATCAGCGACGGAAGTCCTGATCGTTCCGGTGTGCGCCCGCTGGGCCGGCCTCGTCGCCCGGCACGGTGTTCGGGACCTGATCCGACGAACCTGCCGTCCGCGGAACCGGATCCGCGCGGTGATCACCGCGCTCGGCGTGTTCCGCCGAACGGGGATCCAGCTCTTCCGCCCGGCGACGACGCTCGTCGAGTTCGGCTCGTGCCGCTTCGGCGGTACGACGTTCCTCCTCGGAGCGGGCGCGCAGCCGCTCCGCCTCGGCCGCCTTCGCTTCGGCGTCCGCCGCGGCGCGACGGGCCTCCGCTTCGGTGCGTTCGGCCGACGCCGCCCGCTGTTCGACTCCCGGCCTGTTCTCCTCGACGCTGCGACGCAGACGTTCGGCTTCGGCACGCCGGCGCTCGGCACGCCGGTTGCGGAGCGTCCACCCCAGCACCGCCACTACCACCAACGCGACGACCACCGCTATCACCAGCAGAATCCAGTCGTTCGTGCTCATCTCGACCTCCTCGGGTTCACCAGCGGGTTCCCCCGGGTCGAAGTGACGAAACGGGCACCTCGGGCCGAGCGGCGGATCGGAGATGCCCTCCGAACAGAACCGTTGCCGCCCGGGAAACCCGAACGGCAACGGTATGGAGGGGCGTGGCGGATTGCGGCCACGCCGTATGGTCGGCTCTCCCGGCCTGTTACTTCACGCGAGCGAGCGCAGCAAGCGCTGCTTCACGTGTTCTGCATGCCTTGGAAGCGATGGTCGCGTCGGCGACCCGGAGCAACCGTTCCACCGGTCGCCCACTCAGAAGTGCCCAGCGGACGTTCAGGGCACGCGCACGTTCGTCGAGATCGTCGAAGACCGACAACCCGGCCGCACCGAAGAATTCGACTGCTCCGAGATCGACGACCATACGGATCGATTCTTCGAGCTGCCGATGGGTGAACGCGTGTAGAGCGTGTGCGTTGCGGATGTCGATCTCGCCTCGCACGTCGATCCAGACGAGGTCCGGTTCGATCTTCTGCGCGCTGAATTCTGCGCCGACGACCCGTTCTGCGGGAATGTCGGACCTGATCGGCCGAGCCGACCACCCGGATGGGACGGAATCTACCTGTGCGGCAATTCGCTGAGGAACTGTCATAGCACTTCCCAACATCGAAAATTGCAGGAAGCACGACCTACGAGACAGGCACAACCGGTGACCGATCGGAACCCTCCCGAAACAGGGGTGCTTCCGTGTTCTCGGCTGTGTGCTCAACCTTCTGCCGCCACAGTAGTCCACGAACCACGGGCACTCAACACGCCGATCGTGCATTTCGGGAATGTTGCGGCCCCCTGCCCAGGTCACGGTGGATGGATTGAATTCGCGGTATCTGGGTAATCTCTCCGACGACCAGACAGACACGACCCGCTCGTACCCCCACTCCCCGTACTGGAGACATCAGGCTCATGGCAAAATCCGCGTCGATCGAATCGGCACGCGACCACAATCCCCCGGTAGTCGAACTTCGAGTAGAGGCCCATCCCGACCAGCTCGCAGTGCTCCGAGCGGTAGCCGCCGCGATCGCGCTGCAGCACGACTTCGACCTCGATACCGTTGCGGATGTGAAGCTCGCCGTCGACGAAGCGGCCACGCGGCTGATCATGGGCGCACCCGAGGACGCGATCCTGGCGTGCTCGTTCCGGGCGGCTCTCCCGCTGCTGCAGATCAGCCTGTCGGCGCCCACGAACGACGCCTCCGAGATCGGGCAGCCGCGCTCCTTCGGATGGCACGTGCTCAACTCGCTGACCGAGTCCATCTCGGTGACGAGCGACGACTCGCGCGCCACGATCGACATGTCCATCGCCGAAGGCAGCGCCGATCGGTGACGCGCAACACGGGTAGGTCGAGCGACGAGTACGCCGACGTCACCGAAACGTTGAGAACACTCCTCGCACTCGAGGAGGGCGACCCCGGTCGCATCCGCATCCGCGACGCAGTGGTCGAGCGGTGCCTGCCGCTCGCCGAGCACATCGCCCGGCGCTTCGACGGCCGTGGTGAGGCCTTCGAAGATCTGCTGCAGGTCGCGCGCCTGGGCCTGGTGAACGCGGTCGACCGTTTCGACCCCGAACGCGGTTCGGATTTCGTCTCCTTCGCGGTCCCCACGATCATGGGCGAGGTGCGCCGGCACTTCCGTGACGCCGGCTGGGCGGTTCGTGTGCCGCGACGCATGAAGGAACTGCATCTGTCCCTGAGCAAGGCCACGTCCGAGCTCTCCCAGCAGCTCGGACGTGCACCCACCGCCTCCGAGCTCGCCGAGGTACTCGGCATCGATCAGGAGGAGGTGCTGCAGGGTCTCGTGGCCGGCAACGCCTACCAGACCGTGTCGGTCGACCGGTCGTCCCCGTCCGGCGACGACGGGCTCACCCTCGCCGACACGCTCGGCGACTACGACGCCGCGCTCGACGAGGTCGAGAACCACGAGGCGCTGCGTCCGCTGCTCGAGGCCCTTCCGGCCCGCGAACGCACGGTCGTGCTGCTGCGCTTCTTCGGCAACATGACGCAGACGCAGATCGCCGAGCGCGTGGGTGTCTCGCAGATGCACGTGTCGCGTCTGCTCACGAAGACCCTCGCGCAGCTCCGCGATCAGCTCGGCGACAACTTCTGACGGGTCGACGTCCCGGGCTCCCGTGCCCGGGACGTCGACGCGGTCAGAACGTCGAGGCGTCGATCACGAAGCGATAGCGCACATCACTGGCGACCACACGGTCGTATGCCTCGTTGATACGGTCCGCGGAGATCAGCTCGATCTCCGCACCGATGCCGTGCTCTGCGCAGAAGTCGAGCATCGCCTGCGTGTCGGGGATTCCGCCGACATTCGATCCGGCCATCGCACGATCGTTCATCGCGAGCGAGAACGCCCGCACCGACAGCGGCTTCTCGGGCAGGCCGAGGCCGACGAGGGTGCCGTGCAGCCGCAGCAACGACAGGTAGCGGTCGAGGTCGAGGTTGACCGAGACGGTGTTGAGGATCAGATCGAACTTCCCGCGCAACTCCTTGAAGGTCGACTCGTCCTCGGTGGACCGGTAGTCGACCGCACCGAAGCGCAGGCCGTCGTCCCGCTTCGACAGCGAGTGACCGAGCACGGTCACCTCCGCACCCATCGCTGCCGCGATCTTCACTCCGACATGCCCGAGACCGCCCATGCCGATGATCGCGACCTTGCTCCCCGGCCCGGCATTCCACCGCTTCAGCGGCGAGTACAGGGTGATTCCCGCGCACAGCAGAGGCGCCGCGGCGGCCGGGTCGAGTCCGTCGGGAATCCTCAGGACGAAGTGTTCTGTGACGACGATGTGTGTCGAGTAGCCGCCCTGGGTGACGGAGCCGTCGCGGTCGACGGAGTTGTAGGTTCCCGTCACCCGACTGGTGCAGTGCTGCTCGAATCCTGTTCGGCAGGGCTCACATTCACCACAGGAGTTCACGAAGCAACCCACGCCGACGCGGTCTCCGACGGCGTGCTTCGTGACACCGGAACCGACGGCGGCGACGGTGCCGACGATCTCGTGGCCCGGCACGATCGGGTACTTGGTTCCGCCCCACTCGTTCCGGGCGGTGTGGATGTCGGAATGGCAGATGCCGGCGAATTCGATGGCGATGAGCACGTCGAGCGGGCCGAGGGCACGTCGTTCGACGGTGGTCTTCGACAGGGGCGCGTCGGGCGCGGTGGCGGCGTATGCGGCGACGGTGGTCGTACCGGTTGTGGACGTCATTCCTCCACAACTACTCCGCCTCGCGACGACGTGCACCCGCGGGGGACTCCCGCAGGTGCACGTCGTGGAGACGGTTCGACTATCCGGCCTGGTCGGACCGGTGTGTCGCCCGGCGGCGCAGTCGTCGCGCCGCAGCGACGAGGTTGCGCAGCGACGGCTCGAGCTGCCAGTGGTGACGGGTCTTGAGACCACCGTCCGGATTGGCCCACAAGCGGTCGAGTTCCACCGATTCCGCCGCCTCGCTGAGCAACTCGTCGAGCTCGTCGATGTCCGGGATCCGGGCCGAGCGGGACTCGTAGACACCGGGACCGACACCGTGGGACAGCGCGCGGTCCTTGATCGCCTCGAGCACCCAGCGGATCGAGCGTGTCGCCACGATCGCCGTGACGTCGGCGTCGAGCCGCTCGATCGCGTCGACCACCGACACCTGACCCGAATAGGTCAGGTGCGTGTGGATCTGCGTCTCCGGCTTCGCGCCACCGGTGGCGAGACGGAAGGCGTCGACGGCCCAGTCGAGGTACTCGGAGCGCCCGTCCTGCCGCAGCGGCAACAGTTCCCGGATGGCCGGTTCGTCGACCTGGATGATCGCGATGCCCGCCCGCTCGAGATCGGCGATCTCGTCGCGGATGGCCAGCGCGAGCTGGTCGGCCGTCTCGTGGAGCGGCTGATCCTGACGCACGTAGGAACGCGCCAGCATCGTCACCGGACCGGTGAGCATGCCCTTGACCGGCTTGCCGGTCAGCGACTGCGCGAACGAGATCCACTCGACCGTCATCGGCTTCGGCCGCACGATGTCGCCGTAGAGGATCGGCGGACGCGTGCAGCGCGAACCGTAGGCCTGCACCCAGCCGAAGTGCGTGGTGGCAAAGCCCTCCATCAGCTCGGCGAAGTACTGCACCATGTCGTTGCGTTCGTGCTCGCCGTGGGCGAGGACGTCGAGACCGATGTCCTCCTGCAGACGGATGGTGGACTCGATCTCCTCCTGGATCCGCTTGACGTACTCGCCGTACGACATCCGGCCACGACCGAGTTCCGCTCGTGCCCTGCGGATCTCCGCGGTCTGCGGGAACGACCCCAGGGTTGTCACCGGCACCGGCGGCAGATCCAGTCGCTTCTGCTGCGCGGCGCGGCGCTCCTCGTACGGCGCGCGCACCCGATGGGCGGGCGTGACCGCGTTCAGACGTGCACGGACGGTGTGCTTCTGCTTGAAGTGCACCGACACGGGCGGCTTGCGCCACCGCTCCTCGGCTCCGGTCGTGAGCGCCTTGGCAAGGGAGACCACCTCCCCCACCTTCTGCTTCGCGAACGCGAGACGGTCGGCGACGTCGCCGGGGATGTCGTACTCGACGAGCAGGTCGTAGGGCACGTGCAGCAGCGAGGACGAGGTCGACACGACGAGATCCGGTGCGACCGCGGCGAGCGACTTCAGGTAGTCGAGGGTGCGGTGGCGGTCGACCTTCCACACGTTGCGGCCGTCGACGACACCGGCGTAGATGCGCTTGCGCTTGAGTCCGGGCACTGCGGCCAGTTCGTCCGCGCTCATGCGGCCGTTGACCAGGTCCAGGCCGATCGCCTCGATCTTCGACGCGGCCAGGATCGGCAGTGCCTCACCGAGATGCCCGTACGGGCCGGTCACGAGCAGACGCGGACGCAGCGGAGCGTGCGAGAGCGCGTCGTAGGTACGCGCGAGGGCTGCGAGCTCCTCCTCGCTGCGGTCCTCGGTGAACGACGGCTCGTCGAGCTGCACGCAGGTGGCACCGGCACGGGCGAGCTGCTCGAAGAGCTTCTCGTATTCGGGGAGCAGCGCGTCGAGCAGGTCGAGGGTGCGGAAACCCTCCTTCGTCGACGTCGGTGCGATCTTCGACAGCAGCAGCAGCGAGACCGGGCCGAGCACCACCGGCCGCAGCTCGATACCCTCGGCCTTCGCACGCTCGAACTCGTCGAGTACGGCCGCCGAATTCAGCTCGAAGACGGTGTTCTCGTCGAGTTCGGGCTGGCGGTAGTGGTAGTTGCTGCCGAACCAGCGCACCAGCTCGAGCGGCGGGAAGTCCTCGCGGCCACGGCACAGCGTGAAGTACAGATCGAGCGGGTCGAGCTCATCGGCCAGTGGACGGAACCGCTCGGGCAGCGCGCCGAACAACAGCGCGTTGTCCAGGACGTGATCGTAGTAGGAGAACGTGTTGCCGGGTACCTGGGTCAGACCCGTGGCTGCGAGCTCGCGCCAGGTGTTCTCCTGGAGCTCGCGAGCGACCGCGACAAGTTCGTCGCGCGTGCCCTCACCGTGCCAGTAGGCCTCGAGGGCGAACTTGAGCTCGCGGCGGGGCCCGATGCGCGGGTACCCGAGGATGCTCGATCCGTATCCGTCGGCGAGAGTTGCCATGTCGGCGTCGACCTTTCCCTCATGCACGTCGCGCCCGTGCACCGGTGACCAGTGTTCGGAACACTGTCGCCGGGCACGGGCGCCGTGTGCGGTGGTGCTACCTGGCTAGCCGGCCTTCTTGACCGTGCGACCGTTGTCGGCGTACTCGTAGAAGCCGGCGCCCGACTTCTTGCCGACGAGTCCCGCCTCGACCATGCGTTGCAGCAGCGGCGGGGCCGAGTACAGGGGCTCTTTGAACTCCTCGTACATGGAGTCGGCGATCGACTTGACGGTGTCCAGACCGACCAGGTCGGTCAGGGCGAGCGGACCCATCGGGTGGGCGCAACCCAGGACCATCGTCTTGTCGATGTCCTCCTTGGTGGCGAAGCCGGACTCGACCATCCGGATCGCCGAGAGCAGGTACGGCACCAGCAGTGCGTTGGCGATGAAACCTGCACGGTCGGAGGACCGCACGACCTGCTTGCCCAGTACGTCGGCTGCGAACGCCTCGGCGCGCTCGGCGACGGTGGGGCTGGTCTTCAGGGTGGTGACGAGCTCGACGAGCGGGAGCACCGGAACAGGGTTGAAGAAGTGCATGCCGATGACACGCTCGGGCGCACCGGTCGCGATACCGAGCTTCATGATCGGGATCGACGAGGTGTTCGAGGCGAGCACCGCGTTGGGATCGGTGACGATCTTGTCGAGCTCCGCGAGGATCTCGCTCTTGACCTTCTCGTCCTCGACGACGGCCTCCACCACGAGCTGCCGATCGGCGAAGTCACCGAGATCGGAGGTGAAGCGCAGACGCCATGCGGCCTGCTCACGCTCCCGTTCGGTGATCTTTCCGCTGCTCACGCCCCGGTCCAGCGACCGGAGGATCCGGGCACGTCCGGCAGCCGCGAGTTCGCGGGTCTGCTCGAACACCAGTACGTCGACATGAGCGCGTGCGCACACCTCGGCGATACCTGCGCCCATGATGCCGGCGCCGATCACGCCGACGCGCTGAATCTTTTCGCTGGTCACGTCAGCTCCTTCTCGTTGTGGGGGTCGTGGCCGAGGCCGGAAGTACAAGCGAGGACCCGTCGGGTGCGCGCGTTTCGAACTGCTCCGGATACGCACGCACCCCGCGGCAGGACATGGGGACCTGTGGATCCCGCCGCGGGGTGGTGGACCTCGGGGTGGCGCTGGTTCCTAGTGGAACTGGCCTTCCTCGGTGGAGCCCTTCAGGGCAGCCGTGGAGGTGTTGGGATCGACGGTGGTGGCGATGGTGTCGAAGTAGCCGGCACCGACCTCACGCTGGTGCTTGATGGCGGTGAAGCCGCGCTCCTTGGCCGCCTTGAACTCGCGCTCCTGCAGGTCGACGAAGGCCGTCATGCCCTCGCGGGCGTAGCCGTGCGCCAGGTCGAACATGCCGTAGTTGAGCGAGTGGAAGCCGGCGAGGGTGATGAACTGGAACTTGAAGCCCATCGCGCCGAGCTCCTTCTGGAACTTCGCGATGGTCGCGTCGTCCAGGTGAGCCTTCCAGTTGAAGGACGGCGAGCAGTTGTAGGCCAGCAGCTGGTCCGGGAACTCGCTGCGGACGCCCTCGGCGAACTTCTTGGCGACCTCGAGGTCCGGAACACCGGTCTCCATCCAGATGAGGTCGGAGTACGGAGCGTAGGCCTTCGCACGGGCGATGCAGGGCTCGATGCCGTTCTTGACGTGGTAGAAGCCCTCGGCGGTGCGCTCACCGGTGATGAACGGGCGGTCACGCTCGTCGACATCGGAGGTGATGAGGGTCGCGGCCTCGGCGTCGGTGCGGGCGATGACCACGGTCGGGACGTCCGCGACGTCGGCCGCGAGGCGAGCCGAGGTCAGGGTGCGGATGTGCTGCTGCGTGGGGATGAGCACCTTGCCACCGAGGTGACCGCACTTCTTCTCCGACGCGAGCTGGTCCTCCCAGTGGGAACCGGCGACGCCGGCCGCGATCATGGCCTTCTGCAGCTCGTAGACGTTGAGGGCGCCACCGAAGCCGGCCTCACCGTCGGCGACGATCGGAGCGAGCCAGTTGTCGACGGAAGTGTCGCCCTCGACCTTGGCGATCTCGTCGGCGCGCAGCAGCGCGTTGTTGATACGGCGGACGACCTGCGGAACCGAGTTCGCCGGGTACAGCGACTGGTCCGGGTAGGTGTGGCCGGACAGGTTGGCGTCGCCGGCGACCTGCCAACCGGAGAGGTAGATGGCCTTCAGGCCGGCGCGGACCTGCTGGACCGCCTGGTTACCGGTGAGGGCGCCGAGCGAGTTGATGTAGTCCTCGTTGTTGACGAGGTCCCACAGGATCTCGGAACCGCGGCGAGCGAGGGTGGCTTCCTCGACGACGTTGCCCTGCAGCTTGGCGACCTGCTCGGCGGTGTAGTTGCGGGTGATCCCCTTCCAGCGCGGATTGGTGTCCCAATCCTTCTGGATCTCTTCTGCAGTCCTCGGGGTGCCGGTGGTCGACATCAAATCTCCACTCTCTAGATCTGCCCCGCTCGGGATGAAGCAGTACGCGTGTACGACTTCACATCCTTTGCGTGCCGTTCGGATGTACAAGAACGACAATGACACAGTCCAAAAAGCCCGTCTACCTGTTGCTAATGCCAATCTCGGCTATTTTCGTCGCAGCCATTGCGAAGATTGCCAATCGATGGTCGGTCCAACTACCCGAATCGGGCACGGGTTTATTACCCGCGAGTAGTAACTACCTCGGCTTTTGCCGCTGCCGTCCGGCCCACACCGCCGGGACGCCTCATCCCGCCGACTCCCCCACCTCGGGACGGATCGGACACCTGCCTGTGACTGCCTTCACAAACGGTGATCGTGGTTTGTGATCCCCATTGACCCCTGGAATCCCATCCGTAACATGTCTCGGGCCGGATCGGGGCCGGTGCATCGTAGCGCCTTCGTGTCTCAGGGCCCCGGCCGAACAGCCCCCGAACACGAGGAGTCGACATTCTCTCGAGTACGTCGCGGTCGATCGTCGAAGCGACCCTGCCGGTGGTCGGCGCCGAGATCGGCACGATCTCACGTGTCTTCTACAACCGGCTCTTCCGGGCCGTCCCGTCCCTGCGGGACACCTTCAACCGCACCAACCAGGCCAACGGGGCCCAGCAACGGGCGCTCGCCGACTCGGTCGCCGCTTTCGCATCACTGCTGGTCACCCACGCACCGACCGACATCGACCCGATCATGGAGCGGATCGCCGCCAAACATGCGTCCCTCGGTGTACAGGCCGCGCACTACGGGATCGTGCGGACCCACCTGTTCGCCGCGATCGCCGAGGTGCTCGGCGACGCCATCACACCGCAGGTCGCCGTGGCCTGGCACGAGGTGTACACGCTGATGGCGAACTCGCTCGTCGAGCAGGAGACGGAGCTGTACCGGCGGGCCGGTGTAACCCCCGGTGACATCTGGCGTCGGGTTGTCGTCACCGAACACGAGTACGACGGCGCGCACGCGGCCACCTTCCACCTCCGCTCCGTCGACGGTCGGCCGCTGCCGGCCTTCCTTCCCGGCCAGTACATCTCGGTGCGGGTCGCGCTGCCGGACGGCTCCGAGCAGATCCGCCAGTACACCGTCTTCCCGGGCAGGACGAGCGGCGAGTGGGCCGTCACCGTCAAGCGTGTGCCGGGCGGACTCGTCTCCCCCGTGCTGTGCGACGGCCTGGGCGTCGACGATCACCTCCTCGTGTCGCCGCCGTTCGGCAGCGTCGTCGTCGACAGGGGCAGCGAGCCGTTGCTGCTCGCCTCGGCGGGCGTGGGCGTGACGATGACTATCGCGGCGCTGCGCGACATGCAGTCCCGGGGCGACGGCCGGAGCGTCGACGTCGTCCACGTCGACCGCACCCCCTACGAGCAACCGCACCGGACCGAACTCGCCATCCTGGTCGACTCGTTGCCGGACGCCCGGCTGCACGTGCGCTACACCGAGTACGACGAGATTCGCAGCGACGGACGAACTCCACTGTCCGGGCTGACGATTCCGGGCGATGCCCGCACCTATGTGTGCGGTCCGATCACGTTCATGCGTGCCATCCGCTCGGATCTCGTCGCGTCGGGGGTATCCCCCGGGTCGATTCACTTCGAGGCGTTCGCGCCGGGCTCGTGGTTCGGCCTCGAGGCCCCACCGGTATCTGTCGATTAACACGCTGCGAACGCTGCCTTGCGAAGGCTGCGAGGCAGTTCTACCCTGGGCGAATGGCCAAGACCTATGTAGGCGCCCGGCTGCGGCAGCTACGCACCGAGCGAGGACTCAGCCAGGCCGCGCTCGCCAAGACCCTCGAGATCTCGGCGAGTTATCTCAACCAGATCGAGCACGACGTCAGGCCGCTGACGGTGCCCGTCCTGCTCCGGATCAGCGAGGTCTTCGGGGTCGACGCCACCTTCTTCTCCTCGCAGGACGACACCCGTCTGATCGCGGAGATGCGGGAGGTCGCGCTCGACCGGGAGATGGGCATCGAGGCCGACGCCCAGGAGATCGCCGAGATGGTCGCAGCCCACCCCACTCTGGCGCGCGCGATGGTCAATCTCCACCGGCGCTTCCGCAACACCACCGCGCAGCTCGCCGTCGCGACCGAGGAGAGGTACAGCGACGGCAGCGGCAGCGGTGCGATCACCATGCCCCACGAGGAGGTCCGCGACTACTTCTACCAGCGGCAGAACTACCTGCACGATCTCGACACCGCGGCCGAGGAGCTGGCCAACCGCATCCGGTTCCACCGCGGCGACGTGGGGGGCGAGATCGCTCGCCGCATGACCACGGTCCACGATGTGCAGATCGTCAAGCGCATCGACCTCGGCGAGAACATCCTTCACCGCTACGACCCCGAGACCCGTGTCCTGGAGGTCGCGCCGCAGCTGTCCGGCGGGCAGCAGGTCTTCAAGCTGGCCATCGAACTCGCGTACCTGGAGTGTGGAGAGCTCATCGACCGCCTCGTCGCGGAGGGTTCGTTCACGAGCGATGCCTCACGCGCGCTGGCCCGGCTCGGGCTCGCCAACTACTGGGCGGCCGCACTGATCCTGCCGTACACGCAGTTCCACGAGATCGCAGAGGACTTCCGCTACGACGTCGAACGCCTGTCGGCCTTCTACGGCGTCAGCTACGAGACGATCGCGCACCGGCTGTCGACACTCCAACGTCCGAAGCTGCGGGGCGTCCCGTTCTCGTTCGTGCGCGTCGACCGCGCGGGCAACATGTCGAAGCGTCAGTCCGCCACCGGTTTCCACTTCTCCACCAGCGGTGGCACGTGCCCGTTGTGGAACGTATACGAGACCTTCGCCTATCCCGGCAAGATCATGACGCAGATCGCGCAGATGCCCGACGGTCGTCGCTATCTGTGGGTCGCGCGCACGGTCGAGCGTCGCGCCGCGCGTTACGGCCAGCCGTCGAAGACGTTCGCGATCGGTCTCGGCTGCGAACTGCGGCACGCGCATCGCCTCGTCTATGCCGACGGTCTCGACCTCGACGAGTCCAATCCCGGCACGCCGATCGGCTCGGGTTGCCGCGTGTGCGAGCGGATGAACTGCCCGCAGCGCGCCTTCCCTCCCCTGGGCAAGGAGATCGACATCAACGAGCACCGCTCGTCGGTCTCGCCGTATCTGGTGCGCTGAGCGTCGGTAGGCTCGTCGCATGGCACGCACCCCCGACTCGATAGGCGCGAAGGCACTCGAGTTCCTGTCCGAGTACCACCTCGCGACGCTCACGACCCTCCGCAAGGACGGCTCGCCGCACGTCGTCGCCGTCGGGTTCACGTGGGACGGCGAGGCCGGCCTCGCCCGCGTCATCACCTTCGAGGGCTCCCAGAAGACCCTCAACGTCGAGCGCGGGGGTTACGCGGTGGTGAGCCAGGTCGACGGCGGTCGCTGGCTCACCCTCGAGGGCCCGGCCCGCGTTACGCGCGAGCCGGCCGACGTCCGCGAGGGCGAGCGTCGCTACGCCGCCCGCTACCGCGAACCCCGCCCCAACCCCCGCCGCGTCGTCATCGAGATCGCAGTCGAGCGCGTGATGGGCTCGGTCCTCGACCCCATCTGACGCATCCGCTCGCTTGTTTGCCATCCGCAGCGGAAGCAGATGCGGCACATAGCTGGGACGGTAGCGGTTACCGCCACGCACGGGCGACGGCACGGTCGAAGCGAGCGAGGACGACGTCGAACCGGGACAGTTCGGGCCACGTCCGCCTGACCACTTCGAAGCCGAGGTCGCGCAGGGCGTCCTCCCGTCGCTTCTCGTTCCGTAGGGCCTCGACGCCTCCCTCGTCGTACTTGCCCATCCCGTCGAACTCACCGACGACTCCTTCGTCCTCCCAGAGGAAGTCGACCCGGGCGACGAACTGCCCGTCGGGTGTTCGTATCTCCTTCTGGAGCGTCGGTGCGGGCATGCCGGCCTGATGCATCCGGATGCGACTCAGCGATTCTCCCGGACTCTCGCTGCGACCGTCGAGAAATGCAGCCACGCGTCGCGCCGCGGCGATACCCCTACGCGGCCCGGACTCGTCGAGACAACAGAGCAACGCGGAGCCGAACTCGGCATCACGAGCCGCAGCACAATCACCCGCGATCACGGCTTCGTCGAAGTCGAGTGTGCAGGCGAGATCCACGACGGTCCGGGCGAGCGAGGTGCACGCTATGCCCGCGACCTCCGACAGGTCGTGAGGACGCAGAGGGGCGACGTGCAGGTGACGGTTCGCGTTCCTCCGACCACCACCCGATCTGCCGCGGGTGACGTGGACCCGCGTGAGATCCGGCTTCCACAGGGCGAGCCCGTGCAGGACGGCGGCGGACTCGTGGCTGATCACCGTGCCGGGCGCGAGCACTGCCCCGACGGATCGCACGCGCACGCGATAGCGATCGAGTTCGTCGAGGGAGTCGTCGCGGTGGAGGTAGACGCCGGGTTCGAGTCGCTCGAGTTCACCGGCGCGTACCGCACGACGGATCTCGGAGTCGGTCATCCCGGAAGCGAGAGCGGTGGTCCGCAGGAAAGGTGTCGGTCGCATGCGGACAACCGTGCCCGATCGTCGTGGTGCAGACGCGGTGCGAACACCGGTATTCGCGTCGCCTGTGGATGATCTCGCCACCTGTGGACAAACAGTTCGCTACACCGTCAGCTATCCGCCGCAGCGATTGCCGTAGCGGATAGCGAAGGTCGTAGCTGATGCTTGTGCGCACTTTGTAACGCCCACGAAATCTGTGTCACGAGACCGTGACCGGAAGATATTCCCGCGCAACAACTCCCTTCTACTGTGTGGCCTCACGGATACAGCGCTGTATACGCCTCCCGGATACACCGGGGTCCCCTCAGGCCACACCTTCGAAGGAAGGGCTCTACATGTCTGTTGTCAGGTCCAGGCTCGCCACCCGCGCCATCGCGGCCCCCGCAGCACTCGTCGCAGTCGGACTCGTGCTGTCCGCCTGCGGAAGCCGCGCAGGTGACGAGGGCAGCACGGCCGCCTCCGGTGCTGCGTCGTGCGTCGACACCTCGGGCGACACCGTCAAGGTCGGCTCGCTCAACTCCCTGTCGGGCACGATGGCGATCTCCGAGGTCACCGTCCGCGACTCGATCGCGCTGGCCGTCGAGGAGATCAACGCCGACGGCGGTGTGCTCGGCAAGCAGATCGAGATCGTCTCCGAGGACGGCGCATCCGAGCCGGCGGTGTTCGCGGAGAAGGCCGAAAAGCTCATCGGATCCGACTGCGTCGCAGCGGTATTCGGTGGCTGGACATCGTCGAGCCGCAAGGCGATGCTGCCGGTCTTCGAGGACCGCAACGCGCTGCTTTACTACCCCGTCCAGTACGAGGGTCTCGAGTCGTCGTCGAACATCTTCTACACCGGCGCGACCACCAATCAGCAGATCGTGCCGGCCCTGGACTACCTGAAGGAACAGGGCGTGACGTCGCTCTACCTCGTCGGTAGCGACTACGTCTTCCCGCAGACCGCCAACCGCATCATCAAGGCGTACGCCGAGGCCAACGACATCGAGATCAAGGGTGAGGACTACACCCCGCTCGGCTCCACCGACTTCTCCACCATCGTCAACAAGGTGCGCACCGCCGACGCCGACGCGGTGTTCAACACACTCAACGGCGACTCCAACGTCGCGTTCTTCCGCGAGTACACCAACGCCGGCCTCAACGCGAAGGACATGCCGGTCGTGTCGGTGTCCATCGCCGAAGAGGAGGTGGGCGGCATCGGCGCGCAGAACATCGAGGGCCAGCTCACCGCGTGGAACTACTACCAGACCGTCGACTCCCCCGAGAACACCTCGTTCGTCGAGGCGTACAAGGCGAAGTACGGCGCGAACAAGCCGACCTCCGATCCCATGGAGGCCGCCTACACCTCGGTCTACCTGTGGAAGAACACCGTCGAGAAGGCCGAGTCCTTCGAGGTCGACGACGTCGTCGAAGCCGCCGACGGCGTGACCTTCGACGCCCCCGAGGGCACCGTCACGATCGATGGCGACAACCACCACATCACCAAGACCGCTCGCATCGGTGAGATCCGCGGCGACGGCCTGATCTACACCGTCTGGGAGTCCGACGGCGCCATCGAGCCCGACCCGTACCTCGAGTCCTACGACTGGGCGTCGGGCCTGTCCGGTAACTGAGCACGGAAGCCGAAGAGGGAGACGACATGGATGTCCTTGTAGGACAGCTCTTCACAGGATTGAGTATCGGATCGATCCTGTTGCTGGCAGCACTGGGGCTGTCGCTGACGTTCGGCCAGATGGGCGTGATCAACATGGCCCACGGCGAATTCATCATGGCCGGTAGCTACACCGCCTTCGTCGTGCAGCAGGTGATCTCCTCGGCCGGGATGTCCCTGTTCGTCTCCCTGCTCGTCGGCTTCCTGGTGGGCGGCGTGATGGGCGTGATCCTCGAGGTCACCCTCATCCGCCGCATGTACCACCGCCCGCTCGACACCCTGCTGGTCACCTTCGGTGTGGGCCTGCTGCTGCAGCAGGCCGCCCGCGACATCTTCGGCGCCCCCGCCGTCAACGTCATCGCACCGTCCTGGCTCTCCGGTGGTGTGGAGATCTTCGGGGCGGTGGTCCCGAAGACCCGCCTGTTCATCCTCGCCCTCGCCGTGGTGTGCGTGGTCGCCCTGATCGCGTCGATGAAGTACACCCCGATGGGACGACGGATCCGGGCCGTGGTGCAGAACCGCGATCTCGCCGAGACGGTGGGCATCTCGTCGCGCCGCACCGACATCACCACCTTCTTCCTCGGCTCGGGCCTGGCCGGCCTCGCCGGGGTGGCCCTGACACTCATCGGCTCGACCAGCCCGACCATCGGCCAGTCGTACCTCATCGACGCCTTCCTCGTGGTCGTCATCGGCGGTCTCGGCCGCATCGAGGGCGCCGTGCTCGCGGCCGTCGCACTGGGCCTGCTCAATTCGTTCATCGAGTACTCCACGACCGCGTCGATCGCGAAGGTCATCGTGTTCGTGCTCATCGTGATCTTCCTGCAGGTCCGTCCGCAGGGCCTGTTCGCCGTCAAGACGAGGAGCCTGGTCTGATGTCGTCGACATTCTCGGTCCGCAGCTTCACGAAACCCGGGCCCGTCCGCACAGCAAGCGGATTCGCGATCGCCGCGATCGTCCTGTTCGGTCTCGCCCCCGCCGTCCTCTCCGATTTCCGTCTCGGCCTGCTCGGCAAGTTCCTGTGCTTCGCGATCGTCGCCGTCGGCATCGGTCTGGCCTGGGGTCGCGGTGGCATGCTCACCCTCGGCCAGGGTGTCTTCTTCGGCCTCGGCGCCTACATCATGGCGATGCACCTGAAGATCTCCGACGCGCAGCTCCGCGGCGACACCGTCCCGGACTTCATGCAGATCGCGGGCATCCGCGAACTCCCCGCCTACTGGACCCCGTTCGCCTCCCCCGCCGTCACGCTGCTGGCGATCCTGATCGTGCCGGCCCTGCTCGCCGCCCTGCTCGGCTTCGGTGTGTTCGCCCGCCGCGTCAAGGGCGCCTACTTCGCCATCCTCTCCCAGGCACTGGCCGCCGCCTTCGCGATCCTGCTCATCGGCCAGCAGTCCACCGGAGGATCCAACGGCCTCAACCGTTTCCGCACCTTCTTCGGCTACGACCTGTCCGATCCGGTCAACAAGCGGATGCTGTTCTTCATCGTCGCCGCGATCCTGCTGCTCGTCGTCGCCGCGACCCGCCAGCTCATGCAGTCCCGCTACGGCGAACTGCTCGTCGCCGTGCGCGACCAGGAGGAGCGGGTCCGCTTCCTGGGCTACGACCCCGCCCTGATCAAGGTGGCCGCCTACACCGTCGCGGCCTTCTTCGCCGGCATCGCCGGGGCGATGTTCGTGCCCATCGTCGGCATCATCTCCCCCGCCGACGTCGGCATCGTCCCGTCGATTGCGTTCCTCATCGGTGTCGCCATCGGCGGACGCACCACCCTGCTCGGCCCGGTCCTCGGCGCGGTGGGCGTGGCGTGGGCACAGACCACCCTGTCGGAGAACTTCCCGTCGGCCTGGACCTACGCGCAGGGCCTGCTGTTCATCGTCGTCGTCGGCTTCTTCCCCGCCGGCCTCGCCGGAGTCATCACCCTGCTCCGCCGGCGCCGCCGCACCACCCCGACCGAACCCACACCCCCGACCGAACCCGAGCCCGCCGACCTTCCCGAGATGGAGCCCGTGCGATGAGCAAACCCGTCTACGGCGGCAACGCCGGAATGAGCAGCGACTACCTCGAGATCCGCGACCTGCGTGTCACCTTCGACGGCTTCACCGCCGTCGACGGCGTCGACCTCACCCTCCTCCAAGGCGACCTGCGGTTCCTCATCGGCCCCAACGGCGCCGGCAAGACCACCCTCGTCGACGCCGTCACCGGCCTGGTCCCGGCGACCGGCTCGATCACCAAATCCGGCGTCGAACTGCTCGGCAAGAAGACCCACAAGATCGCGCGCCTCGGTGTCGGCCGTACCTTCCAGACCGCCTCGGTCTTCGAGGAACTGTCGGTTCTGCAGAACCTCGACATCGCCGCCGGCGCGAGCCGCTCCCCGTGGCAGTTGCTGCGCCGCCGCAACAACGTTCTGCCCGAGATCGAGGAAACACTCGAGACGATCGGCCTGACCGCCCACCGCGACACCCCCGCGGGCATCCTCGCCCACGGGCAGAAGCAGTGGCTCGAGATCGGCATGCTGCTCGTGCAGAACGCCGACGTGCTGCTCCTCGACGAACCCGTCGCCGGAATGAGCGGCGACGAACGCGAGGAGACCGGGCAGCTGCTGCGCCGTATCGGCGCGCAGCGCACGGTGGTCGTCGTCGAGCACGACATGGACTTCATGCGCGCCTTCGCCACCTCCGTCACCGTCCTCGCCCGCGGCAAGGTCATCGCCGACGGCACCGTCGACCAGGTCCAGAACGACCCGCAGGTCCAGCAGGTCTACCTCGGGACCGCCACCACTGCTCAGGAGGCATGATGCTCGAACTCGTCGACGTCCACGCCGGTTACGGTCGCACCGAGATCCTGCACGGCATCTCCCTGACCGTGCCGACCGGCAAGACCGTCGCGGTCATGGGCCACAACGGTGCCGGCAAGACCACACTGCTGCGCGCCGCCGTCGGCCTGCTGCCCGTCACCAAGGGAAAGATCCTCTTCGACGGTGACGACATCACCTCGCTGCGACCATCTGCCCGCGTCACCCGCGGCCTGGCCTACGTCCCGCAGGGGCAACAGTCCTTCGGTCAGCTCACCTGCCGGGAAAACCTGCAGGTCGTCGCCGACACGCGCCGCAACGGCCGTCAGTTGGTCACCGACATGCTCGACCTGTTCCCCGCCCTCGTCCCGCTACTCGACCGCCGCGCCGGCCTGCTCTCCGGCGGTCAGCGCCAGCAACTCGCCATCGCCCGCGCGCTGATCACCGAGCCGCGCATGCTCATCCTCGACGAGCCCACCGAAGGCATCCAGCCGTCGGTGGTCACCGAGATCGAGAACACCATCGTCGAACTCGGCCGCAGCGGCGACCTCGGGGTGCTGCTCGTCGAACAGCACATCGGTTTCGCCCTCGACAACGCCCTGCACTACTACGTCCTCGAATCCGGGCGCATCACCTCGACGGGTGACGGTGGTGTCGACGCCGCCTCCACCGTCCGTGCGGCGATGGCGATCTGATGGCCGCCGACACACGGCGCGAGTGGGTCTACAAGGCCCTGCGCGATCGTCTGATGTCCGGGACCCCCTCCCCTGACGAACGACTCAGTGAAGAACGCCTCGCCGAACAGTACGAGGTGTCGCGCACGCCGGTACGCGAGGCCCTCGCCCGACTGGTCTCCGACGGGCTCGTCGAACGCCGCGACCAGGGGTTGTACCCCTACCGTCCGCGCTTCGACGACCTCGCGGACCTGTACGAACTGCGGACCACCCTGGAGCTGCGCGGGATTCGCCGCGCACTCGACGGCGAGTCGGTGCGGCACGATCCCGACGTCCTCGGTCCCGAGCTCGACCGCTGGTATGAGATCCGCGAGGATCCGCCCGAGCCCGACGCCGGCTTCGTCACGCTCGACGAGCGCTTCCACATGACGTTGCTCGCCGCCTCCGGCAACCGTGCCCTGTGCGACGCGCTGGCCTCGGTGAACGCCAAGGTACGCCCGGTGCGGATGTTCGACTATCTGACCCCCGACCGCATCGTCGCGACCGTCGACGAGCACATCGAGGTCGCCGAGCTGGTTCTCGCCGACAAGCTCGACGACGCCCACGACCTGCTGCTCGCCCATATCGACACCTCGCGATCGGTGGTCGTGCGCCGGGCCGAGGAGGCACGCGCCTTCGCGCGGATGGCCCGGGCCGTCCGAGACTGACACTTCCGGTCGTGTCACGTGACCGGACGGGTCCGGTGCGGCACACTGGCGCTCATGACACCCCGCATCCCGCCCGGACGTTTCAAGGAACTCGGCCCGATCAACTGGGTGACATGGAAGGCCCTGTCCGCCGCCGGCGGCACCTCGGACGCCCACCTGTTCAGCACCCTCGGCCGCACCGGACGGCTGTTCCGCGGGTGGTTGCACTACGCCGGCATGCTCATGCCGCTCGGCCGTCTCGGCCGGTTCGAATCGGAGATGGTCATCCTGCGCGTCGCGCATCTGCGCGAGTGCGGTTACGAATTCGACCACCACACCCGCCTGGGTCGCCGTGCCGGCATCACCGACGAGGTGCGCGAGCGTATCGTTGCCGGACCCGACGCTCCCGGCTGGCAGGCAAGGCACTGCGCTCTTCTCGCCGCCGTCGACGAACTCGTGGCGACGAAGAATCTGTCCGACGAGACGTGGGCGTCGCTCGCGCAGTTCTACGACGACCGCAGGCTCATCGAGTTCTGTCTGCTGGTCACGCAGTACGACGCCCTTGCCACAACCATCGGTGTGCTGCGGATCGAACGCGACTTCTGATCCGTCCGCACCGGCCGGCATCGGTTCGGCGCGATCCCTAACAAGGCTGTTACACAACGTCACAGCAGCGTCATTGCTGGTCCATAGCGTATACAGCCATGTCCACAAAGATGTATACAGCTGCGGCGCCCGTCTCCCCGGTGAGGGTGTCCGCCACCGATCGCGTTCGTGCCGCACTGGGCCGCATCGACGAGGTGGATCGACCCGAGGTGTGGATCACGCTGCGCAGCGCCGACGATCTTCTCGCCGACGCCGCCGAAGTGGACGCACGGGTCGCCGCCGGTGAGTCCCTTCCCTTCGCCGGTCTGGTCGTGGCGGTCAAGGACAACGTGGACGTCGCGGGAATCCCGACCACTGCGGCATGTCCCGAGTTCGCGTACGTCCCGGAGGAAACCGCTTCGGGTGTCGAGCGTCTGGTCGCCGCCGGCGCCGTCGTGCTGGGTAAGACCAACCTCGACCAGTTCGCCACCGGTCTCGTCGGCACCCGCAGCCCGTACGGGGCGGTGCGGTGCGCGTGGGATCCCGAGAAGGTCTCGGGCGGTTCGAGTTCCGGTTCGGCGGCCGCGGTGGCGCTCGGCATCGCCGACATCGGGCTGGGCACCGACACGGCCGGTTCGGGACGGGTACCCGCCGCGCTGCACGGAATCGTCGGCATCAAGGCCACTCTCGGCGTCATCCCGGCGCACGGCGTGGTCCCGGCCTGCGTCGACTACGACTGCCTCACGGTCTTCGCGACGTCGCTCGACCTGGCGGCGACCGCGGTCCGGATCATGGCCGGACCCGAACCCCGCGACCCGCGCAGCAGGACCTGGCCCGCGGATGTACGACTCGCCGCGCCGAACACTCTGCGCGTCGCGGTGCCGCGCGCCGAGGATCTCGAAGCGTTGTGTGAGGAGTACCGCGACGCCTTCGCCCGCACGGTGACCGCGGCACGCGAATCCGGCATCGAGATCGCGGAGGTGGTCATCTCACCGCTGCTCGATGCTGCCCTGCTTCTCTACGACGGTGCCGTGGTGGCCCAGCGCTACGCGGCCGTCGGCGAGTTCCTGTCGACGGCACCGGAGGGTGCCGATCCCACGGTCGCCGCGATCGTCGCCGGCGCGAAGAAGCCTGCCGCCTACGAACTCGTCGAGGATCTCGACACCCTCATCCACGTGAAGGCGTTCGCGCGTGAACTGCTCGCCGGGTTCGACGGGTTGCTGCTCCCGACGACGACGGAACACCCGACGATCGCCGCGGTGCAGGCCGATCCGATCGCCATCAATCGTCGGATGGGCACCTACACCAACTTCTGCAACCTGCTGGACATGACGGCGGTGGCGGTGCCCGGTGCGCCGACACCGGCCGGTGAGCCGTTCGGGGTCATGGTCGTGGTCCCGGCCTTCGGCGACCAGGTGGCCGTGGACGTCGCGGCCGCGCTGAACGGTGTGGACGCACCGCGCGTGGTCGAGTCCGGCGTCGAACTCGCGGTCTTCGGAGCGCACCTGCGCGGTCAGCCGCTGCACTTCCAGCTCGAGGAACTCGGGGCGCGCTTCGTCGAGGAGGTGTACACCTCCGACGCGTACCGCCTCGCCGCGTTGAACACGACGCCGCCGAAGCCGGGCCTGGTGCGTCACGCACCGGGCGAGGGCGCCGCCATCGTCGGTGAACTGTTCCGGTTGTCGGAGGCCGGACTGGGTCGGTTCCTCGCCGCGCTGCCCGCCCCGATGACGTTGACGAGTGTCGAACTGGCGGACGGACGGTGGGTCGTCGGCTTCGGCTGCACGCAGGACGCAGCCGCCGACGCGGTGGACATCACCGAGTTCGGCGGCTGGAAGGCATACCGGGCGTCCTGACCCCGGCTCCGGAGTGCAGTTCTCATCGGCGAATTCGCGCATCGTCGACGACAACTGCACACCGGACGACGTGATCAGCGGGGTGGCGGATCGACCTTCACGCCGCCGCCCTCGTGTTCTGGTCCGGCGTCGGGATGGTCGGCGGGCAGACGGTCGCGGAACCGCGCGGCCTCGCTGGGAACGGGACCGCCGGTGGGGTCCTGCGAACGACGATACGGTCCGGGCTTCGGACGGGGCTTGCCGCCCGGGAAGGCGAGCCGGGCGATGGTGCGGTGCACCATGAACCACTGCTTGCCCAATCGCCCCGAGTTGTAGGGCAGTTCGTAACGCTCGCAGATGTCCTTGACCTTCGGCGCGACCTCCGCGTAACGGGTGCTCGGCATGTCGGGGAACAGGTGATGCTCCACCTGGTAGCCGAGATTGCCGCTGAGGATGTGGAACAGCGGGGTGCCTTCGATGTTCGCGGCGCCGACGAGCTGCCGCACGTACCACCCTCCACGCGACTCGTTCTCGACCTCCTTCTTCGAGAAGGTATAGGTCTGGTCCGGGAAGTGCCCGCAGAAGATGATCGCGTGCGCCCACACGTTGCGGATGATGTTGGCCGTGATGTCGGCGAGAACCGTCGCGAGGAAGGTCTTCTCGACACCGGGCAGATACCGGTCGGCGAGATGGGCTGCGGTACGAAACTTTCCGGACCGGCCCTTGCCCATCGGTCCCTTGCTCATCGACCGCACTCGCCGGCCCAGACGCGAGGTCTTCGGCTGGGGCAACCGGCCCTGCAGCGCGACCTGCGCGAGACCGAACAGCGCGGCGCTCACCAGCGGCCAGCCGACGTAGTCCTTGACGAACTGCGCGCGGGCCTTGCCGAAGATGCCCTTCAGCTCCTCGATCACCTGACCGGTCGACTTCTCGCCGGCCCACAACGCCTCGAGGTCGAGGTCGTGCAGCGCCACACCCCATTCGAAGAGCACGGTGAGCAGCGCGTTGTAGAGAGGTTGCGCCAGGTAGACGGGGTGCCACTTCTGGTGCGGGTCGATCCGCATGATCTCGTAGCCGAGATCCTTGTCGAGGCCGCGGATGTTCGTGAACGTGTGGTGGATGTAGTTGTGCGAGTGCTTCCACGCCTCCGCGGTGGAGGCGGTGTCCCAGTCCCACACCGACGAGTGGATGTCCGGATCGTTCATCCAGTCCCACTGGCCGTGCATGACGTTGTGGCCGATCTCCATGTTCTCGAGGATCTTCGCCACTCCGAGACAGGCTGTCCCGGCCACCCAGGCGGGCTTGTACGACGACGCGAAGAGCAGTAACCGCCCCGCGACGACCAACTGCCGTTGCGTGGCGATGACGTTCTTGATGTACTGCCGGTCCTTGTCGCCGAGACTCGAGTACACCTCGTCGTGGATGGCGTCGAACTCCTTGGCGATCTGCTCGAGATCGTCGTCGCTCAGATGCGCGAGCGGACTCTGTGGTTCCCGTGTCCCGGTGTCGGTCCTGTCGATGCTTCTCGTCACGACGCCCCCTGCTTCGAAGCCGGTTGCTTCACAGTTCTATTTCGATGTCACCCTCCGCGGTGTGGATACAGGTACGCACCGCAGCCCCGGTGGGCTCGCTCACCTCGTCGGTCCGCAGGTCCCGGAGTTGCCCGGATTTCAGCGTTCCGACGCACGTGTGGCAGATGCCGATACGGCAGCCGTATGGCAACTTCAGGCCGGCGTTCTCGCCTGCGACCAGGATGGGTGTTCCCCCGTCGCACTCCACCTCTTTCTCGCTGTCGAGGAAGTGGATGGTGCCGCCCTCGCCGCTCCCGGCATTCCCACCGATGATCGGCTGGAAACGTTCGAGGTGGAATCTTTCGGGATCACCGTGTTCGTCCCAGTGTTCTTCGAGGGCGTCGAGCAGGTCGCGCGGGCCCGAGCAGAAAGCGTCGCGTTCGCGCCAGTCGGGGCAGAGATCGCCGAGGTCGTCGGGGGTGATGCGGCCGCGGTCGCCGCTGAGCCACAGCTCGAGACGCATTCCGGGATGCCGCTCGTCGAGGCCGCGCAGGGTCGAGCCGAAGATCACCTCGTCCTCGGTGTGGGCGGAATGCACGACGACGACGTCGTCGATGCGGTCGCGGTGGTCGAGGCTGCGCAGCATGCTCATGATCGGGGTGATCCCGCTGCCCGCGCTGATGAACAGCATCTTCGCGGGCAGCGGGTCGGGCAGGGTGAACACGCCCTCGACCTCACCGAGGCGGACGATGTCGCCGGGCTCGAGTTTGCGGACCAGGTACGGCGAGACCACGCCGTTCTCGACGAGTTTGGGCGTGACGCTGATGAGCCCGTCGACCGGATCGGGGTCGGAGGTGAGCGAGTACGCGCGCCAGTGGTAGACCCCGTCGATGACCACCCCGAGCCGCACATACTGGCCCGGCTCGTGACCGCGCCACTCGTAGGCCGGGCGGATGAGCACCGATGCGGCGTCGCCGCCCTCGGGGACGACCCGCTCCACACCGCCGCGCAGTTCGCGGGTCGTCCAGAGCGGGTTGATCATCTCGAGATAGTCGTCGGGCCGCAGAGGTGTGAACAGGTGCCGCACCGTTCGCAGCAACCATCTCCGAACCGGGTGCACGTGTGGGCGAGCGCCGCGTTCCGCCATGGCGCAACACTACGCGGGCGCGCACACCTCACGTGCACATTCGTCGCCGATGTGGGATCGGTGACAGCTCAGCGCAGGATCGTCAGCTGCACCACGGAATCGGCGTTCGCGACGAGGCGGTGCACGATGCCGGCGTCGACGTGGACGGCGGTACCCGGTACGAGCGACACGGTCTCGTCGGCGGTGCTGAACGAGATGTCGCCGGTGACGGCCTGCACGAGGATCGGAGCGCCGGCCTTGTGGTCGTCCATCGTCTGCCCGGCGACGAAGGACAGACGTACCACGGTGGCACCGGTGACCGCCGCGAGCTTCTCGATGCGTGGCCCGCTCCCCTCGCCCGCGTTGAGCTCCGCGAGCCCCTCGATACGGGTGAGCTTGCCCTCGACCTGCTGTGTACTCATCACGCTTCCTTCTTCGTGGCGACGATCTCGATCGCGACCAGATGCTTCTTGTACTTTGTGAACGTCGACCGCATCTGGAGCACCCGGCTGCGGGCGTCGGAGTCGCGAAGGACGTTGCGAACGAACTTCAGGGTGCCGGGCAGGCCCTCGTCGGCGAGGATGCGCTTGGGTTCGAGCAGCGCCATGGGAGCGAAGCCGATCTTCTCGACCTCGAATCCGTTCTCCTCGAACAGGGTCCGCCATTCCGCCGCGGTGAGCGGGCGGGCGTTGACCTTGATCGAGCGCGCGAGCGACGTGCGGATCTCGGTCTTGACCTCGTCATCGACCTCGTCGGGTTCGATCGCGAGTTCGTGGATGGCGTACCGGCCGCCCACACGGAGCACCCGGCGGGCCTCCTGCACGATCTCCGCCTTGTGCCTGTCGGTCTGCATGGTCAGCATCGCCTCGCCGACCACGACGTCGGCGACCTCGTCGTCGAGTCCGGTCTTCGACGCCTCGCCGCTGACCACACTGCCTCCGCCGGCGATGGCCTTGCGCGTCAGTTCGGCTGCCGTCTCGTCGGATTCGACTCCGGTGTAGCTGCCGGGCGAGTAAGCGAGGATCTCCTGCGCCGTCCGGCCGAGGCCGGGCGCGAACTCGACGACGTCCGCGCCACGCAACCTCGCGTCGGCGAGCACGCGTGCCGTCAGTTCCTTACCGCCGGGCCGCAGCACACGCTTGCCCAGGCGGGCGAGCAGCCAGTGTCCCGGCAGGTGGGCGGTGTCCCTCTACCCGCAAGGGGGAGAGCGTCTTCCGATGCGTGCTTGTCCGCCATGTTCTGCACTCCTTCTCGCGAGGGCAAGGGTGGCTACGGTTCCGAGGCTCTCCGGACCGGTCGTAACGTGGACGGTGCGTCGGTCGTCGCCTCCATGGCGCCGACTATAGAGGATTTTCCTCCTTTTAATAAGGTGACCCTCACCTGAGAGTCACCGCGGGCGCGACGGGAGAGCGGACTTGGCACGGCGGGTGAAGCAACGCGAGCGGATTCTCGGCCTGTTGCGGGAGTCCTCGGGCCCGGTCGACGCCCATCATCTCGCCGCCACGCTCGACCTGCACGTCACGACCGTCCGCTTCCATCTCGCGAGCCTCGGGGAGGAAGGTCTCGTCCGCACCCGGCAACTTCCGATCGAGCGGGTCGGGCGCCCGCGCCTCGGCTACGTCGCGGTGAAGGAACCGTCCTACACCGATCTCGTCGCGCTGCTCGCCGCGCGGATCGGGGGCACCCCCACCGAGCGCGAGGACAGGGCGTTCGAGGTGGGCTCGGACTGGGCGGGCATGCTCGCCCTCGCCCTCGCCCTCGCACCCGCGCCGACCGTCGACGCCGGCACGCTCGTCATCGACGCCCTGCAGCAGTTGGGTTTCGAGACGCAGAGCGCGACGAACGCCTTCGGCACCCACAGCCTCACGTTGTGCACGTGCCCGCTCGCGGAGATCGCCCGCACGAATCCCGAAGTGGTGCGCGGCATCCAACGCGGATTGATCCAGCGTGTCCTCGACGACCACGCCGACCTGCTGCGCAGCCGCTACGCCGTCGACGTCCGGCCCGACCCGCAGGACGGTAACTGTCTCGTGCAGCTGGTGCTGCGCCCGGAGAAGGACGGAACGACGTCAGCCCGCGACGACGGTCGAGTCGTCACGGGCTGAGCCGGTACATCCGAGCGGGGATCCGCCCACACGGAAGAAGGGTGAACGCGGGGCCTCGGGTCGGCCCCGCATCCTCAGAAGTTGATCATGTGTCCTGCGAGACCGTGGATGGCCTCCTGCAGCGCCTCGCTCAGAGTCGGGTGCGTGTGGACGTTGCGCGCGAGCTCGTTGACCGTGAGGTCCCACTTCTGGGCCAGGGTCAGCTCGGGCAGCAGCTCCGAGACGTCGGGGCCGATGAGGTGGCCGCCGATGAGCTCACCGTGGGTCTTGTCGGCGATGAGCTTGACGAAGCCGTTGGGATCGCCCAGACCGTGCGCCTTGCCGTTGGCGGTGAACGGGAAGGTCGCGACCTTCACGTCGTAGCCCTCGGCCTTCGCCTGCTCCTCGGTGAGACCGAAGGAGGCGACCTGCGGCTGGCAGAAGGTCGCCCGCGGCATCATGCGGTAGTCGCCGAGCTCGAGGGTCTCGGCACCGCCGATGGTCTCGGCCGCGACCACGGCCTGCGCCTCCGCGACGTGCGCGAGCTGAAGCTTCGCGGTGACGTCGCCGATGGCGTAGATGCCCTTGACGTTGGTGCGCATGCGCTCGTCGATCGCGATGGCACCGCGGTCGGTGAGCTCGACGCCGGTGTTCTCGAGGCCGTAGCCCTCGACGCGCGGCGCGAAGCCGACCGACTGCAGCACCTTGTCGACCGTGACGGTCTCGACGTTGCCGGACTTGTTGTCCTTGATCTCGACGGTCACCTTCGAACCGTCGTCCGAGATCTTCTGCACCGCGGCACCGGTCTTGATGGTGATGCCGAGCTTCTTGTACGCCTTGGCGATCTCCTTGGAGACGTCGGCGTCCTCGTTGGGCAGTGCGCGGTCGAGGAACTCGACGATGGTGACGTCGACCCCGTAGTTCTTCAGGACGTAGCCGAACTCCATGCCGATGGCACCGGCACCGACGATGACGATGGACTCGGGGAGGTCGCGGGTGAGGATCTGCTCCTCGTAGGTGACGACGTTGTCGCTGAGCTCGGTGCCCGGCAGCAGCTTGGTGACGGAGCCGGTGGCGATGATGACGTTGTCGAAGGTCACCTGTTCGGTGCCGCCCTTGGTGAGGGTCACCTCGATGGTCTTGGCGTCGACGAACGAGCCCTTACCGTCGTATTCGGTGATCTTGTTCTTCTTCATGAGGAAGTGCACGCCCTTGGTGCGCCCGTCCGCGACCTTGCGGCTGCGGTCGTAGGCGGCACCGAAGTCGAAGGACACGTCTCCCGAGATGCCGAAGGTCTTGGCCTCTTTGTTGAAGAGATGTGCCAGCTCGGCGTTGCGGAGAAGTGCCTTCGAGGGGATGCAGCCGACGTTCAGGCAGACACCACCCCAGTACTTCTGCTCGATGATGGCGGTGCTCAGTCCCAGCTGTGCCGCGCGGATAGCAGCGACGTACCCACCGGGACCGGCTCCGAGGACAACGACGTCATAGTGTGAGGTCACGGATATACAGGGTAGTCCCGCCCGATTCCGGTGTCTGCCGATGGTCCGGTTACCGGCCGGTAGCTACCGGATCCGGTGATCGGCCGTGTATCGGCGCACGGCGAGCGGGACCGTCACGGCGAGCAGCACGACGCACCAGCCGAACGCCGACCACACCGGATGGTGCAGCGGCCACGCCGCATCCGCGGGTACCGGCGCGGACGCCGAGAGCAGCTCGCGCAGCGCACCTACGACGGCACTGACGGGATTCCACTCGGCGATCTGTCGGACGACCACCGGCATCGTGTCGGTGGGCACGAAGATGTTCGAGAACATGATCGTGCCGAAGATCATGGGTGCGCACTGCTGCAGGACCTGTTCGTCCCGGATCGAGACGCCGAGCCACACACCTACCCACGAGAATGCGAACCGGAACAACAGCAGCACCACCGCGGCGAGGGCGATCTCCCCGGCGCCCGCTTCGATCCGCCAGCCGACGAGATATCCGATGCCGACCATCGGCGCCAGCGTGACCGCACACGTCAGGGTCTCGGCGAAGGCGAGTCCGGCGGGCGCGGCCACCGGGGAGGTGGGCAGGGTCCGGAAGCGATCCGACAGTCCGCTGCGCATGTCGGCGTTCGCGGTGGCGGCGGTGGTCGCGAGGCCCATGGCCGCCACCAGGACGAGCACACCCGGCATCAGGTATGCGCGGTAGGCGGCGCCCTCGCCACCGGACAGGGCGCCGGCGAAGACGAATCCGAAGAGCAGCATCATGCCCAGCGGTGCGGCGAGGGTGACGAACAGCAGGGCCGGCGAGTGCCGGTAGGTCAGCAGGACGCGATGCAGCAACGTCCGGGTGCCGGTGAGGGCAGAACTGCCGTGGCCGGACTCGTGGATGGTGGTCATGCGGACTCCTCGATTCGCTCGCGTCCGGTCAGGGTCAGGAATGCCTCGTCGAGACCGACGCGGCGACGGCCGATGTCGTCGACGGGGACACCCGCGTCGTCGAGGGCGCGCAGCACGGGCAGCAGCGGCACCGAGTGGGCGTCGGTCGTGAAGGACAGCCGGACCGAGCCGTTCTCGACCGGCACCTGGATGCCGTTGTGGCGCAGGCCGAATGCGCCGATGACGGCGACGGCCTCGTCGATGTGGGCGGCACCGGGGAGGACGAGGTCGAGTCCGGAGCCGACCGCCTCCTTGATCTCGGCGGGAGTGCCGGTCGCGATCGTCCGGCCCGCGTCGAGGATGGTGATGTCGTCGGCGAGCCGGTCGGCCTCGTCGAGATACTGCGTGGTGAGCAGGACCGCGGTGCCCTCGGCGACCAGTTCGCCGACCATCCCGTAGATCTCGTTGCGGCTGCTCGGGTCGAGACCGGTGGTCGGTTCGTCGAGGAAGAGCACGTCGGGTCGCACGAGCATCCCGGCGAGCAGATCCAGCCGCCGGCGCATGCCGCCGGAGTAGGTGCTCGCCTGCCGGTTCGCAGCATCGGCGAGGCCGAAGCGGTCGAGCAGTTCGACCGCGCGGGTGTGGGCGGCGCGGCCGGCCAGACCGTGCAGGCGAGCGACGATCATCAGGTTCTCGACACCGGTCAGTCGTAGATCCACCGCGTGGTACTGGCCGACGAAGCCGATGCAGCGCTTCACGCGGGTCGCGTCGTGCACCACATCGAAGCCGCGTACGCGGGCACGTCCGGCCGTGGGCCGCAGCAGGGTGGCGAGCATCCGGACGATGGTGGTCTTCCCCGATCCGTTCGGACCGAGGAGCGCATGGACGCGCCCCGGCGGGACGCGCAGGTGGACGTCGTCGACGACGATGCGATCGCCGAACGCCCGGGTGAGGCCTTCCGCCTCGAGTGCCATCTCGATCACGATCCACCTCTCGATTGGGAACACCGTTCGCAGTTCGAGGGTACGCATCTGCGAACATCGTTCGCAACCCGTTCGAGGAGGCATGCTGTCCTGCATGACGGTCTCCGACTCGATCTGGCTGCGGTCCGACACCGGGCGCCCCGGCCCGCGACCGGCCTACACGCTCGACCAGCTCGCAGACGCGTGCGTGCGGATCGCCGACGAGGCCGGCATCCGCGCCCTGTCCATGCGCAGGCTCGCCGACGCCCTCGGCACCGCCCCCGCGTCGCTCTACCGCTACGTCTCCGGCAAGACCGATCTCGTGGACCTCATGGTCGACCGGGCCGGAGCCGAATACCGCTTCGCTCCGCTGACCGGTGACGTGCGCGCCGACGTACTCGACGTCGCCGAACAGTCCCGCGCAATCCACCGCCGGCATCCCTGGCTGAGCCAGGTCACGGCATCGACGCTCGGCCCGAACTCGATGCGGTATCTCGACCACCTCGTCGGCGCCCTCGCCCCCGCCGGACTCGACCCGACCGCGACGATGACCGGAGTCGCCCTCCTGTCGGGGTGGGTCACCAACTTCGCCGCGCAGGAGGCCGCCGGGATGTCTGCAGGGGCGGCCGGCGGCGGAGCCGCGCACATCGCCGCGATGCTCGAGCACGGCGACTACCCGCATCTCACCGCCCTGATGACCGGCGCGTCCGCCGGAGGATCCGCAGGTGATGTCGCAGATGCGGACAGCCGCAGCGGTGCGGACGACGGATCCGATGCGAACGACCGTGCGTTCCGCGCCGGCATCGACGCGCTACTGTTCGGCATCGCGCCGACCCGCTGACATCGCCTGCCGGCTCCCTGCAAGCGCCGGAGTGATGATCACGGACCGAGCGCGGAGACATTCTTGGCGACCACTTGGTGCGCGACGATCTCCGGCGCCCGCTCGGCACCAAGCCGGTTCCAAGTCCGGCCGCGCACGCTACCGACATGACTTCCGCATCCCTCACCCCGCGCCTCACCACCGACGACGACCTGCTCGGAATGCGGCTCGCGCACCGCGTGATCCTCCGCGACGTCACCCGGCTCCGCGAACTGGCGGACCGAATCCTCGCAGATCCGTCGAGCTTCGACAGGGCCCGCTACGCGGCGACCGCCGACTATGTCGGACTGTTCGTCGCGAGTCTCTACCACCATCACAACGTGGAGGACCTCGCACTCTGGCCGCTGATCACCGCGTCGGCCGGACCCCACGTCGACTTCACCGAACTCACCGACGACCACGACGAACTCGACCCGCTCCTCGACGAACTCGGCGAATTCACCCGCGGGCTCCCCGACCCCGCGGCAGTGGCCGGCTTCGCACGCACCCTCCGCACGCTGAGTGAGCACCTCCACGAGCACATCGCGGACGAGGAGCGAACGGTCTTCCCGCTCATCACCGGGCACGTCTCCGCCGACGCGTGGCAGCGGTTCGAGAAGGACGCCCAGCGCGGTGGCCGGGCCGACTTCGACCTCACCCGCTTCTTCGCCGTGATGACCGAGGACGAGACCGAGCGGGTCCGCCGCGAACTGCCCCTTCCGGTGCGACTGATGGTCGCGGTCTTCTCCCGTCGGCAACGACGCCGCGAGCGTGCGGTGTTCGGCTGACCCTGCTGTTCGGCTAACCCAGGATCCCGCGGTCGTAGGCGACTGCGACCGCGGCCGCCCTGTCCTTCACCTCGAGCTTCGCGAAGACATGGGTCAGGTGGGTCTTCACGGTCGCCTCGCTGATGAACAGCTCCTGGGCGATGGCCCGGTTCGAGGTGCCCTTCGCGACGAGCGCCAGCACCTCACGCTCCCGGGCGCTGAGCGCCTGCGGGGCGGTGGGTGTCCGCATGTGGTCCATCAACCGCGACGCGACCACCGGCGACAAGACGGTCCGTCCCTCCGCCGCGGCCCGCACCCCGGCGAACAGGTCGTCCCGCAGAGCGTCCTTGAGCAGGTAGCCGGTCGCGCCGGCCTCGATCGCAGGCACGGTGTCGGCGTCCGTGTCGTAGGTCGTCAGCACCAGGACGCGACTGCGCGCACCTCGCGCGACGAGTTCGGTGATCGCCTGCACTCCCCCGCCTCCCGGCATCCGCAGGTCCATGAGCACCACGTCGGGGTCGAGTTCGAGCGTGAGGGTCACGGCCTCCGGACCGGAGGCAGCCTCTCCGACCACGTCGAATTCCGGGGATGCGGCGAACATTCCGCGCAGGCCGTCCCGCACGACGGGGTGGTCGTCGACGATCAGCACGGTGATCTCGTCCGCGTCGGTCACGACGTCCTCCCGGCCCTGATCAGCGGCACCCGCACCGAGACCGCGGTCCCCACACCCGGTTCGGACTCGACGTCCACGACGCCGGCGATCCGGTCGGCACGGGACTGCATGCCCCGCAACCCGAATCCGTCGCCCGGTGTCGCGCACGGATCGAAACCGCATCCGTCGTCCCGGATGTCCACACTCACTTCGTCGTCCATATAGGACACCGTGACACCGGCACGGTGTGCGGAGGAATGCTTGGCGACGTTCGCGAGGGCCTCCTGGGTGATGCGGAACAACGTCACGCCGATGTCGTCGTGCAACGGTTCGGTGGTGCCCGTGACCGTGAGATCGACCCGGATCCCGTGTTCGGCCGACCATCTCTCCACCTCGTGGGCCAGCGCGTCGTCGAGCGTGCGGTGCTCGAGTGCCTCGGGAGCGAGATTGCGCACCGAGCGGCGGGCATCGCCGAGGCTGCGTCGCGCAAGGTCCGTGGCCCTCTCGACGTGGCGCCGCGCCGCCTCCGGATCGGCGGTGTCCTGTGCCGCCTGCAACTGCGTGACGATCCCGGCCAGGCCCTGGGCGAGGGTGTCGTGGATCTCCGCGGCGAGCCGGCGGCGCTCGTCGTCGATCCCCGCTTCCCGGGCATGCACCAGCAGCTGCGCGTGCAGGGCCTGGTTCTCGGACAGCGCGTTCTCGAGTCGGACGTTGGTGCGTTCGAGTTCGGTGATCGCAGCGAGCCGTTCGAGACTTCGCTGCTCGTCGCGTTCGGCGAGCCTCATCATCAGCATGGAAATCGAGGCGTTGAGCACGACGAGGAGCCCGAATGCGATCCACATCGTCGTGTCGTCCGGCGGCAGACCACCCGCCTGCGAACCCGCCACCGTCACGGCGGTGACGATCAGCCCGAACCGGATCCAGCGGTCCGGCAGCATCGCGTGGGCATCGAAGTAGCCGGAGGCCGCATAGATCGCGAAGAACGGGTTGAGCCAGCTCAGGACGAACGCCAGGGCGGACCGGAGCAGGTAGTAGACCGCGTCGCCCTCCGGCATCGACCGGCGGCGGCGACCGCGCCACAGTTCCAGACCCACCGCCACCGCGGTGAGCACCGCTGCCGTGTACCGCTCGGCGGGACTCATCAACAACGTCGCGGTGCCGACGGACAGGACGGTGCCGGTCGCGAGCATCCCCACCGGCGCCCATCTGTAGGTCCGAAGCCACGGATCGTCGGTGGTCGTCGGTGCCGTCATGGCTTCCAGGATGACGGTCGACGCCGTCACTGCCAACGGAACCACCGGATCGCCACGCCGGTCAGGACGACGGTCCAACCCACCACGACCGCGATGCCACCGAGATTCGGCAGGCCGCCCGCGGCGGTCTCGTCGAGCAGTTGCGCTGCGGCACCGAAGGGTGTCAGCTCCACGATCCGTCGCAGCAGCTCGGGCATCGCCTGCACCGGAAGCCATACGCCCGCACTGAACATCAACGGGAAGAACACGATCGTGCCCAGCGTCTGAGCGATCCGCACGGACGGTGCCACCGCAGCCAGTGTCCCTCCCGCGCTCAGTGCCGCAGCGAGAGTGACGAGTACCGCGAGTGCGTATCCCCACGGCTGGGCGGGGAAGGCGACTCCGAAGGCCGCCCGACCGACGATCAGTGCGAGGAAGACCGACGCCAGGACCGCGATCGCGTGCACCACGATCTGTGCGGTCAGCAGGTGCGACGGACTCGCCGGGGTCACGGCGAGCCTGCGGAGGATTCCCCGTTCTCGGTACGACGACAACACCGCGGGCATCGTCTGGACACCGGCCACGATCATCGCGAGGAGGATCGCCACGGGGACGTACAGATCGATCACCCGCAGACCACCGAGGTCCGGATCCGGTTCCCGGAAACCGGGAATCATGCCGAGGATCACGAGCAACAACGTGGGGAAGACGAGGATCCAGAAGAGCGCCCCGGGTTCCCGCGTGAACAGTCGTGCCTCGGTACGCAGAACGGCGGTCGATGCGGACATCGCCGGGGTGCCCGTCGTCGACGTCTCGACGAGCCTGGTGCGGACGGTCGGGTCGGTCATGACGTGCTCCTGGTGTCGGTGAGATCGAGGTAGGCGTCGTCGAGGGTCGCTTCGGCGATGCGGAGGCGTTCGGCCGTGACGCCGAGGCGTGCCAACAGGCCGAGTACCGCGTGGATCGACTCCTCGCTGCCTTCGACGGCCACCCGTTCCCGGGCGGTGTGCACGGAGACGACGCCGGGCTGGGCTTCGAGGAGCGCGGGGTCGAGCGGACCGGACGGGTGGAACGAGACCACGATCGCTGCGGACGACTGCCCGATCAGCTGGGCCGGCGTCCCCAGCGCACGGATGCGCCCGGAATCGAAGACCGCGACACGGTCGCAGAGGCGTTGTGCCTCTTCCATGAAGTGGGTGACGAGCAGGACGGTGACGCCGGAATCACGCACCTCCTCGATCAGTTCCCAGGTGTCACGGCGCCCACGCGGGTCGAGTCCGGTGGTGAGTTCGTCGAGGACGACGACGCGCGGTGAACCGATGAGTGCCAGTGCGATGAACAACCGCTGTTTCTGGCCCCCGGACAGTTTCGTGAACCGGGTGTCGAGCATGCGGCCGAGCCCGAGGCGTTCGGCGAGCACATCGCCGTCCGCGGGTCGGGCGTAGAAGGCCGTGTACAACCGGAGGGCCTCGCGCACGGTCAGTTTCGGCTGCAGCTCGCTCTGCTGCAACTGCGTGCCGAGCAGTTCGGTGACGGCCCGGTGGTCGCGGACCGGGTCGAGGCCGGCGACGCGGACGGTGCCCTCGTCGGGTTTTCGCAGACCCGAGATGTGTTCGACGGAGGTCGTCTTCCCGGCCCCGTTCGGACCGAGGATCCCGAAGATCTCACCTTCGTGGATCTCGAAGCTCACGCCGTCCACGACGGCGCGACCTCCGTACGACTTGTGCAGATTGCTCACTTCGACGATCGGCATGCATCGAGCGTCGCGCGGAGTTCCGGTCCCGCACATCGTCCGTCCGTCTCGATCGGATGTCCCCCGATCGGATGATGGCGAGGGTCATCCGGGTCGGGCATGATGTCGCCGTGCGTGTTCCCCGTCGAGATCAACCCGCGCGGCGCGAGGCCGCTCGGGTGTTCGACACGGGAGAACCCACATGGAATACAACGCGATGATCGAAATCGACGCCGACCTCGATCGCCTGACCGACGACGAGACCGTCGAGCTCATCGAACCGATCGTCCCGCACCACGGGGCGGTGGGACGCAGCGACAACGGCCGCGCCCAGCTCGTCATCACCGTCGACGCCGTCGATGCGATCCACGCGCTGCGGTTCGTGCGCGACCTGATGCAGACCTCGTACCCGTCGTACCGCGTGAACGCGGTGGACGTGTTGCCCACCAGTGCGTTCGACGCGATCTACGGCTTCGGCGACTACTTCGCCTGATGTGACGGGCCGGTGAGGGTCCGCCCCGGCGCGGACCCTCACGTCACTTCCGGCGCCCGAACCTCCGCATGCCGAGCAGGTAGCCCGGGATCGACCGGAACGGGACCCGCACCGGCCAGTCGTCGGGGCGGAAGTACGCCTCGGTGCCGCCGTCGACCACCACGACGCTGCCCGTCATGAAGTCCGCGGCCGAGGACAGCATGAACTCGACCCACTGCGCGATCTCGTCGGGCTTCCCGAAGCCCCCGAGCGGAACGGGGAAGCTCTCGACCGCCTTCTTGAGCGGGCTCTCGAGCTGCGCGTCGAGCAGCGGGGTGGAGATCGCTCCCGGTGCGAGGACGTTGAGGCGGATGCCGGCACCCGCCCATTCGGGGGTGACCGCGGCGCGGCGCGCCCATCGGGTCACGGCGATCTTCGATGCCGCGTAGGTGAACGGCGGGCCTGCCTGCGGGATGCGCGTGGTGCGCGCGACGCCCTTGTCCATGTCGCCGGCGAGGAATGCCTTCACCGCCGAGTTCGGCACGCCGGGAGTCGTGGTCGTCGAATTGGATCCGAACACCACGACCTTGCTGTTCGCGGAGGCGGCCAGAGCTGCTCGCCATCCGACGAGCAGGTCGATCACGCCGCGCACGTTGACCTGCGCGATGATCTTCTCCTTGCCGGGGGTGGGGCCCAGGCCCGCGGCGAGCACGGCACCGTCGAGACGGCCGCCCGCCAGCTCGAGCGTGGCCCGGACGGCGTGGGAACGACCCTCCGGAGTGGATAGGTCCGCCGTGACCTCGGTGTCCTTCAGGTCGATGCCGATCACCGTGTGCCCGGCGGCCCGCAGCCGCTCCGCGCTCGCCCGGCCCATTCCCGAGGCGGCACCCGTCACCGCATAAGCCGCCATGTGCCCCTCCATCGTCGGATTCGGGGCACGTTACAGCGAGGCGACCGCCTCGTGCAGCAGGGAGACGTACCGAGCGAGACCTGCCGCGTCGAGGACATCCGGGGAGGTCGTCACCGACAGGGTCACGGTGTCGCCGATCCCGTGCACGCCGTGGGTGAGCGCCTGCACGGGCGACAGGCCCGGGAAGCCCGAGGTGAACCGCACCTGCCCGCCACCGAGTTCCAGGTCGGCCGGACCTCGGTAGACGCTCGACACGACGGTGTTGCCCGTGACGGTGGGTGGGACGACGGACAGGTCGAGTCGGTCGGTACCGAACCGCAGCAACGGTGCGGGGACGTGGTCGTCGGTGCGGACCCGGATCGCCATGGCGGGGTGCCGCGCACGGATCCGTTGCAACGCCAGGTCGGCGGCGATCGCCGCGGCACGTTCGTGCGGGTCGCGGAGCGCGCAGTGCAGGTCGACGCCGACGTTGCGGTAGCTGTTGCGGGCCGTGCCCGGCGCCACCGCGACCGGCACCTCGGCGGACAGTTCGTCGACGCCGAGGAACTGCGACAGGGCGGCGCCGATGGCCGTGAGCGCGCCGATGGTGACCGTGCCGACGCTGCGCAGGGCGGCGGAGTCGAACACGAGTGTGCGGACCGTCCGCCGCGGCCCGGGTGCGGTGTTCACAGCGACCAGCGGCCTCCCCGGGGTGGGTGGCGGCACCGAGGGGTCGGCGAGCTGTCGCGCCGCATCCACCGACCGCCGCCCGTCGGCGATCACCCGTGGAATCGAGAACGGCAGCCGCAGGACGGCACGCGTAAGCATCCCGGCGGGCGAGAGGGCGCGCGGCGGTGTCGTGGGTGTCGCGGTGCCCGCCAGCAGATCGCGGGCGAGCGCGGAGGTGCGCACCCCGTCGGCGAAGGCGTGCGACATCTGCAGGACGACCACGAGGGCGGGACCGTTCCCGCGCGGAGCACCCGTGACATGTGGGAAGACGTGCAGTCGCCACGGCGAGACGGTGACGTCGACGCGGGTCGCGACGAGCCCGGACAGCGCGACGAGCATCTGTTCGTAGCTGCCGGATTCGTGGACGACGAACCGGTCTTCTGCTGGGGTGTGCGCTGCCCAGTAGGGATAGTCGAGACCCGCGGGTACCTCGACCATCCGCACCTGCAGCTCCCCCATCACCGCCGCCCGCGACCGCAGTTCGTCGAGCACGTCGGCGACCGGAGTCGCGGGGGCGTCGAAACAGTAGAGGGCGAACAGGTCGCCCGGGATGCGGTCGCCGAGCCATTCCCGGCGCGCGTCCGACGGATGCATCTGCACGAGGTCACAGTCTGCCTGCCGCCGGAGGCACGTGCGGGGCGGGTATGAATGGATCATGAGCGACGACACGACCGATCCGTACCTATGGCTCGAGGACGTCACCGGCGAGGAACAACTCGACTGGGTGCGTGCCCGGAACGACCGAACGGTCGAGGAGTACACCCGCACCGAGAGCTTCACCGACCTCGAATCCCGCATCCGCGAGATCCTCGACACCGACGCCCGCATCCCCTATGCGCGTCGGCGGGGCGAGTACCTCTACAACTACTGGCGGGACGCCGAGCACGTACGCGGCCTGTGGCGTCGCACGACGATGGAGCAGTACCTGCGCGACGAACCCGAATGGGACGTCCTCGTCGACCTCGACGCCGTCGCCGAGGAAGAGGGCGAGAACTGGGTGTGGTCGGGTGCCCAGGTGCTGCGGCCCGATCAGACCCGCGCGCTCATCAGCTTGTCGCGCGGTGGTGCCGACGCGAGTGTGATCCGCGAGTTCGATCTCGTCGAGCGACGATTCGTCTCGGGCCCGGACAGTTTCGAACTACCCGAGGCGAAGACGGACATCGGGTGGATCGACGCCGACACCGTCTATGTGGGAAGCGATTTCGGCGACGGGTCGCTCACCGACTCGGGTTATCCGCGACTCGCGAAGCGTTGGCGGCGCGGCACTCCGATCGATGAGGCCGAGACGGTCTTCGAAGGTGAGCGCACCGATGTTGCTGTCTCCGCCTGGTACGACAACACTCCCGGATACGAGCGCAGCTTCGTCGACCGCGCGATCGACTTCTACCGGGCGCAGCGTTTCGAACTCACCGCGGACGGCGAGCTCGTCGAACTGGATGTTCCCGACGACGCGCGGGTGAGCGTGTACCGCGACCACCTGCTCGTGCGCACCCGCTCCGAATGGCTCGGCCATCCCGCCGGCACGCTGCTCGCCGCGAACTATCCGGCCTTCCTCGCCGGCTCGCGTGAGGTGACGGTGCTGTTCGCCCCGGACGAGCACACCTCGCTCGAGCAGTACGCGTGGACGCAGAATCACCTGCTCGTCGTCACACTGCGCGACGTGCAGACCCGCGTGCGGGTGCTCACACCGGGTGAGGACGGTTGGTCGGACGAGGAACTGCCCGACGTCCCCGATGCCACGTCGACTTCGATCATCGACGTCGATCCGCTCAACAGCGACGACTTCTTCCTCAACTCCAGCGGTTTCACGATCCCTGCGACCCTGCTGTCGGGGACGGTCGGCGGCCCGGTGGAGGCGATCAAGCAGGCCCCGTCGTTCTTCGACGCCGAGGGCATCACCGTCGAGCAGTTCTTCGCGACGTCCGACGACGGCACGCAGGTGCCCTACTTCGTGGTCGGCAGCAACACCGGAACCCCGTCGCCCACACTGTTGTACGGGTACGGCGGGTTCGAGAACTCGATGGTGCCGGCCTACAGCGGCGGCGTCGGGCGGGCGTGGCTCGAGAAGGGCTACACCTACGTCATCGCGAACATCCGCGGTGGCGGCGAGTACGGACCCAGCTGGCACACGCAGGCCCTGAAGGAAAACCGGCACAAGGTCTTCGAGGACTTCGCCGCGGTCGCGAAGGATCTCGTCGCGCGCGGGATCACGACGGCCGAGCAGCTCGGCACCCAGGGCGGCAGCAACGGCGGTCTGCTCATGGGCGTGATGCTCACCCGCTATCCCGAACTGTTCGGGGCGATCGTGTGCCAGGTGCCGCTGCTCGACATGAAGCGCTACCACCTGCTGCTCGCCGGTGCGTCGTGGATGGCCGAGTACGGCGACCCCGACAACCCCGCGGAGTGGGAGTTCCTGTCGAAGTACTCGCCGTACCAGAACACCGACCCGGATGCCGACTACCCGCCGATCCTCGTCACCACGTCGACGCGCGACGACCGGGTGCATCCCGGCCATGCGCGGAAGATGGTGGCGCGGCTCGAAGGGCAGGGTCACGAGGTCCGGTACTACGAGAACATCGAGGGCGGCCACGGCGGCGCTGCCGACAACGCCCAGGCGGCGTTCAAGTCGGCGCTGACGTTCACCTTCCTGGCGGACAAGCTCGCGAACCGGTGAACTTCGGGGAGGCTGTGTGCGTTCTCGTCGAGAAAGACGCACACAACCTCCCTCATCTCGCCGGTCCGGTGGACTCGCGGACGACGAGCTGCGTCGGGAGCACGAGTTCGTCGGCCACCGCGACCCGCTCGTAGGCCTGCCGGGCGAGCGTCTCGATGGCGCGCGCCCCGGCGTCCTCGGTGCGTTCGGCGAGCGTGGTGAGCGACGGCCGGCACAGGTCGGAGCCGAAGATGTTGTCGAATCCGACCACGCTCACGTGCTCCGGGACGGACACCCCGCGTTCCCGCATCCGGCGCAGCACCCCGATGGCGAGCATGTCGTTGTGGCACACCACCGCGGTGGCACCGGCCGCCACGGCGGCGTCGGCCGCGGCGGCACCGCCACCGAGCGTCGGCGAGTAGGGGCCGAAGCGACGCACCGCGATGCCGTGAGCCTGCGCCGCGGCCTGCAGACCGGCCCAGCGCCGCGCTCCCGACCACGACTCGGGCGGACCGCCGAGGAACAGCAACGAGCGGTGCCCGAGCGACGCGAGGTGGTCGACGATCTGCCGCGTGCCCGTCTCGTAATCGGCGACAACGCAGGAGATTCCGCGGATCGCCCGGTTCACCAGGGTCACGGCGTCGAATTCGGCGACGCGCCGCAGCTCGTCGTCCGGCATACGGGCGGCCGCCAGGACGAAACCGTCGACGGCCGGCCCCAGCCGCCGGATGATGTGCGCTTCGGTGGTCGCGCTCTCCTGGGTGTCGGCGAGGACGAGGGTCCGGCCGGAGGCGACGGCGGCGCGTTCGGCCCCCTTGATCACGCCCGAGAAGAAGGGGTTCGTGATGTCGGGGACCAGCAGCGCCAGGGTGTTGGTGCGTCCCGATTCGAGGGCGCGGGCCGCGGGGTTGGGTGCGTAGCCGAGCCGGTCGGCGACCTCGAGGATGTGGTCGCGAGTGGCGGCGTTGACGCGACCGGGCTTGGTGAACGTGCGCGAGACCGTCGACGCCGCGACCCCTGCCTCGCGGGCGACATCGGTGATGGTGGCGCGTTTCCGTGAACGCGGAGAGGCCGACATACGGACAGTATGGCAAAAAATGGCAAACGATTGTCGTGGGCTGCGCCACACACATAACGTCCGTGTATCCGATACTGAAGACCCACCCCCCGAGGCATCCGATGACTGAAAACACCACGGTGCAGCGCACGCCCCGCAAGGCGGCCCTCGCCGCGTGGAGCGGCAGCGCACTGGAGTACTACGACCTGGCGATCTACGGTACCGCCGCTGCGCTCGTCTTCCCGAAGATCTTCTTCCCCGAGGGCAACCAGGCGGTCGCGACCGTCGCGTCGCTCGCGACCTTCGGCGTCGCCTACGTCGCGCGCCCCTTCGGCTCCGTCCTGATGGGCCACATCGGTGACCGCTTCGGCCGCAAGCTGATCCTCGTCGGCACGCTGCTACTGATGGGTGTCTCGACCTTCCTCATCGGCTGCCTGCCGACCTACGGACAGGTCGGCATGATCGCGCCGATCCTGCTGGTCGTGCTGCGGCTGCTCCAGGGGCTGTCCGCCGCGGGTGAGCAGGCCGGCGCGAACTCGATGTCGTTCGAACACGCCCCCGACGACAGACGTGGTTTCTTCACCAGCTGGACACTGAGCGGCACGCAGGGCGGCCAGGTGCTCGCACCTCTGATGTTCCTGCCCGTGATCGCGCTGCTGTCCGAGGAGCAGTTGCAGTCGTGGGGCTGGCGCGTGCCCTTCTGGATCAGCGCCGTGATCGTGCTGGTCGGTTTCCTCATCCGGCGCAGCCTCGACGAGACCCCCGAGTTCCACGCCGAGAAGGCGCACGACGAGGCCCCCAAGGCACCGCTGGCCGTGCTCTTCCGCCACCATTGGACCGGCGTCCTGCGCGTCTTCTTCGCGGCCTTCATCGCCATGGTCAACACGGCCTTCCAGGTGTTCGCCCTCAACTTCGCCACAGCCGACGAGTACGGCATCGGCATCAGCGACACCACGATGCTGTGGCTGGCGATCGTCGCCAACATCATCGCCGTGGGCACCATCCCCATGTGGGCCCTGCTGTCCGACCGCATCGGTC
Organism: Rhodococcus sp. DMU2021; assembly: GCF_019641445.1. NCBI lineage: Bacteria > Bacillati > Actinomycetota > Actinomycetes > Mycobacteriales > Nocardiaceae > Rhodococcus > Rhodococcus sp. DMU2021. The sequence continues at coordinate 43,971 of NZ_JAIFKB010000006.1, forward strand.
GCAAGCCGGTCTTCGTCTCCGGCCTGATCGGCAGCGCCGTGATGGTGACGGCCTTCCTGTGGTCGATCTCGCGGGGCGACGTGCCGCTCGTGCTCATCACCGGAATCCTGCTCGCCGGCGTGGTCTACAGCATGCCGAACGCGGTGTGGCCCGCCACCTACGCCGAGTACTTTCCCACCAGCGTCCGCCTGTCGGGCATGGCGATCGGCACCCAGTTCGGCTTCGCGCTCGCCGGTTTCACCCCGGCCATCGCCGGCTCGCTCATGGACGGCAACGCCGACAACTGGTACCGCGTGGCCCTGTTCTGCGTCGGCGCCGTCGCCATCTCGCTGATCGCGGTGGCCACCGGACCGTCCGGAACCCACAAGATCCCCACCCGTGAGATCGGCCTGCTCCCCCACGATCGGAACACCGCGCCGGTCCCCGCCGGAGCGGCATCGTGAGTGCTCGTCCGACGATCGCCGTTCTCAACGGGCCCAATCTCAACCTGCTCGGCACGCGCGAACCTCATCTCTACGGCACCGCGACGCTGACGGACATCGAGAAGTCGTGCCGCCGCACCGCCGACGACCTGGGCTTCGACATCGACTTCCGGCAGAGCAACCACGAGGGCGAACTCATCGACGCCGTCCACGAACTCCGCGAATCGGCAGCCGGTTTCGTCGTCAACGCCGCGGCCTACACGCACACCTCGGTCGCACTGCACGACGCGCTCGTGACCGTCGCGGCACCGATCGTGGAAGTGCATTTGACCAACGTCCACGCCCGCGAGGAGTTCCGGCACCGTTCGGTCGTCGCTCCCGTCGCGAAGGCCGTGATCGCCGGATGCGGCCCCGACGGATACGAGTTCGCCGTCCGTCACCTGGCCGCACTCGCACTCGATACCGAGAAGAAGGAAAGCTCCCGATGACCACCGCAGCGCCCGCACGTACGTCCTTCCTGCTGGGCCTGTTCGGCGCCGGGATCGGCGGTTCGCTCACCCCGGCCATGCAGGAACGGGAGGGCTTCGCCTCGGGACTGAACCTGACCTACCGCCTCGTCGACGCCGAGCGCCTCGGCTACGGCGCCGAGAGCCTGGCCGAGATGCTCGACTGGGCACAGCGTTTCGGCTTCGACGGGCTCAACATCACGCACCCCTTCAAGCAGGTCGTCATCCCCCTGCTCGATGAGTTGTCCGACGACGCCCACGATCTCGGCGCGGTCAACACGGTGGTGTTCCGGGACGGTCGCGCACTCGGCCGCAATACCGACTGGTCCGGCTGGGGGCGCGCGTTCCGCCGCCGGCTGCCCGAGGCCGTCTCCGACCGCGCCGTGCTGGTCGGGGCCGGCGGTGCCGGTTCGGCCGTCGGGTACGCGCTGCTCGAACAGGGCTCCGCGCACGTGTCCATCGTCGACGTCGACGTCGAGAAGGCGCAGGCCTGCGCGACCCGCCTGGCCAAACGCTTCGGCGACGACCGGGTCCGCGCGACCACCGATCTCGCCGGCGCTCTGGCCTCGGCGCAGGGTCTGGTCAACGCGACCCCCACAGGCATGACCGGTTACCCCGGCCTGCCCGTCCCCGCCGAGCTCGTCCGCGAGGACCTGTGGGTCTCCGACGTCGTGTACTTCCCGCTCGAGACCGAACTGATCCACCTCGCCCGCTCCCGCGGATGCCGCGTGGTGCCCGGTGGCGGCATGGCCGTCTTCCAGGCCGTGGGTGCCTTCGAGTACTTCACGGGCGTCGAACCCGACGCCGAACGAATGGTCCGACACTTCGAGGAGCTGACCAGCTGATGCGCCGCGGAATCGCCACCGTCTCGCTCTCCGGTGTTCTCGCCGACAAACTCGACGCGATCGCCGCTGCAGGATTCGACGGGATCGAAATCTTCGACAACGACCTCATCGCGTCGCCGCTGTCACCCGCCGAGGTAGCGCGGCGCTGCGCCGATCTCGGTCTGTCGATCGACCTGTTCCAGCCGATCCGCGACATCGAGGGCGTCGACCCGCGGCGATTCCCCCACGTCCTGCACCGCGTCCGCCGCAAGCTCGAGGTGATGAACGAGCTCGGCGCAACGACCTTCCTGGCGTGCTCGAACGCGCTGCCGACCGCGATCGACGATCCGGAACTGTCCGCCGAACAGCTGCGCGCCATCGGCGATCTCGCCGCCTCGCACGGGGTCACCTTCGCCTACGAGGCCCTCGCCTGGGGACGCCACGTCAACCGGGTCGGGCAGGCGTGGAATCTCGTCGAACGCGCCGACCACCCGGCCGTGACGCTGGCCGTGGACACCTTCCACATGCTCGCACGCGGCGACGACGGACGCGCCCTGGCCGGCATCCCCGGCGAACGCATCGGCTTCCTGCAGGTCGCCGACGCCCCGGTGCTCGACATGAACGTCCTCGAATGGAGCCGCCACTTCCGGTGCTTCCCGGGGCAGGGCATGCTCGACGTCTCGGGGGTGGTCGCGGCCGTGCTCGACGCCGGTTACGACGGTCCGCTCTCGCTCGAGGTCTTCAGCGACGTGGTGCGCGAAGCGGATCCGCATGTGACCGCGCGCGACGCGATGCGGTCGCTGCTGTTCCTCGAGGACCGGCTCGGTGCGCGGGTCACCGGGCCCGCACGCGAGAAGGTGACGGTCGCACCGCCGCTTCCGGCGCACACCGACGCGGCGTTCGTCGAACTCGCCGACCCCGACCGCACCGACTACCCGGCGCTGCTCACCGGACTCGGATTCCATGTCGCCGGCCGGCACCGCAGCAAGCCCGTCGTGTGGTGGCGCAACGGCGGCGCGAACGTCGTCCTGAACGAGGAGCCCGCGCCGGGCCCCGCCGCGACCGCGCTGGGTCTCGTCGCCCCCGACGTCGCCGCGGTGGCCGAACGCGCCGCGAACCTGCTGTGGCCCGCGGTCGACCGCACCCGAGGGGAGGGCGAAGCAGGCCTGCCGGGCATCACCTCGCCCTCCGGTCTGCACGTCTTCGTCAGTGCCGAGCCGGGGCAGACCGACGACTGGCACAACGACTTCGTGTCCGACGACGCGGCAGCCACTCCCCCGGCCGACGAGGGATGGCTCGGTCTCGACCATGTCGACGTGACGGTCGCGGCGGACGACCTGAACCAGGAGCTGTCGTTCTTCCGCACCCTGTTCGGACTGCGGCCGGAAGACCCCGAGGAGTACATCCAGCCGCAGGGCCGCCTGCGCATCCGCGCACTGCGCGCGGAGAAGGGGGACCTGCGGGTCGCGTTGAGCGTCTCCGAGACCGGTGCGACGCCCCAGCCGCACGGGGTGACCCAGCTGGCCTTCGCCACGGCCGACGTCGTCGACTCGGTACGCCACGCACGTGCGCGCGGCGTGGAGTTCCTCCGGCCGCCCACGAACTACTACGCCGATCTCGACGCGCGGTTCGCGCTCGACCCCGACCTGCTCGCCGTCCTGCAGAGCAACGGCCTGCTCTACGACCGCAACGACGACGGCGGCGAATTCCTGCACGCCTACACGCTCCCGGTGCAGGGCAATTTCCAGGTCGAACTCCTCGAACGGCGCGGCGGCTACACCGGATACGGCTCCCCCAACGCCCACGTCCGGCTCGCCGCGGCCGCCCGCGCGGGCTCAGCGGTCGCGTAGCCAGGCCACGATCGTCGCGACGGTGTCGTCGTTGTCGCGGATCCAGCCGTTGTGGCCCAGTGCCCGCGGATTGTGCCACCGGGCGACGTCGGCGGAGGGCAGCTTCTCGAGCAGGTGCTGCGCCGACGCGACCGGGGTGAGGTCGTCGTCTTCGATCGTGATCGACAGGACGGGCAGCGTGAGACGCCCGACCCGTTCCTCGTAGTCGATGTCCGCACCGGCCGGTTCGAACCGGCCGGTGCGGGCCAGTCGCGCCCAGTCGGAGATCAGCGCGCGCGACTGCCGGCCGAAACCGGCGACGTCGATCCGGTCGCCGGGCCAGAATCCGGCGACCGCGGCGGTCAGCGACATCGCCGTCGATCCGAGCCACAGTCCCGGGCCGCGGACGCCCCCGTGATGCCGGTAGTAGGGCGTGCCCGACGCGACGAGGATCAGTCCGCCGAGCCGCCCGCGGATGCGCGCGGCGTAGAGCGCGCCGAGCTGCCCGCCCATGGAGTGACCGAGCAGGTAGGGCGTCGAGTCGGGGAAGCGCTCCCGCACCACCTCGAAGACGGCGGGGAAATGCGTCGCGACGATCTCGTGGTAGCCGTAGGTGCTGTCGGGTCCGGGCCTCGGACGGCTGTCGCCCTGGCCGGCCAGTTCACAGATCGCCGCGTCGAATCCGTGCTCGGTGATCGCCTGCCCGAACGGCTCGTAGTAACCGGCAGGGATGCCGAGCCCCGGCACGATCACCACGACGGCGCGGGAGGCGTCGCGGCGTGTCTCGTGCTCGTGGTCGGGTCCCGCGAAGAGGCGCACCGGGGCCGTGGTGCCCCCGGGAAGCTGGATCGGTACGGTCTCCACCGGCCCAGACTAGGCCGATCCGGACGCGGCGGGTGCCGGTTTCCCCAGTGTCCCTGCCACCCCGAGTCCGGAATTCAGGGTCGGGATGGGGGTCGTGCCCGGATGTGCTCGGGCCGGGTCGCGGCGGACGATCGAAATGTCCGGTCCAGCACCCTTTCGGAGGAACCCATGCGTACTCTTGTCACCCGCTCCCGTCTTGCGACCGCCGCCGTCCTGTCGCTCGGCACCGCCGCAGTACTGCTCGGAACAGGAACTGCCACAGCACAACCCGCGCCCGGTGTGGTCGGCTCGAGCGAGCAGGCCGCGGTCGCCGTGCTCGCCGCGGAGGGTGTGCCGTACTCGATCGTCAACCGGTCCGGTTCCGCCGGCGGCGACTGCACCGTGACCGCTCAGCGCGACCGGGGATACCGGACCGAGGTCGAGTACGAATACGACAGTGACGACAACGAGTTCGATCGTGTCGAACGTCAGGTGTGGCGCGGGGTCGGCCTGACGGTCGTGTGCCGCTGACGCCTCCCTGCGGTCAGTCCAGACCGAAACCTCGCTCCCGCAGAGCTTCCCGCATCTGTTCCCTGCTCCCGAGCGCGCCGGGCGACGCGAAGCGCCCGAGTACACGTTCGACCCAGCTCTCCGCCAGACCCTGATCGCGGTAGAAGCCGGAGATCCCCTCCTCATAGGCGGCGAGGCCGGCATCCCGTTCCTCGGTCGAGTACTGCTCGCGATGCAGCACCACGTCCTGACCCAACCGCGGCTTGACCTCCGACTCCACCTCGGGATCGGGACGGCCCACCACCAGCCCGACCACAGCGAAACTGTGGTCGGGCAGAGCCAGTTCTGCGGCCACGTCACGCGGATGGTTGCGGATGGCCCCGATGTAGACGGTGCCGAGGCCGAGCGATTCCGCGGCGAGCACCGCATTCTGTGCGGCGAGCGCGGCATCGACCACCCCGAGCAGCGCGGACTCCACGTAGTCGACGTTGACGAGATCCTTGCCGTGCTGCTCGGCGACCCGCGCCGCCCGGGCGAGGTCGGCCACCCACACGAGCAGCAGTGGAGCGTCACGCACCGCCGGCTGGTTGCCGGCGAAAGTCGCGATCCGGGCGAGCCGGTCGCGGTCGGTGACGGCCACGACGCTCCACAACTGCAGGTTGCTCGAGCTCGCGGCGGACGAAGCCGCGGCCACGATCGCGCACAGATCATCCTCGGAGACCGCTTCGGGAAGGAACTTTCGCACGGAGCGATGCGCCAGTTGGAGAGCGATGACGTCGTTCCACGCGCCGGAACCACCGCGTCCGGCCACCTGCTCGGCGGCCCGGGTGCCGTACCTGCGGCGCAGTGCGGCGAGCTGTTCGTCCAGGACGACGTCGGTCATGACGGGAGATCTCCTTCTGATCGGCAGTACCGACGGTCGAGTCTGCCTCCTCGCGCCCCGGTCGCCGAGCATTGCCCTCAGCGTGATTTCTGCGTTGTTCGGGCCGGCTCGTCCGACCGACCCCGAGACGAAGATCAGGGTGAAGATCCGGGCCGTTCCCGGATGTGCCGAGGCCGTTACGGCGACAGGATGAATACATGAACTTCGAGAACCAGGCTCCCCGTCCCTTCACCCGCTCCTCGTCCCAGCGCATGCTCGGTGGTGTGTGCGCCGGACTGGCCGAGTACTTCAACGTCGACCTCAACCTCGTGCGTGCAGGCGCAGTCCTCGCAGCCTTCGTCACGGGCGGCACCGCCGTGTTGCTCTACCTCGCCCTGTGGATGCTGATCCCCGAGAACTGATCCGGGTCACGGGGTCGGCCGAGACGACGACACCCCCGGCGGAGATCCGCCGGGGGTGTCGTATTCCGCTGCGAGGCAGCGGCACAGCTGTTCAGCTCAGCAGGAACTACTGGCCGAGGCCGAGAACGGCACTGCCGGTCTCGAGCAGGGTGCCGAGCAGTTCGGTGCCGCCGAGCAGTTCGAGGGCAGAGCCGATGAGTTCGATGACGTCCATGTGAATCTCCTTCGTCCGATCACATACCGGACGGGTCTCGTCCGATTGCTTTTCGCCTACCCGGAATTCCGATCGGAATTCCGTCGGGCTCGCATCAATTCTCAACACACTCGACGTGTATGCGCGACCCGAGAGTGCGCAAATCGGGATGTGATGACATTCACAATAGCAGGGAAGCTAGGACGAGCCAGCATATGACCAGCTCACAGCGTCAAGGAAAGAAAACGGAACGTCCGTACCCATTTATTTCTGTTTGAATTCGATATTTCCGTTCGGCCCGATTCATCCCGTTCACCGACCGATTACGGCCAATCGACCGATCTATCGGTTGAAAAACGACCGAAAGAAGATGCCCGATTCGACCGGGATCGAATCGGGCATTTCCGGTGGATTGTGCGGGACCTCTACAGTCCGACCGCCTGCGACAGAAGCGGCCACGAGTTGCGCAGATCGTCCTCCCAGTAGTCCCAGGAGTGCGTACCCGCCGGACGCAGGTCGATCCGGGCGGGGATGTCCAACTCCTCGAGTCGCTGGGCCATCCGCTGGGTGCAGTGGTGGACCGCCGCCTCGATGCTGCCGCCGACGACCACCTGCCCGACGAGCCCGATCGGGTCGTTGTTCACCGACCGCGATCCGAGCCGCTCGTACTGCCCGGGCAGACCCGAACCCGACGAGATGTACAGGTCGATACCGCGGAGCTTCTCGGCCTGGAGGTAGGGATCGTTCTCGATCCAGGCCGGATCACCGACCGGGCCCCACATGTTCTCGGGGTCGCCACCCTTGACGCGTACGACGGCCTGCACGTAGGACTGCCCCAGCGGCGTGCTCGTCTCGGCGCATCCGCTGTACGCCCCGACCGCCTCGTACAGCTCGGGGGCCGTCGTGGCGAGGCCGAGCACCGACGTCCCCGACATCGACACTCCCGCAATGGCGTTGCGTCCCGATGTCCCGAACTCCGTGTCGATGACCGGCGGGAGTTCGTGCGTCAGGAAGGTCGTCCACATGTTGCGGCCGAGTGCGGGATCGTCGTTGCGCCAATCGGTGTAGTAGCTGTAGCCGCCGAGGAGCGGCGTGACGACGTTGATGTTCTTGTCCGAGAAGAAGTCCTCGACGTCGGTCTGCTTCTCCCAGGTGGCGATCCCCTGCCCGCCTCCCGAGCCGTTGATCAGGTAGAGGGTGGGACGCGGTTCGCTCGAGTCGGCGGGCGTCCGGATCCGGAGGGGGATCACCTTGTCCATCGACGGTGAGTAGACGTTCGCGATGACGGTGCGGTCGCTCTCGTGCTCGACAGAGGTCAGCTCTCCCACCGGTCGCTGGTCGTCGGCTTCTACCGACTGCGCGAGAGCGCCTCCGGGAGCCGCGAGGACCATCGACGTTCCCATCGCCACCGTGAGCAGTACCCGCCGTAACCAGGACGACCGCATATTCTCTTCCCCTCGTCGATGCGTCTGGCTGCGCACCTCGGACCGGTTGCGGATCGGCACGAACCTCCGGAACCGGATGAAGTGACACTTTCGTGACATTCATCGTCCGCGGAGCCCCTTTCGTAACGAATATGTGATCGTTCCGTACCGGAGGCCGGAATCGTCGGGGAACAGCACGAGGCCCGACCCCACCGGAGTGGGATCGGGCCTCGTGTGGCTCAGGGGCGGATCAGAAGTCCTCTCCGCCCGCAGGGGCGGATCAGAAGTCCATGCCGCCCATGCCGCCGGTCGGGTCGCCCACGGGAGCGGCGGCCTTCTCCGGCTTGTCGGCGACGACGGCCTCGGTCGTCAGGAACAGGGCCGCGATCGACGCAGCGTTCTGCAGCGCCGAGCGGGTGACCTTGACCGGGTCGTTGATGCCCGCTTCGAGCAGGTCCTCGTAGTCGCCGGTCGCAGCGTTGAGGCCGTGGCCGGCCTCGAGGTTGCGGACCTTCTCGGCGACGACGCCGGGCTCGAGGCCGGCGTTGAAGGCGATCTGCTTCAGCGGCGCCTCGAGGGCGACCTTGACGATGTTGGCACCCGTGGCCTCGTCGCCCTCGAGCTTGAGGTCGTCGAGAACCGGAGCGGCCTGCAGCAGGGCCACGCCACCACCGGCGACGATGCCCTCTTCGACGGCAGCCTTCGCGTTGCGGACGGCGTCCTCGATGCGGTGCTTGCGCTCCTTGAGCTCGACCTCGGTCGCGGCACCGGCCTTGATGACGGCGACGCCGCCGGCCAGCTTCGCGAGGCGCTCCTGCAGCTTCTCACGGTCGTAGTCCGAATCCGACGCCTCGATCTCGGCGCGGATCTGGTTGACGCGACCGGCGATGGCGTCGGGATCGCCCGCGCCCTCGACGATGGTGGTCTCGTCCTTGGTGACGACGACCTTGCGGGCCTGGCCGAGCAGCTCGATGCCGGCGGTCTCGAGGGAGAGGCCGACCTCTTCGCTGACGACCTCGCCACCGGTGAGGATGGCGATGTCGGCGAGCTGGGCCTTGCGGCGGTCGCCGAAGCCCGGAGCCTTGACGGCGACCGACTTGAAGGTGCCGCGGATCTTGTTGAGGACCAGGGTGGACAGAGCCTCACCCTCGACGTCCTCGGCGATGATCAGCAGCGGCTTGCCCGACTGGATGACCTTCTCGAGCAGCGGCAGCAGGTCCTTGACCGTGGAGATCTTGGAGCTGACGAGCAGGATGTAGGGATCCTCGAGCACGGCCTCCTGACGCTCTGCGTCGGTAGCGAAGTAGAGGGAGATGTAGCCCTTGTCGAAGCGCATGCCCTCGGTCAGCTCGAGCTGGAGGCCGAAGGTGTTGGACTCCTCGACGGTGATGACGCCTTCCTTGCCCACCTTGTCGATGGCCTCGGCGATGAGCTCACCGATCGCGGGGTCGCCGGCGGAGATGCCTGCGGTGGCGGCGATCTGCTCCTTGGTCTCGACCTCCTTGGCGGTGTCGAGCAGCTTGGCGGTGACGGCCTCGACGGCCTTCTCGATGCCGCGCTTCAGGCCGAGGGGATTGGCGCCCGCAGCAACGTTGCGCAGACCCTCGCGGACGAGCGCCTGGGCGAGCACGGTAGCGGTGGTGGTGCCGTCACCCGCGACGTCGTCGGTCTTCTTGGCAACTTCCTTGACCAGCTCGGCGCCGATCTTCTCGTACGGATCCTCGAGCTCGATCTCCTTGGCGATGGACACACCATCGTTGGTGATCGTGGGGGCGCCCCACTTCTTCTCGAGAACGACGTTGCGACCCTTGGGGCCCAACGTCACCTTGACTGCGTCGGCGAGGCTGTTGAGGCCCCGCTCGAGGCCGCGACGGGCCTCTTCGTCGAACGCGATGATCTTGGCCATTGCGAAGTGATCCTCCGGGTATGGGGGTGACACCGGAGCGATCGCTCGTCGGATCGCTCCATGTACGCCTTCGGCCGGAAGCAGTGCCCGCGACGGACGACCAGGGGTGTCGAAAACCCGGTCTCACCCTACCGACCTGGCACTCACGTGTTGCGAGTGCTAAGTGCATTTTTAGCACTCGGGGGTGGCGAGTGCAAGACTACCGGCACCTGCCACCCCCGTCACGAAATCCGCGAAAGACCGACTACACGGTCGTCCGGATCATCGGTGCCGCGCTCGCTCAACGCGGCGTCGAACCGACCCCCACGGCGCACCACTGTCCCGTCGCGGTGTTGACCGCGAACGACTGGGCTCCGACGCACGTGACGCCGGTGGTGTCGGCCGTGGCGCCCGACCCGTAGCCGGCCACCGACAGGGTCGTCGCCGGACCCTGAGCCCACGAGTGGCTCAGTCCGCCGCCGAGCGCGTAGGCGAACGACCGGCCGCCGTCACGGGCTGCACTGAGCGCCGTGCCGAAGCCCGTCGCGTGGGCTTCGGCGGCACCGGCCGACTCGGCGACCGACACCGCGGTGCCGCTGTCGGCGGCATACGCGCGAGCGAAGGCGTCCTCGGCGGTGGCGCCGCAGCTGGCGGTATCGGACACCAGGATGTCGTTGGCAGAAGGAGGCGACACACAGGTCACCGGCGCCGCTGCGGCGGTACCCCCACCGAACAGCGCGGCCGAGGCCACACCGACGGCGACGAGTACACCGGCCCGGAACGAACGGCGCGCGGTGAGAACGGATCGGAAGGAACGAATGGACAAGAACGGGCTCCTCTGCACTGGAGTGCCTCTTCGCGAAAGGCTGCGTCTGCGCGAACTGGGGAACGAGCGCCCCGCGCGAACGGGGGGCCGGCGCCCCGGCGGTAGGGTACCGATCACATGCGTCTCACGCGAGACCGCCTGTCACAGACTGTCGAGGAGCCCCGGGAGAGCGGCGACGGAGTCGATGACGTGGTCGGGACGATCGACCGCCAGGTCCAGGACGGATTGCCGAAACTTTCCGGTACGCACCAGGATTCCCGTCATACCGAGGCGTTGCCCCGGGACGACCTCGCCCGCGATGTCGTCGCCGACGACCACCATCCGATCCGGTTCGACACCCATCCGCTCCGACGCGACGAGGAAGCCGCGCAGCGACGGCTTGCCCACCGCCACCACCGACCGGCCGGTGAGCTCCTCGAGTCCGGCCAGGTAGACCCCGGTGTCGATGCGCAACTCGTCGGCGGCCTGCCACGCGAGCGCCCGGTGCATCGCGACCACCGGAACGTCCTCGAGCATCAGTTCGGCGACGCGACTCATCGCCCGGTGCGTGAAGGCATCCCCCGCGCCACCGAGGATCACCACTTCCGGATCGTCCTCGTCCAGCACGAGACCGTCGAGATCCGCGGCGATGTCGCCCTCGTTGAGGACCCAGCAGCGCAGACCCGGATAGGTCTGCCGGACGTGGTCGACGGTGAGGGACACCGCGGTGACGATCTCGTCCGGCGACACCTCCATCCCGAGATCGGTGAGCCGCTGCGCGATCTCGGCGCACGTCCGGGAGGTGGTGTTGGTGAGGAAGGCGCGGCGGACGCCGTCGGCACGCAGTCGTGCCAGGACATCCGCCGCGCCCGGGACGGGCTGCCACTCGGTGACGAGCACGCCCTCGATATCGAACAACACCCCGTCTACACGCGTCATGCATCGAGCCTATCCGCGTGCGTGCCTACGGCGACAGGCTCGGCTCACACGCTTCCGGCGAGACGCTCGGCGAGCAGGCGGGTGAACCGCGCCGGATCCTCCACCTCGCCGCCCTCGGCGATCAGCGCCATGCCGTGGAGCAGCTCGGCGACGTCGGCGAGCGAGGCGTCGTCCGGACGCTGTTCCCGGGCCGTGCGCAGACCCGACACGAGCGGGTGATCGGGGTTGAGTTCCAGGATCCGCTTGACCCGCGGCACCGGCTGACCGGACGCCTTGTACATCCGCTCGAGGGCGGGCGACATGCTGAAGGTGTCGCCGACGATGCACGCCGGGGAGGACGTCAGGCGCGACGAGAGCCGCACGTCCTTGACCTGCTCGTCGAGGGTCTCCTTCATCCACGACAGCAGGTCGCCGAACTCCTTCTCCTTCTCCTCGCGTTCGGCTTCGGCGGCCTTCTTCTCGTCCTCGGTACCGAGGTCGACGTCGCCCTTGGCGATCGACTGGAAGCGCTTGCCCTCGAATTCCGGAACGGAGGTCACCCACATCTCGTCGACGGGGTCGGTCAGGAGCAGCACCTCGATGCCCTTGTCGCGGAACGCCTCCATGTGCGGGGAGCTCTCGAGCAGCTGCCGCGACTCGCCGGTGAGGTAGTAGATCGCGTCCTGGCCGTCCTTCATGCGCTCGACGTAGCCGGCGAGCGTGGTCTGCTCCTCCTCGCTCGCCGTCGAGTCGAACGACGAGATCGCCAGCAGTGTGTCGCGGTTGTCGGTGTCGGAGATCAAACCTTCCTTGACGACCCGGCCGAACTCGCGCCAGAACTTCGTGTACTTCTCGGGTTCCTTCGCAGCCATGTCCTTGACGGTCGCGAGGACCTTCTTCGTCAGGCGGCGGCGGATGGCCCGGATCTGCCGGTCCTGCTGCAGGATCTCACGAGAGACGTTGAGCGACAGGTCCTGCGCGTCGACCACACCCTTGACGAAACGCAGGTACTCGGGGACGAGATCCTCGCAGTCGTCCATGATGAACACGCGCTTGACGTACAGCTGCACGCCGGTGCGCCGTTCGCGGGCGAACAGGTCGAAGGGCGCGTGCTCCGGGATGAACAGCAGCGCCTGGTACTCGAAGGTGCCCTCGGCCTTGAGCGGGATGACCTCGAGCGGCTCGTCCCAGGCATGGGCGATGTGCTTGTAGAAGTCCGTGTACTCCTCCTCGGAGACCTCGTCCTTCGAGCGCGCCCACAACGCCTTCTGCGAGTTGAGGGTCTTGGTCTCGAAGGTCACCTCGTCGGTGCCGTCCTCCGACTTCGTGGTGCGCGAGACCTCCATGCGGATCGGCCACGCGATGAAATCCGAGTACTTCTTGACGATCTCCTCGAGCTTCCACTGCGAGGTGTAGTCGAACAGGTGGTCCTCGGCATCCTCGGGCTTGAGATGCAGGACCACCGAGGTGCCCTGGGGCGCGTCGTCGACCTCGGCGATCGTGTAGGTGGATTCGCCGCTGGACTCCCAGCGCGTACCGGTCTTCTCCCCGGCCTTGCGGGTGACGAGCGTGACCTTGTCGGCGACCATGAACGACGAGTAGAAGCCGATACCGAACTGGCCGATCAACTCCTCGGAAGCGGCGGCGTCCTTGGCCTCGCGCAGCTTCTGCCGGAGTTCGCCCGTGCCGGACTTCGCGAGGGTGCCGATGAGATCGACGACCTCGTCGCGGTTCATGCCGATGCCGTTGTCGCGCACGGTCAGGGTGCGCGCATCCTTGTCCACCTCGAGCTCGACGTGCAGGTCGGAGGTGTCGACGTCGAGATCCTTGTTTCGGAAAGACTCCAGCCGGAGCTTGTCCAGGGCGTCCGACGCGTTGGAGATCAACTCGCGCAGGAAGGTGTCCTTGTTCGAGTAGATCGAGTGGATCATCAGATCCAGCAACTGCCGCGTCTCGGCCTGGAATTCACGCTGTTCGACGTTCGTACTCATTCCGGGTTCCCTTTCCACAAGCAGAACTTCCCCGGAAATAGTAAGCCGTCCGCGAGTCCGGCCCGTTCGCGCTTCCGGGTCCATGATGGAGGTGCAGACTTCGTCGTTCACAGGAGGTTGCGATGACGGTTCGTCGGACAGTGGTCGTCGGTGCGGGCATCGTGGGTCTGTCCACCGCGTGGTTTCTGCAGGATCGAGGCATCGAGGTCACGGTGCTCGATCGGGTCGGCGTGGCGGGTGACGCCTCGTGGGGCAACGCCGGGTGGCTCGCGCCGGCACTGACCCTGCCGCTACCCGAGCCGGGGGTGCTGCGTTACGGCTTGCGCTCGATGTTCCGGCCGTCGTCGCCCGTCTACGTGCCGCCCACGACGGATGTGCGGTTGCTGCGCTTCCTCGCCGACTTCGCCCGGCACTGCACGAGACGGCAGTGGACGTCGTCGATGAAGGTCTTCGCGCGCGCCAACCGCCTCGCCCTCGATGCCTACGACGATCTCGCCCGCGGGTCGGGCGACACGATCGTCACCGAACCGACGCGGGTCGCCGATCCGTTCCTCGCGGCGTTCACCTCGGACGACGACCGTCGGCTGCTGGTCGAGGAGTTCGAGCACGCGCGTGCCGCCGGCAGCGAGATCGACTTCGACCTGCTCGACACCGACACGCTGCATTCGCTCGAACCGCTGCTCGGGGACTCGGTGCGGGTGGGTCTCCGGATCCGGGGGCAGCGGTTCATCGATCCGCCGCGGTTCGTCGCCTCGCTGGCGCACGCGGTCCGCGCCCGGGGTGCGGAGATCGTCACCGACGTCGACGTCGAGGAGGTGCGCGACACCGGTCGCGGGGTGGATGTCGTCGTGGCCGGTGGGCACTCGCGGTCGGCGGATGCGGTGGTACTCGCGAACGGAGCGTGGCTCGGGTCGCTCGCCCGGCCGTTCGGCGTGCGCACGCAGGTCCAGGCCGGTCGCGGCTACAGCTTCAGCGTGCGGCCGCCGAGCCTGCCGAAGAACCCGGTCTACTTCCCGGCCCAGCGGGTGGCGTGCACACCCCTCCAGGACCGTTTCCGGGTCGCGGGAATGATGGAGTTCCGCAGTCCCGACGCCCCGCTCGACCCGCGACGCATCCGGGCGATCGTCGACGCGACCCGTCCGCTGTTGCGTGAGATCGACTGGGACGGGCGCAGCGAGGAGTGGGTGGGCTCACGGCCGTGCACGGCGGACGGGCTCCCGTTGATCGGCCGCACCCGTTCGGATCGGGTGTACGTCGCCGGCGGGCACGGGATGTGGGGTGTGGCGCTCGGTCCCCTCACCGGACGGCTGCTCGCCGGGTCGATGACCGGCGAGCCGGATCCGTTGCTCAGGTCGTTCGATCCGCTGCGCTGACCGGTCCGGGTTCGAGACGGTCGCGCACGCGGTCGAACCATTCGAGGACGGCCCGTTCGTAGAGGATGCCGAAGTCGAGGGTCGCCGCGGCGTGCGGCGGGAGGATGTCGGCCGCCGCCTGCTGTTCGTAGGCGGCGAGCTGCTCCTCGTGTCTGCGGCGATGCTCGGCGAGCATCGAGGCGAGGCGCTCGGGCGAGAGGTGATCGCCGAAGGCGACGGTCAGCAGCAGCGGATGGCGGATGTTCTCATCGCCCGGTTCGCGGTCGATCCATTCGGCGAAAGCCGTGCGTCCGGCCTCGGTCAGCAGGTAGGGCTTGCGGTCGCGCGGGCCCTTCTCCCCTGCCTCGATCAGTCCCTGCCGTTCCATCGCGGCCAGTTCCCGGTAGACCTGGCTCGTCGTCAGCGACCAGAACTTGCCGATGCGCGCCTGTGCGGTGGACACCACCGGCCCCGGTATCGCGACATCGCCGCTGCGCGTCTCCGATGCCGAGCGCGAAACGATCGTGGAGGAGCTCGGGCGCCATCTCACCGCCGGACGGTTGACGATCGGCGAGTTCGACGAGCGTGTGGCCCGGGTCTACCGCGCCGTGACGCAGGACGACGCCGGCGCCGTTCTCGCCGACCTGCCGTCGACACTCGTTCCCACCCCGTCCCCGCCGGCCGGCAAACCGTTCCCACGTCTGCGCCTGCCGCTCCACCAGCGCATCGAATGGGGAGCATGGGCCACCGTGGGATCGATCAATCTCGTGGTGTGGGCACTGGTCTCGCTCGGAACGGCCTCGTCGATCTACTTCTGGCCGATCTGGGTCGTCGTTCCGTGGGGCATCGTGCTGGCGGTGCGCACCGCGCTCGGGGTCGAGGGCGGGCCCGGCCGCCGCAGTGTGCCCGGTGGGCGCGAGAACAATGGTCCGGCGGGTCCGACCTGTCTGCAATAGTCGGGACCAGCCGTGCCCATCCCGGGCATCCCGCACGCCGGAGACGGAGCTGCCGATGTTTCTTCTCGACGACAGGCTGGTCTTCGGCGCCGGAGATCTCACCCGCGCCGCCTCGTGCGAGTTCGCAGTGCTCCGCAACCTCGACTCGACGCTCGGTCGGCTCCCGCGCCCCGACACCGAACCCGACGCAATGCTCGACCGTGTCGCCGCACTCGGCGGCCGCCACGAGCAGCGCGTCCTCGACCGCTTCCGCGCGCAGGTGGGTGCGGAGAAGGTCGTCGAGATCGCCCGGCCCGAGTACACCGCGCAGGCGCTCACCGAGGCGGCGCAGGCCACCCTCGACGCCGTCCGGGCCGGCGCGCCCGTCGTCTATCAGGGCGCTTTCTTCGACACCGGTTCCTCCGACACTGCCCCCGATCCGCTCGGCATGATCGGCTTCTCCGACTTCCTCGTCCTCGAGGACGACGGCTACGCCGTCTACGACAGCAAACTCTCCCGGCACGCGAAGGTCGAGGCCCTGCTCCAGCTCGCCGCTTACGCGGACGCACTCGCGCGCACCGGGACGACGGTGTCCTCGCACGCGCATCTCGTCCTCGGCGACGGCTCGATCGCCTCCTACCCGCTCGCGGAGATCATGCCGGTCTATCGGCACCGACGCGCCTGCCTCGAAACCCTTCTCACGTCGCACCGCGCTGCCCCCGGGCCGGTGCGGTGGGGAGCGGGTGGGCACACCGCCTGCGGTCGCTGCGACGACTGCACCCCGGAACTCGAACGTCACCGCGACCTGCTGCTGGTCGCGGGGATGCGCAGTACCCAGCGGCTGCGGCTGATCGAGGCGGGCGTGTCGACCATCGACGACCTCGCCGCATGCGCGGCACCCGTCGACGGGATGGCGCGCCGCACCTTCGACGCCCTGCGCGCCCAGGCACGGGCGCAGCTCGAGGAGGAGAGGCGGGACAGTCCCTATGCGGAGGTCTACGACGCCACCCCGCTCGGCATCCTGCCCGCGCCCGACGAGGGCGACATCTTCTTCGACTTCGAAGGCGACCCACTGTGGTCCGAGGGCGGCAGTTCCGAGTGGGGACTCGAGTACCTGTTCGGCGTCGTGGAGGGACCGGCCGACGCACCGATCTTCCGGCCCTTCTGGGCACACGACCGCGAGCAGGAGCGGCAGGCACTGCTGGACTTCCTCGACTACGTCACCGACCGCCGGCGTCGCCACCCGAGGATGCACGTCTACCACTACGCCCCGTACGAGAAGACGGCGTTGCTGCGGCTGGCCGGGCGCTACGGCGTCGGCGAGGAGATCGTCGACGACCTGCTGCGCGAAGGTGTGCTCGTCGACCTGTACCCCGTGGTGCGCAACTCGATCCGGGTGGGTGCCCGGACGTACGGACTGAAGAAACTCGAATTGCTCTACACCGAGGAGAGCGAGGCACGCGACGGCGATGTCGCCGACGCGGGCGCCTCGATCGTCGCGTACGCCGATTACTGCGCACTGCGCGATGCCGGGCACCTCGAGGAGGCGGAACGCGAACTCGCGTCGATCGCCTCCTACAACGAGGCCGACTGCATCTCCACCCTGCGTCTGCGCGACTGGCTGCTCACCCACGCCCGCGACCACGGCATCTCCCCCACCGAGACGACCCACGACGAGGCCGCTCCCGACGCGCAGGCACACCCCGTCGAGACGAAACTCCTCGAATACGTCGGCGGTGCACTGGCGGGCGACCGCACCCCGGAACAGCAGGCGGCCGCACTCGTCGCCGCGGCCATGGGCTACCACCGGCGCGAGCGGAAACCTTTCTGGTGGGGACACTTCGATCGTCTGGCGACGGCTCCCGACGAGTGGGCGGACGCCCGCGACACGCTGGTCGCGGCGACGTGCACACTCGAGACCGACTGGCACAAGGCCACGCCCCGCCGGCGACTGCTCCGGCGTCGGCTGCGCCTCGCGGGCGAGTTCGAGCCGGGCAGCGCATTGCGCGCCGGGCAGGACGTCTTCCTGTTGTACGACGCTCCGGGACCGGACGGACTGCCCGACGGCGGCACCGGGACGCGCGCGTGGTCGCGCGGCGTGGTCGTCGAACGCACCACGGGGACGGACCATCCCGACGTGCTCGTCGTGGACGAGTCGCTACGGACGGACGAGGAGTACTCCGTGCTACCGGTGGCCGTCACTCCCGGCGCGCCGATCTCGTCGAAGAACATCGAAGCGGCGATCGCCTCCGCCGCCGAGGCGATGTGCAGCGAGTTGCCGGCTCTGCCGTCGACCGCGGCGGTGGACGTACTGCGCCGCATCCCTCCCCGCCTGCGCTCCGGTGCCGCGCTGCCGCCGCTCGGCGACGACGCGGCCGGCACGATCGTCACGACCGTTCTCAACCTGGAGAATTCGTACCTGGCGGTGCAGGGCCCACCCGGCACCGGCAAGACGTACACCGGGGCCCGGGTGGTGGCGGCGCTCGTGAACGAGCACGGCCGGCGCGTCGGCGTGGTCGCGCAGTCGCATTCGGTGGTCGAGAACATGCTGGCCGGGATCGTCGCCGCGGGAGTGTCGCCGGAACGGGTCGCCAAGGCGAAATGCCAGAGCCCCGATCCGACGTGGACCGCCTTCCCTGACGCGAAGTCCCTTGCGGCGCATATCGGTACATCCGCCACCGGCTATGTGGTGGGCGGAACGGCCTGGGACTTCACGAATCCGAACTGCATCGAGCCCGGCAGCCTCGACCTGCTGGTGGTCGACGAGGCCGGTCAGTTCTGTCTCGCCAACACCATCGCCGTGGCCACGGCGGCGTCGAATCTGCTGCTGCTCGGCGATCCCCGCCAACTGCCGCAGGTCTCGCAGGGCACCCACCCCGAGCCGGTCGATGAGTCCGCCCTCGGATGGCTCGCCGAAGGGCACGGTGCGTTGCCCACCGATCGCGGCTACTTCCTTCCGGTGACCTGGCGGATGCACCCGGATCTGTGCGCGCGGGTGTCCGAGCTGTCCTACGAGGGACGACTGCAGTCGAAGTCCGAGATCACCACGCGCCGCGCGCTCGACGGCGTCCCGCCCGGCGTGCGGCTCGTGGAGGTCTCGCACGAGGGCAATGCGACCTGCTCGCCCGAGGAGAGCGCCGAGATCGTGCGCGCCATCGCGGCCGTGCTCGGCTCGGCGTGGACGGACGACGCCGGCTCCCCGCCGCGACCTCTCGGCGAGGAGGACGTCCTGGTGGTCGCACCGTACAACGCTCAGGTCACCCGCCTACGGCAGGATCTCGCCGCCGCGGGTCTGCACCGGGTCCAGGTGGGCACCGTCGACAAGTTCCAGGGCCGCCAGGCGGCGATGGTGTTCGTGTCGATGACGGCCTCCGCCGTCGAGGACGTGCCGCGGGGCATGTCGTTCCTGTTGTCCCGCAACCGGTCGAACGTGGCCCTCTCACGCGGCAAGTGGTCGGCGGTGATCGTCCGGTCCGGCGCCCTGACCGATCACCTCCCGTCGACACCGGACGGCCTGATCGAACTCGGGGCGTTCATGCGGCTGACCGGAGCCGACCCGACCGGGGCGTGACCGCACTCACATCGTCCGTTAGGATCGACGACGATCCTGTTACCTCCGGTAGCAGATACACGGGACCCGGTCCCCCGGAGAAGACCCGGTCCCCCGAGCACAGGAGTACACGTGTCGAAGACCCTCGAGGCCACGATCGAGATCACCGCCTCCCCCGAGCAGGTGTGGCGCGTGGTGTCCGATCTGAAGCGGATGGGCGAGTGGAGCCCGCAGTGCCGTCGGATGATCGTGCGCGGTGGGCCGGTGTCGGCCGGCACCACCACGATCAACATCAACAAGAAGGGGCTGCTGGTGTGGCCCACGACGTCGAAGGTGATCGACTTCGAACCCGGCCGTCGCCTGAGCTTCCGGATCAACGAGAACCGCTCCATCTGGTCGTTCACCCTCGAACCCACCGCCACCGGCACGCGGGTCACCCAGCGGCGCGAGGCGCCCACCGGGACCAGCAAGGTCTCGCAGACCCTGGTCAAGTATGTTCTCGGCGGCACCGAGGCGTTCGACGACGAACTGACGATGGGGATGAACGCGACTCTCGCCCGTCTCAAGAACGAGATCGAGGCGGCCGCGCGGGTCTGACCTTCCCTCCTCGGCTCACGTACGCTGGAGTGCCTGTGGACCGACAGGACCCGCCCGCGAGACGGGCGGGTCCCCTGCGGTCCCGGACCACCGATCGCCAGCGATAAGAGGAGCCCGTGGCACGTAAGCCGACGCCCGCCGGAACACCCCCCACCAGCGGGGTAGCCCACATGGTCGACCTGGTCAGGCATGTCGTACCGCCCATGCATCCGGGCGGTATCCCCTTCGTCGCAGCTCCGCTGGCCGTGGCGACCCTCGGCCGCCGCAAGCCCTGGCTGCGCCGCGCCGGTCTCGCATCGGCACTGGCGTGCGCCACCTTCTTCCGGCACCCGCACCGCGTGCCGCCGAACCGCGCCGGAGTGGTCGTCGCTCCCGCCGACGGTGAGATCGCTCTCGTCGACCATGCCGTGCCGCCCGCCGAACTCGGGCTCGGCAGCGAGGAGCGCCCCCGGGTCAGCATCTTCCTGTCCGTCCTCGACGTGCACGTGCAACGCAGCCCCGTCGGCGGCACCGTCCGCTCGGTGGTCCACACCCCGGGCAAGTTCCTCTCCGCCGATCTCGCCGACGCGAGCGAGGTCAACGAGCGCACCAGCATGCTGATCGAGACGCGCGACGGCGCCGAGGTCGCCGTCGTCCAGATCGCCGGGCTGCTGGCACGGCGCATCGTCAACGACGCGCAGATCGGCGACACCCTGCCGATCGGCGACACCTACGGCCTGATCCGCTTCGGATCCCGGGTCGACACCTACCTGCCGGTCGGGAGCACCCTGCTGGTCGAACGCGGTCAGCGCACCATCGGTGCCGAGACCGTCCTCGCTCAGCTGCCCACGGTGTCGTGAGTCCGCACACGCAGGGTTCGCGTGCGGTCGCGACCGGGCGGTCCCGCAATCGGCCCAACGTCGTCCGCCTGCTGCCGAGCGTCATCACGGTCCTGGCGTTCTCCGCCGGACTGTCGGCGGTGAAGTTCGCGCTCGACGGACAACTCGGCACCGCGCTCGGCATGATCGGCGCCGCGGCCGTCCTCGACTCGCTCGACGGTCGCATCGCCCGCATGCTCGACGCGACCAGCAAGATCGGCGCCGAACTCGACTCGCTGTCGGACGCCGTCGCGTTCGGTGTCGCACCGGCGCTCGTGCTCTACGTGACGTTGCTCGACGGCAGCCCCTTCGGCTGGATCGTCGCCCTGCTCTACGCAGTGAGCCTCGTGCTGCGACTCGCGCGCTTCAACACCCTGCTCGAGGACGACAGCGTCCCCGCCTACGCACGCGAGTACTTCGTCGGCGTGCCCGCACCGGCGGCCGCCCTCATCGCGCTCGCACCCGTCGCCGCCCACATCCAGTGGGGCGACGGCTGGTGGACCGCCTACGGGCTGGTCGCGGTGTGGATCCTCGGGACGGCCGGGCTCGCGATCAGCCGCATCCCGACCTTCGCGATGAAGTCGGCGTCCGTGCCCGCGCGACTCGCCGTGGTGCTGCTCGTGCTGGTCGCGATGGCGGCGGCCGCGCTGGTCACCTATCCGTTCATCCTCATGCTCGTGCTGGTCGCGGTCTACCTCGCGCACATCCCCTTCGCGGTGCGATCGCGGCGCTGGGTCGCGGCCCGGCCCGAAACCTGGGACATCAAGCCCTCGGAGCGACGCGCACTGCGTGCCCGCAACCGCGCGCAGCGTCCGCGTCGTGTCGCCGCCCGGCGTGTCGCCACGTCGGCTAGATCTCAGGCGCGACTCGGGCTGCGCCGTCCGCGAGGACGATGACATGCACGACCCCCCAGGACGATGACATGCACGACCCGCGAGGACGCTAGTCACGTTCTAGGCTCGGCGGGGTGACGACCCCACAACTCTCACTCACCGTCCGGCTCAACACCTCCGCCGCCGACTCGCGGCGCGGTGTCGTGCGTCTGCACCCCGAGGCGCTGGCCGCGCTGGGCCTGCGGGAATGGGACGCGATCGCGCTGGTGGGAGCGCGTCGCACGGCGGTCGTGGCGGGTCTCGCCCCGGCCGGCACCCCGACCGGCACGATCTTGCTCGATGACGTGGTGCTGTCGAACACAGGCCTGAAGGAGGACGCGACGGTCGTCGTCGCGCCCGTGACGGTCTACGGCGCGCGCACGGTGACGGTCACCGGGTCCACCCTCGCGCGGCAGTCGATCCCGGAGACCACCCTGCGTCAGGCGCTGCTCGGGAAGGTCCTCACCGTCGGCGACGCGGTGTCGCTGCTCCCCCGCGATCTCGGACCGGGCACGAGCAACGCCGAGACGACGCGGGCACTGTCGCGGACGTTCGCGATCGCGTGGACCACCGAACTGCTCACCGTCTCCTCGGTCGATCCGGCCGGACCGGTGAGCGTGCAGCCGAACACCGCCGTCGTGTGGGGCGGTGGCCCGGGTGCCCTGCCGTCCTCCGTGCCGTCCGCTTCCGGATTCGTCTCGTCGGGGTTCGTCGCCTCCTCCCCCGCGACCGACCGTCCCGAATCGGCCCCCGCCACGCCTCCGCCACCGCCGGTCGAGGATCTCGTGGGTGTGCAGGCCCAGGTCGCGAAGCTCTCCGAGTGGCTCACCCTCTCGCTCGACGAACCCGAACTGCTGCGCACCCTCGGCGCGTCGCCGCATCTCGGGGTGCTCGTCACCGGTCCCGCCGGGGTCGGTAAGGCGACCTTCGTGCGCTCGGTGGTCGCCGACCGGCGTCTGGTCGAGGTCGACGGGCCGGGCGTGGGTGCACTCGCCGCCGACGAGCGGCTGCGCCGGATCTCCGCGGCGGCCGAAGCGGTGCGCGGTGGGGGCGTCCTGCTGCTCACCGACGTCGATGCCGTGCTCCCCGCCGACACCGAACCCGTCGCGACGTTGATCCTCGACGAACTGCGGCGGGTGGTCGACACCGAGGGCGCGGTGCTGATCGCGACCACCGCGCATCCCGACGACGTCGACTCCCGGCTGCGCGCCCCGGAGATCTGCGACCGCGAACTGTCCCTGCCGCTGCCCGACGGCGCGACCCGCCGCGCCCTGCTCGACGTGCTGCTGCGCTCGGTGCCGTCCACCGGTCTCGACCTCGCCGCCGTCGCGGGTCGCACCCCCGGTTTCGTCGTCGCCGACCTCGCGGCGCTGTGTCGCGAGGCGGCACTGCGCGCGGCGTCGCGGGCGAACCGCGACGACGACGAACCCTCGCTCGTCCAGGACGACCTGCTCGGCGCGCTCGAGGTGATCCGTCCGCTGTCGCGATCGGGTTCCGAGGAGCTGGCGATCGGCAGCGTGAGCCTCGACGACGTCGGCGACATGGTCGAGACGAAGCAGGCCCTGACCGAAGCCGTCCTGTGGCCGCTGCAGCATCCCGATTCGTTCGAGCGTCTCGGTGTCGATCCGCCGCGCGGTGTGCTGCTGTACGGCCCGCCCGGTTGCGGCAAGACCTATCTCGTCCGTGCTCTCGCCGGCACGGGACGTTTGAGCGTCCACGCCGTCAAGGGCGCCGAACTGATGGACAAGTGGGTCGGTGCGTCGGAGAAGGCGGTGCGCGAGTTGTTCGAGCGTGCCCGCAACTCGGCACCGGCGTTGGTGTTCCTCGACGAGATCGATGCTCTCGCACCGCGCCGCGGGCAGAGCTCCGATTCCGGGGTGTCCGACCGGGTCGTCGCGTCGCTGCTCACCGAACTCGACGGTGTCGAGCCGCTGCGCGACGTCGTGGTGGTGGGAGCGACCAACCGGCCCGACCTCATCGACCCGGCTCTGCTGCGTCCCGGCCGGCTCGAACGTCTCGTGTTCGTGCCGCCGCCGGACGCCGAGGCCCGGGCCGCGATCCTGAAGACCGCGGGCCGATCGGTACCGCTCGACGACGACGTCGACCTCGACGACCTGGCCGCCGGACTCGACGGCTACTCGGCCGCGGACTGCTCGGCTCTGCTGCGCGAGGCCGCGCTCGCGGCGATGCGGCGCAACGTCGACGCCGCCGTGGTCACCGCCGAGGACGTCGCGGTGGCCCGGGAGAAGGTGCGCCCCTCGCTCGATCCCGTGCAGGTCGCTCATCTGCAGGCCTACGCGGAGGGCCGTTGAGATGGCCGTGACCACCGCGGTCCGCGTCGCCGGACCGGCAGCCGTCCTCGCGGCCTTCCTCGCCGCCGGGGTCGCGATCCTCGTCCCGGCCGCGGGCGAATCGGTCCTCCCTGAGGGTGCGCGCAGCGAATGGGCACCCGTGGTCACCGCCGCGCTCGCCGTTCTCTCGGCGGCCGGGCTGCAGCGGACCGGCTCCCGACGTACCGCCTGGATGCTGGCCGCCGCCTCGATCGTGGTCCTCGGGTCGATCCGCTATCTCGTTCCCGCCGGCATCTCGGCCGACAGCCTGACGGTCGTCGGATGGGTGATCGCCGCGATCACCGGTGTGCTGCTCGGGGCGGCGACCGCGGGCTCGTGGGGTTCGGCGACCGGTCAGTGGGCCCTGATCGCCGGTGGGTGGGCGGCCTTCCTCACCGCCGCGGCCGTCGGTTCCGAGGTCCCCGTGGAGGCCATGCGCTGGACGGTTCCCCAGTGGGCGCTGGCCTTCGCACTCGTGGCAACGGTCGCCGCCGCGCTGACGGTGCCTGCCGGGATGCGCGTGCAGCGGGCCGATCCGCGGTTGCTCGCGATCATGGTGACCGCCGCGGTGGTGCTCTCGGTGGGCTACCGACTGCTGGGTGAATTCGTGGGTTCCCGCGCGAGCGACACGGGTGTGCTCCTGTGGCTGGTCGCCGGTGGGGCGCTCGCGGTGGCGGTCGTCGGTGCCGAGATCGTCGCGCGCCTCGTCCCGCCCGGAGACGACCGGTTCGTCCTCGCGGTCACCGGGGCCGTGGCCGCGGCGTACCCCGTCCTCGTCGAGTTGTGGTCGGGTATGCAGTCGGCGACCGTGCCGTGGTGGGTGCTGCTCGTCGCGGTGGCCGCCGTGGTCGCCGGGGTGCGGCTCTCCCCCTCCATGCCGTACGCGCTTCCCGGGCTGATTCTCGCCGCGTCGATCTCGGCGGCGACGGTGTGGTGGCCGGCGGAGATCGGCGAGGGAATCCCTCTTGCGGTGCGGGTGGCGCTCGTCGCGCTGGGCACCGGTCTCGCACTCGGGGCATCGTTGCCGGGCTCGGCGTCCGTCGCGGCTCTCGGCCTGGCGCTGCCGGTGCCGGCGACGGCCGTCGTCGGGGCGGTGTGGATGCTTCCGGCGGATGCGCAGTGGTCGGCGCTCGCACTGTTTACCGCGGCCGTGATCTGTGCGTGGCAGGTGCGCTAGCGCTCTCACCTCCCCGATTCGCAAGCGTGCGAAGACAACCGTTAGGATGTGCACGATCCGTTTTGCCCGATGACGGCGAGCGGCGTGCATGTCGGGGCGATCCCCGTTTCGGCGGTGTGCCGTCCGCTGTGACGACAGCGAGTCCCACGGCCCGCAGTCAGTTTCACCCCGCCGACAGGCCCGACCCCGACGGAGTGCCTTTTGATCGCCATACTCGTTGCCCATGCGGTCGCTGCCCTTCTGGCGCCGCTTCTGGTCCGAGTCATGGGGAGAAATGCATTCCTGCCGCTCGCGGTGGTGCCCCTCGCGAGTCTCGGCTGGGTCGTCACCAACTGGGGAACCGATCAGAAACTGCAGATCGTGTGGGCCTCGACGCTGTCGATGAATTTCGATCTGCGCTTCGACACGCTCGCGGCGATCATGTGCGTGCTCGTTTTGGGCATCGGCTCGTTGATCCTGCTCTACTGCTCGCGCTATTTCGAGGACGACGAGCCCCGCCTGGGCTTGTTCGCCGCCGAGATGGTCGCCTTCGCCGGCGCCATGTTCGGTCTGGTGGTCAGCGACAACATGTTGCTGCTCTACACCTTCTGGGAACTGACGACCGTCCTGTCGTTCCTGCTCGTCGGGCATTACGCCGAACGCGCCTCGAGTCGCCGTGCCGCCACCCAGGCCCTGCTCGTCACCACGGCCGGTGGTCTGGCGATGCTGGTCGGCATCATCATCCTCGGCGAGACGGTCGGCAGCTACAACCTGTCCGACGTCGTCGCGGCGGCACCTCACGGATGGCTCGCCGGCGTCGCCGTGGTGCTCGTGCTCGTCGGCGCACTGTCGAAGTCCGCCGTGGTCCCGCTGCACTTCTGGCTGCCCGGCGCGATGGCCGCCCCCACCCCGGTGTCCGGATATCTTCACGCCGCGGCGATGGTCAAAGCCGGCATCTACCTCGTGGCCCGGCTCGCACCCGGCTTCGCGGACAGCGCCGCGTGGCGGCCGATCGTCATCGGTCTCGGTCTCGCGTCGATGATCCTCGCCGGCTGGCGAGCGTTCCGCGCCTTCGACCTCAAGCTCATCCTGGCCTTCGGCACCGTCAGCCAGCTCGGCTTTCTCACTGCGCTGGTGGGTACGGGCAGCCGGGAAGCGGCCCTGGCGGGCCTGGCGATGGTGATCGCCCACGCCCTGTTCAAGGCATGCCTGTTCATGGTGGTCGGCATCATCGACCACTCCACCGGCACCCGCGACATCCGCAAACTCGCGCATCTCGGCTCTGCCGCCCCCTACCTGATGGTGATCGCGATACTTGCGGCGTCGAGCATGGCCGGTCTGCCGCCGTTCATCGGTTTCGTCGCGAAGGAAGCCGCGCTCGAGTCGTCGCTGGTGGCCGAGGTGCTCCCCGAATGGGCGCGGATCGCCATGACTGCGGGCATCGTGGTGGGCTCGATCCTCACCCTCGCCTACAGCATCCGGTTCATCTGGGGGGCCTTCGGTCGTAAGCAGCTCAAACGTCCGAGCCCCGCGGTGCAGAACCTGCACGCGCCCGGCCCGCTGCTGCTCACCGCCCCGAGCGTCCTCGCGTTCGCCGGTCTCGCCGCGGGCTTCGCGAGCTCGTGGATCGACCATCTGATCACCCCCTACGCCGACGAGCTGCCCACCGAACTCGACAAGCCCTACCACCTGGCGTTGTGGCACGGATTCTCCTTGCCGCTGGGTCTGACCGGCGTGGTGATCGTGGGCGGCACGGTCCTGTTCCTCGCGCACCGCACCATCGCGCGTCTGCGCTTCGAGCACCCGCCGCTCGGAAATGCCGACCGGATGTACGACGCGACCCTCCAGGGCATGGACACCCTGTCCCTGCGCCTGACCGCCTTCCTGCAGCGCGGTTCGCTCCCCCTGACCCAGGCGACCATCCTCATCACCCTGGTGGCGCTCCCGACGGTGCTGATGTTCTTCTTCGGGCTGAGCACGATGCCGTCGACGCGCGCGTGGGACTCGATCTGGCAGCTCGGGGTGGGGTTGATCATGATGGCCGCCGCGATCACCGCGACGGCCCTGCGCAACCGTCTCGGCGCAGTGTTGGTCGTGGGCGTGACCGGTTACGGGCTCGGGGTGCTGTTCGCCCTCCAGGGAGCTCCCGACCTCGCGCTCACCCAGTTCCTCGTCGAGACCGTCACCCTCGTGATGTTCGTGCTGGTCCTGCGCAAGCTGCCCGCCGAGACCGACCCGGCCGCGGTGATGGGCAGCAAGTTCGCCCGCGCGATGCTCGGCATCGCCGTGGGCGCGGTGGTCGCCGGGATCGGCGCCTACGCCGTCGCGGCACGCACTACCGATCCGATCTCGCTGCTGCTGCCCGACGCCGCCTACTACGGCGGTGACGGCAAGAACATCGTCAACGTCCTGCTCGTCGACATCCGCGCCTGGGACACGCTGGGCGAGATCTCGGTGCTGCTGGTCGCCGCGACCGGCGTGGCCAGCCTGGTCTTCCGCACCCGCCGCTTCGGCACCGCCCCGCGTGTGGCGGACGCACCCGCGGCGCAGCTCGACGCGGTCTCCGCCAGCAACGAGACGACCTGGCTGCTCGGCGGCGATCTCATCGATCCGCGCTACCGATCGCTGGTCCTCGAGGTCACCACGCGACTGGTCTTCCCCACCATGATGATCCTGTCGGTGTACTTCTTCTTCTCCGGGCACAACGCGCCCGGTGGCGGTTTCGCGGGCGGTCTCGTCGCCGGTCTCGCGCTGGTGTTGAGGTACCTGGCCGGCGGACGCTACGAGCTCGGAGAGGCGGTTCCCATCGACGCCGGCAAGATCCTCGGCATCGGACTCACCTTCGCCGCGGGCACCGCACTGGTGTCGATGTTCCTCGGCGCCCCGGCGCTGTCGTCGGCGACCCTCGAGCTCACGCTGCCTCTGCTCGGCGACATCAAGCTCGTGACCGCACTGTTCTTCGACCTCGGTGTGTACCTCATCGTCGTCGGACTGGTCCTGGACGTGCTGCGCAGCCTAGGTGCTCGCCTCGACGCCGAGACCGTGGGTGAGCGCCGATGACCGCGAACATCACGCTCCTCGCCGTCGTCGGTGTGCTCGTCGCGGCCGGTGTGTACCTGCTGCTCGAACGCAGCATCATCAAGATGCTGCTGGGCCTGCTGCTGGCCGGCAACGGAATCAACCTGCTGCTGCTCACCCTCGGCGGCCCCGCAGGTCATGCACCCATCGTCGGTGTGGAGAGCGACGTCGAGCCGGACATGGCCGATCCCCTCGCGCAGGCGATGATCCTCACCGCGATCGTCATCACGATGGGTGTGGCGGCGTTCGTGCTGGCACTGACCTACCGCTCCTACACCTACCGCGCACGGGACGAGATCGAGAACGACCCCGAGGACACCCTCGTGTCGCAGCGGCGCAGTCTCGCCGATCTACCGTCGCGAGACCGCTCCGACGACCCGCTCACCGGTATCCCGAGCAAGAGCGGCGACGCCTTCGACGCCGCGGGCAACCCGATCCCGCTCGATCAGCTCAAGAACATCGAGGACATCGAGGCGTACGAGGATCTGCACGACGGCGACTTCGACGACCCCACCGACTCGGCCTACACGCAGAACCAGGGGGGGACGGACGAGTCCGGCTCTGCCGAAGATTCGGGCGAGGCCGGCTCTATCGAGGATGCCGAGGACGCCGACGAGGACGTCCGCGCGGACGATCCCGACCCCGAGGCCCCCGACCCTGCCGAGGACGAGCGGACCGGAGACGACGAGAAGAACGGGAAGGAGGATCGCCGATGAACCCGAGCGTCGCGAACCTCGTTCCCCTCCCCGTCCTCATCCCCTTGCTCGCCGCAGCCGCAACCCTGATCGTCGGCCGCCGTCCGCGCGTCCAACGGTGGATCACCGTCTTCGCGCTGGTCGCCTCGCTCGTCGTGTGCGTGGCGCTGCTGTACTACGCCGACGCCGACGGCATCGCGGTACTGCAGATCGGTGGGTGGGAGGCGCCGATCGGCATCTCGCTGGTCGTCGACCGATTGTCGGCGTTGATGCTGGTCGTCTCGGCGATCGTGCTGCTGTCGGTGATGCTGTACGCAGTCGGCCAGGGTATCCACGACGGCAACGAGCAGCAGCCCGTCTCGATCTTCCTGCCGACCTATCTCGCGCTCACCGCGGGTGTCAACATCGCCTTCCTCGCGGGCGACCTGTTCAACCTCTTCGTCGGCTTCGAGGTGCTCCTCGCCGCCTCGTTCGTCCTGCTGACCCTGGGTGCGAGCGCCGACCGCGTCCGCGCGGGCGTCTCGTACGTCATGGTCTCGATGGTGTCCTCGCTGGTCTTCCTCGTGGGCATCGCCTTCGCCTACGCAGCCACGGGCACTTTGAACCTCGCCCAGATGGCACTGCGGATGGACGAGATCTCACCGGGCACCCGGGCCGCGATCTTCGGTGTATTGCTCGTGGCTTTCGGTATCAAGGCCGCGGTCTTCCCGCTGTCGTCGTGGCTGCCCGACTCCTACCCCACCGCGCCCGCACCGGTCACGGCCGTCTTCGCCGGCCTGCTGACCAAGGTCGGTGTGTACGCGATCATCCGGGCGCACACCCTGCTGTTCCCGGGCGGCGAACTCGACGACGTCCTGCTCGTCGCGGGTCTGCTCACGATGATCGTCGGCATCCTCGGCGCGATCGCGCAGAACGACATCAAGCGTCTGCTGTCGTTCACGCTCGTCAGCCATATCGGCTACATGATTTTCGGTGTCGCTCTGTCGTCGCAGACCGGTCTCGCGGGCGCCGTCTACTACGTCGGCCACCACATCCTCGTGCAGACCACCCTGTTCCTCGTGGTGGGTCTCATCGAACGCCAGGCCGGGTCGGCGTCGCTGCGACGCCTCGGCAGCCTCGCGCTCATGTCTCCGCTGCTGGCGGTCCTGTTCCTCATCCCGGCGCTCAACCTGGGCGGTATCCCGCCGTTCTCCGGGTTCATCGGCAAGGTCGCCCTGCTGCAGGCCGGCGCGGAGGACGGTTCGGTCCTGGCCTGGGTCCTCGTCGGCGGTGGTGTCGTGACCAGCCTCCTGACGCTGTACGTCGTCGCGCGTATCTGGACGAAGGCGTTCTGGCGGGCACGCGCCGACGCTCCCGAGGGCGATCTCGCGGACATCGGCCCCTCGGCGCTGATCGACGAATCCGCCACCGACATCTCCTTCGAGGAACGCCCGGACGTCGGCCGGATGCCGGCCGCGATGCTCGTCCCCACGGTCTGGCTCGTCGCGATCGGTGTGTCGTTGACGGTCTTCGCCGGTCCCCTGCTCGACATCAGCAACCGTGCCGCGGAGAACCTGCGCGACCGCACGGTGTACATCGAGGCCGTGCTGGGGGGTGAGCAGGAATGATGAAACGCGCCAACGTCCTGCGCATGTTCGTCGTGGGATGGACGACGCTGGTCTGGGTCCTGCTGTGGGGCACCTTCAGCATCGCCAACATCCTCGGCGGTGTGGTCGTCTCGCTCGTCGTCATGTTCGTGCTGCCGCTGCCGCGTGTACCCGTCGAGGGTCGCGTGCACGTCTGGTCCGCGATGCGGCTCGGCGCGGTGATCTTCGGCGAGACCATCCGCTCGACGATCAACGTGGCATGGCTCGCGATCCGGCCGTCCCCGCCGCCGGTCACCGGCGTGCTGCGCTGCCGGCTCACCATCAAGTCCGACCTGGTGCTGACACTGTGGACGGACATCATGAACAACATCCCGGGCACCATGGTGCTCGAGATCGACCAGGTGCGGCGGATCATGTACGTGCACGTCCTCGACGTGGGTACCGACAAGGCCGTGGCCGACTTCTACCGTTCCGCCCGCCTCATCGAGCGTCTTCTCATCCGGACGTTCGAACGCGAGTCGGAATGGCAGGCCAGCCCCTGGCGCAGCGGAACGGAGGAACTGACGTGACCGTGACACTGGCGATCGCGGGGGCACTGCTGTTCGTCTCCGCAATCCTGATCACCTACCGCGTGATCGCGGGCCCCAACTCCCTCGACCGGCTCGTCGGCGTCGACGCCCTGCTCGCGCTCGGCATCTGCGGCATCGCGATCTGGGCGGTGTACACACGCGACACGTCGGTGCTGCCCGCCACCGTGGCCCTCGCCCTGGTCGGCTTCATCGGGTCGGTGTCCGTGGCTCGATTCCGGGTGCGTGACGAAGGATGACGACGATCATCGACACCTTCGCCCACCTCCTGATCCTCATCGGGGCGGTCATCTCGTTGACCGCTGCGATCGGCGTGGTGCGTTTCCGCGACACCCTGTCGCGCATGCATCCGGCCACCAAGCCGCAGGTGGTGGGTCTGTTGTTCGTGCTGGGTGGCGCGATGATCATCCTGCGCAGTTCCGTCGACATCTGGATGATGGCGCTGGCGGGCATGTTCATGGTCCTCACGGCACCGGTGATCGCGCACCGCGTCGGTCGCGTCGCCTACCGGGAGCAGCTCGGTCGCGACGGCCTGCTCGACGAGGACGCTCCCGGCGGTGCGTGACAGGTGACGAGGAGCTGACGGCCGGGACGTCCTCGGACGATCACTCCTTCAGTTCCTGCACGAGCGAGTCCACCACCGCGACGAGATCGCCGTCCGTCCGTTCCGCGAGCCGGCGCTGACGCTGATAGGACGCTCCCCTCACCGGGATGTCCGCAACTCGCGCGAGTTCGTCGGCGCAGCCGAGCCGTACCGCGGTGGGCATGATCTGCTCGAGCAGATCGTTCAGGTCGTCGGTGACGAGCCGTTCGGTACACACCGGGTCGAGGATGACCTCGGCATCGAGTCCGTACCGCGCCGCACGCCACTTGTTCTCCTTGACGTGCCACGGTTGCAGCACAGGAAGTTCCTCACCGCGCTCGAGACGTTCGTCGAAGTAGACGACGAGTGAATGCACGAACGCGACGAGGGCGGCCAGTTCGGCGCGGTTGGTGATGCCGTCGAAGACCCGGACTTCGAGGGTGCCCCATTTCGGCGCGGGCCTGATGTCCCAGTGCATGCCTCCGGGGTGGCTGATGACGCCGGACTCGAGCTGGTCGGCGATGAATTTCGCGTACTGCGGCCAGTCGGCGAAGTGGTAGGGCAGGCCGGCGGTCGGCAGCTGCTGGAACATCAGCGCGCGGTTGCTCGCGTAGCCGGTGTCGTAGCCCGCCCAGATCGGCGACGAGGCCGACAACGCGAGCATGTGGGGATATTTCACGAGCATGGCGTTGAGGATCGGGATGATCTTCTCCGCGGAGGAGACTCCCACGTGGACGTGCACTCCCCAGATGAGCATCTGCCGTCCCCACCAGCGGGTGCGGTTGATCATCTCCTCGTAGTCCGGGGAGGGTGTGACGGTCTGGTCGGTCCACTGCGCGAACGGATGGGTGCCGGCACACATCAGGTCCACTCCGAGCGGATCGGCGGCGCGGCGAAGCAACGACAGCGACTCGGACAGATCGTCGACGGCCTCGGCGACGGTGTCGTGTACACCGGTGACGAGTTCGACGGTGTTGCGCAGGAACTCTTTGGTCAGCCGCGGGGTCTCCCCGGCGATCTCCTCCACCCTGTCGAAGACGACCGCCGCGCTGTTCGAGAGATCGCGGGTGGTCTTGTCCACCAGAGCGATCTCCCATTCCACGCCGATCGTGGGACGAGGTGATCCCGGAAACGCGACTGCCACGTCTCGATCCAACCACAGGGCCCCGCCGACGGATGTCCGTCGCGGGGCCCTGTGTCAGGAATTACCCGGGTACCGAGCTTCAGGGGATTCGAACCCTGCTCACCCGATGACGCCGCAGGCGAGGCGTGCGCCGAGGTTGTCCTGGTGCACGACCACAGAGGCGCCGTCCTCACCTTCGAGGTCCTCGAGGCCGAAGGCCGAGGTGGTGACGGTGGCGGTGGCGGTGCCGTCCTCGTGGACGACGAGCGAGACCAGGTCGCCGCTCTCCGGGACGGAGGTGTTGCCACCGGCCTGCAGGTGGGCACCGGCCGACAGGAAGGCGCCGGGCTCGCCGCCGTTCGGCGCGGTGGACTGGGGCTCGCAACGGCCGAACTCGTGGATGTGGACACCGTGGTAGCCGGGCTCGAGACCCTCGACCTCGATGGTCACCTCGACGTCGCCGCCGTTCTCGGCGAACGACACGGTGCCGGCCGACTCGCCGTCGACCGTGGTGAGCTCCGCGGTGAGCGCAGCAGCGGAGGCGGAGCCACCGGCGTGCGACTCGCTCCCACCCTCGGTGCCGTGGTCGTCGCCGTGGGCCTCGGAAGCGGGCACGGCGGATCCCGTCCACACCGGCGGAGTCGTCCCCGGCTCGGTGCTCGCCTCCTCGCTGTTCGAGCACGCAGTCAGGCCCACCGCGGCGATCGCGACGATCGGGGCCAGAGCACGCCAGGACATGCGACGGGTGGAACTGGAGACCATCAAACCGCTCCTTCGAAGTGCCGAAAAGTCACCCGATCATAACCGGGCGTCTCCGGCGACCACCCGGTGGCGGACCGACACGGTTCCGGCGCTAACGCGAAGTGACGATGACGATCACTCCGGGGGCGGCGTCGCGGATGCCCTCGAAGCGCGGTTGCGCGGTGACACCGAGCGACTCGGCGACGGCTGTCGCGGTCTGCTGCTCTCCGGGAGACGACCCGTAGAACACCGAGGTCTGCTGGAGCAAGCCCTCGCTGTAGTTGCCCGTTTCACTGATGGTGTACCCCTCGTCCTCGAGGTAGGCCGCGGTCTGCGCGGCGAGGCCCGCGACCTCCGAGTTGTTGAACACGCGCACCGGTGCCGTCGCGGAGGCCGAGGTGTCGGACGCGAACGCGGTTCCGCTCCCTACGGGCATGGAAGGAGCCGAAGACACGGCCGTGGTGGTGGTCGCACCGTCCCCGGCGTCGGACGTGCCCCCGTTCGCGGCAGCGGGCGCGGGCGCGGTGGGCACCGCGGCCGAGCGCGTGGACGGTGCGGCCGGCGCAGCAGCGGTCGTCGTCGTGGGTGCCGCCGCGGGAGCGGGTTCGTCGTCGGAATCACCGAGCGAGGCGAAACCGAGACCGGCGAACAGGATGCCCAAGGAGATCAGGACCATCGCGAACGCACGCAGAGGCGGTCCCGAGGGTGCGGGCGCGCGGCTGGGGATCTCGGGGGTTCTGCTCACGACCTCGACCATAGTTGCCCGAGCACACGCAGCGCTGCCGACCGGCCGCGCGTGTCGATATCGCATTATCCGGCCCGACGGCCGCCCGTCTAACGGGTGTCGAAACCGAGCCGGCGGGCCGCGCGGGCCTTCTGACGGCTCGCACGCAACCGCCGCAGCCGCTTGACCAGCATCGGATCGGCGGCGAGCGCCTCGGGACGATCCACCAGAGCATTGAGCACCTGGTAGTAGCGAGTGGCGGAGAGACCGAAGAGTTCCTTGATGGCGTCCTCCTTGGCACCGGCGTACTTCCACCACTGCCGTTCGAACGCCAGGATGTCGAGATCGCGACGGCTCAGGCCGTTCGCCTCGTCGCCGGTGGGTTCCTGCGCGGATGCGCCGTCGCCCTGCTGGGACACGAGATCGGACCGGTCGTTGCCGTGCGCTGCTGCGCCGTCCATTTCCCTCCTCGACTGACTGGATCACACCGTGACGAAGAGTCCTTGCGTCTCGGCGGAAGTCATTCAATCACGGGGTGGGGACACATACCGGTTCGAGAACGCCGCGAGTCGATCCCATTATCCTGTGTCACCATGGCCATTCTTCCCATCGTCATCGTCGGCGACCCCGTCCTGCACAACCCGACCCGGCCGGTGACCGAGTCACCCGCCGAACTCGCTCAGCTGATCGCCGACATGTTCGAGACGATGGACGCGGCCAACGGCGTCGGCCTCGCCGCCAACCAGGTCGGTGTGGACAAGCGACTGTTCGTCTACGACTGCCCCGACCGCGACGAGTCCGGCAAGGTCGCGCGCCGGCGTGGCGTCGTCGTCAACCCGATCCTCGAGACCTCGGAGATCCCCGAGACGATGCCCGACCCCGAGGACGATCTCGAGGGCTGCCTGTCCGTGCCGGGCGAGAACTTCCCCACCGGTCGCGCCGACTGGGCGAAGGTCACCGGTACCGACGAGAACGGTGAGCCCGTCGAGATCGAGGGCCACGGATTCTTCGCTCGCATGCTGCAGCACGAGGTCGGGCACCTCGACGGCTTCCTGTACGTCGACGTTCTGATCGGGCGCAACGCCCGCGCCGCGAAGAAGACCATCAAGCGCGCCGGATGGGGCGTCCCGGGCCTGACCTGGCTCCCGGGTTCGGTGGAGGACCCGTTCGGCCACGAGGAGGACGACTGACGAGGCGACCGGCGAACCGTCGATGACGACCGACCGTCCGGCCCCGTCCGTACCCCTCGGTACCCGGGTGGTGCTGCGGTACCGCCTGCCCGCCGGCTACAGCCACCCGATGACCGATGTCATCGGTGAACTCGTCTCCGTCGAACCGGTGGTCGCGGTGCGCACCGCCGACGGTCGTGTCGTCCAGGTGTCCCCCACCTCGGTCGTCGCGCTCAAGCCGATCGCGGCGCGGCCGATCCGCGTCTCGGAGATCCGCGCGCTCGAGCACGCCGCCGCCGCGGGGTGGCCCGGTCTCGAATCGGCCTGGGTGGACGGCTGGCTCGTGCGCGCCGGACACGGTTTCACCCGGCGCGCCAATTCGGCAACGCCGCTGGGTGAACGCGGCACCGTGGCGGACCCCGCCGATCCGGCGGTGCGCGCCCGGCTCCGTGAATGGTTCGCGGCACGCGGATTGCCGCTGCGGCTGCTGGTGCCCGATCGACTCGCCCGCATCCCCGAGGGGTGGCCGACCTCGGAGCCGGTGCTCGTGATGGGCGCCGACCTCGCGAACATCCCCTTGCCGCCGGAGCCCACCCCGGTCACGATCACCGAGCGGCCGGACGCCGACTGGATGTTGCTCCACCGCGCCGACGCCGACCCGCTGCTCGCGCAGGACGTGCTCGGCTCGGTGGCCGCGGGGATCCTCGGGTTCGGCCGCATCGGTGCACCCGGGCAGCCGCCCCTGGCGATCTGCCGCGCGGCGATCACCGATGCGCCGGACGGACGCCGCTGGGTGGGTCTGTCGACCGTCGAGGTCGCTCCCGAACACCGGCGTCGCGGACTCGGCACACTCGTGTGCGGTGCCCTGCTGCGCTGGGCACGCGAGCACGGCACGACCCACGCGTATCTGCAGGTCGAGGAGTCGAACACCGCGGCGCGCGCCCTGTATCGCGAACTCGGCTTCGTCGACCACCACCGCTACCGATACGCCTCCGAACCCGTCGGATAGGTCGCCTACAGTGGGCGTGTGCGCCTTGCTACCTGGAATGTGAACTCCGTCCGTGCCCGTACCGACCGCATCCTCGACTGGTTGCAGCGAACCGACACGGATGTGCTCGCGATGCAGGAAACCAAGTGCAAGGACGAGCAGTTCCCGTACGAACGCTTCGAGGGACTCGGCTACCGCGTCGCGCACGTCGGACTGAGCCAGTGGAACGGTGTGGCCATCGCGTCGCGCGTGGGCCTCGACGACGTGCAGATCGGCTTCGAGGACCAGCCCGGTTTCTCCAAGGACCCGGAGGTCGATCCGGCGCTCGAGGCGCGGGCGATCGGGGCGACGTGCGCGGGTGTGCGCGTGTGGAGCCTGTACGTCCCCAACGGCCGCGACCTCAACGACCCGCATTACACCTACAAGCTCGACTGGCTCGCCAAGCTGCGCGCCGACGCGCACGCCTGGGCCACCGCAGCGCCCGGGCAGCCCATCGCGCTGGTCGGCGACTGGAACGTCGCCCCCACCGACGACGACGTGTGGGATCCGGCCTTCTTCGAGGGCAAGACGCACACTTCGCAGCCCGAGCGCGACGCCTTCCACGCGTTCGCCGACGTCGGCTACACCGACGTCGTCCGTCCGTACGCGCCCGGCCCCGGGGTCTACACCTACTGGGACTACACCCAGCTGCGCTTCCCCAAGAAGCAGGGCATGCGGATCGACTTCGTCCTCGGATCACCGGCCTTCGCGGCACGGGTGACGGGCGCCGAGATCGACCGCAACGAACGCAAGGGCAAGGGCGCGAGCGACCACGCACCGGTCGTCGTCGACCTCGACCTCTGAGCAGGTCCCGCGTCGGGTGGACCGCCCGCACAGGCATCAGGCCTTGCGGGCAGGCACCTTGCGCTGCGGCTGCTTGCGCCGGGTCTCTTTGCGGTGGGGGTCCGTGCGCGGCAGCTCGAGAGCCACGACGACGTCGCGGTAGTTCTCGTGCGACGACACGAATCGCTGCACATAGGTGCACACCGGCCGCACCCGCCAGCCTCGGCTGCGAGCGAGATCGAGCGAACCACCGACGAGGACGGCCGCGAGACCCCGATGACCGAAATCCTCGACGATCACGGTGTGCATGAAGTCGACGACCGGCGGGTTCGGCGCCGGAACGCGTTCGAAGTCGTAGTACGCCAGGATGCCGACGAGATCGCCGTTGAGGCGCAGTTCGAACCGGTTCTGGTCGGCGTTGTCCGACACGGCGAGGTCCGGCGAACTCGTGTTCATGAGCGCCTCCAATAGGGGTGTTGCGTGATCGAACTGTGACCTGTGCCACTATAGAGCAACGAGGCGACCACCGGCAGCAACGCTGTCGTGTTTCGCAAAGTGCACCCGCCTCAGCGCCTCCCGGCCGTGTTCGAACACACCCTCGGTAGGGTGTCCGCGTGGACCTTCTGCCCCTGTCGCCTCGAGGCGAGACCCCGGTTCGAGCCCTCACCATCGCCGGCACCGACTCCGGAGGCGGAGCCGGCATCCAGGCCGATTCCCGCACGATGGCGATGTGCGGTGTGCACGCATGCGTCGCGGTGGCCGCCGTGACCGTCCAGAACTCCGTCGGCGTCCGCGGGTTCCACGAGATCCCCGCCGAGACCGTGGCCGACCAGGTGCGGTGCGTGGTCGAGGACATCGGGGTGTCCGCAGCGAAGACGGGCATGCTCGCCTCCACGCAGATCATCGAGGCCGTCGCACAGGTGTGCTCCGAGGTGGGCATCGGTCGCGACATGGAGGTACCGCTCGTCGTCGACCCGGTCTGCGCGTCGATGCACGGCGACCCGCTGCTGCACTCGGACGCGCTCGACGCGATCCGCGGGGTGCTCATCCCCCTCGCCACCGTCGTCACCCCGAATCTCGACGAGGTACGGCTGATCACGAGCATCGAGGTCGTCGACGACGCGTCGGCCCGGCGCGCCGCCGAAGCGCTCCATGCGCTCGGCGCCCAGTGGGTGATCGTCAAGGGCGGTCATCTGCGCAGCTCGGAGAAGAGCACCGACCTGCTGTTCGACGGCGACCGTTTCCTCGAGTTCAGCACGCCGCGCATCGAGACCGGCAACGACCACGGCGGCGGCGACACGCTCGCAGCCGCGATCGCGTCCGCCCTCGCGCATGGCCGGTCGGTGCCCGAGGCAGTCGAGTTCGCGAAGGAATGGATCACGAAGTGCCTCGAGTGGTCCTACGACCTCGGTCACGGCCACGGCCCGGTCAACCCGTTGTGGAGACTGCACGAGCGCTGATCGCGCCCGTCTTCACTCGGTGAACTCGGCGCGCACCTCGGCCCGCTGGTCCCCTGCGGGCACCCCGTCGGGTCCGTCGATCGAATTCGCGTAGACAGCCGTGCCGTAGGCGACGGCGGCGGCCGCCGCGGCGAACGCGTCGCGGTCGATGCCGGCCAGGGTGTCCTCGGGGGTGTGGTAGTTCGGGTCGAAGGGCTGGTCGGCGGTGCCACCCCACAGGTCGGCCTGTTCGGGGGTCTTGACGTCGTCGGCGCCGGTGAACACCCCGCCCGCGGGGATGCCGAAGGCGACGAACGGACCGTAATCGGAACGGCCGTCGAAATCCGTTCCGCCGACCTCGATTCCGCGTTCGTCGAAGAACTGCGCGAAGGTCCGTTCGATACCCGCCGAGCCCTCCGGTCCGGGTCCTTCACCGACGGCGTCGGAGTCGTCGCCGTCGAACACCAGATATCCGGCGTTGGGCGAGCCGAGCATGTCGAAGTTCAGGTACAGGGCGATGTCGAGTCGTTCCTCGTCGGACAGCGACTCGACGTACCTCGTGGAGCCGACCAGTCCGACCTCCTCGGCGCCCCAGAACGCGAACCGCACGGCGTTGGTCACGCCCGGCTCGCTGCCGAGTTGCAGCGCGGTCTCGAGGACGGCGGCGACGCCGGTTCCGTTGTCGTTGATCCCCGGTCCTTCGGGGACGCTGTCGAGGTGCGCGCCGACGACGACCACGTCGTCGGTCGAGCCGGTGCGCGTCTGCGCGATCACGTTGCGCGACTTCCGGTCCTCGGTGCGGGTCTGGAGTGTCACCGTCACGGTGGTCGCGGCGGACAGGCGCTCGGCGTCGGCCCCGGCCACGCCTCCGACCGGGATGCGGGGGGTCGATTCCGCCCCGAGACCGGCGGCGGCGAGCGGGCCGTCCTCGTTGTTGGCGACGAGCAGCGCGGCCGCTCCCCGTTCGGCGGCGACCTGCTCCTTGACGGCGAAGGTGCACACGCCGCGATCGACGATCACCACCGCGCCGGTCGCGTCGATGCCGTCGTAGTCGGTGGCCTCGCAGCCGGGGGTGTCGTCGGGGGCGATGCGCACGACGCGCGCGGTGAGCCCCTCCGGTCCCGTCGACGGCGACATGCCGAGTGCGCTCACGCCCATCGGCTCCCCGTCGACGGTGAGCTGCTCGTTCTCGACGGCGAACAGGGTCGTGTCGAACTCCGGTGTCTGCACGTCGAATCCGGCGTCGCGCAGGGCTCCGGCGACGTAGTCGACGCTCGCGTCGTAGCCGGGGGTCCCGAGCGAACGGTTTCCGTCGTTCTCGCCGGCGATCCGTTCGAGTTCCGTCAGGTGCGTCATGACGGCATCGAGTTGCACGGCGTCGGCGAGCGCCGTCGGGTCGACGGGCGGCGCCTCCACCTCCGCCTCCGAGCATCCCGCCGTCAGCAGTACACCGGCGGCGATCAGGGCCGCTCCCCGCATGCCGTATCTCGTCTGCGCCCACGCCATCGACCGAGCGTACACAAAAGCACTGCGCCGCACGGGGAAACCGTGCGGCGCAGTGTGCGGAGGCAGAACCTGCGGCGTATCGAGGTAGTACCTCAGGCGTGTCGAGACAGTACCTCAGGCGTCGCGGCGGTTGACCACCACGAGTGAGGCCGCGAACACCAGGAACGAGAAGGCCGCGAAGTACAGGAGCGATCCCCATGGACCCCAGTGGAATTCGATTCCCTGCCCGATACCCAGGAAGTTGTTCGCGTTCGCGAACGGCAGGAACGGCTGGATCTCGCGGCCCACCGAACCGAACAGCGCGAACAACGACTCGAGCAGCAGCGGCCACAGCATCAGCAGCGCGATCGTGCCGGCCGACTGCCGCAACAGCGTGCCCACACCGACCGCGAGGAAGACGCACAGGAACGCGTAGATCGCGGTGCCGTAGACCGCGCGCCACGCCGTGCCGCCGCTGAGGACGAGTTCGCGACCTGCGTCGGGCCCGGCCAGTGCCTTCGCGAGGTAGAAGGCACCGAACGAGACCGCGAGTGTCAGCACCGCGCCCAGCACACCGATGAGCAGGGCCTTCATCGTCAGGAGCAGGGTGCGGTTCGGGGTGGCCTGGAAGGTCGTGCGGATGACCCCGAAACGGTATTCGCTGGTGACCGACAGTGCCGCGAGGATCATGAGCACCAGCACACCGAAGCCGGTGACGCCGCTGACCGCGACGTCCACGGTCGGATAGAACCGTCCCAGTTCGTCGTCCATCCCGGCCGACGCGCGGGAGACCGACCCGAGGATCGCGGCCAGACCCAGGCCGAGGGCGACGATGACGAGGGTGCACCACAGCGGTGACTGCACCGACGTGAGCTTGATCCGTTCGGCCCGCAGTGTGTCGAGCGCCGTACTCATCACAGTCCACCCTTCATGACGTCGTCGACTCCGGATCCGTGGTATTCGACCTCGCCACCGGTGAGTTTCATGAACGCTTCCTCGAGCGACGCGTTGCGGCCCGCGAGTTCGTGCAGCACGATCGATCGGGTCGCAGCGAGTTCGCCGATCTCCGCCGCCGGAGCGCCCGAGACGTGCAGGGCACCGTCGTTCTCCCGCACAGTGTGCCCGCGTTCGGTGAGCGCGGTGCGCAGCTCCTCGAGTTGCGGGCTGCGCACGACGACGAACGAGTCGGACGCGCGGTCGACGAACGCCTTCACCGAGGTGTCGGCGATGAGCCGTCCACGGCCGATGACGATGAGATGTTCGGCGGTCTGCGCCATCTCCGAGAGCAGGTGGCTGGACACGAGCACCGTGCGGCCTTCCGTGGCGAGCGCCTGCATGAACCTCCGGATCCACACGATGCCCTCGGGATCGAGGCCGTTGACCGGTTCGTCGAACAGCAGCACGCGCGGGTTGCCGAGCAGTGCGGCGGCGAGACCGAGTCGCTGCGACATGCCGAGCGAGAAGCCGCCGGCGCGCTTGCCCGCGACCTCCGTCAGTCCCACCTGGCGCAGAACCTCGTCGACACGCGAGGCAGGCAGACCGTTCGACGCGGCCAGCCAGGCGAGATGCGACCGCGCCGACCGGTTGGGATGCACCCACTTCGCGTCGAGCAACGCCCCGACGGTGGTGAG
The DNA here is from genome assembly GCF_019641445.1 of Rhodococcus sp. DMU2021. Taxonomy (NCBI): domain Bacteria; kingdom Bacillati; phylum Actinomycetota; class Actinomycetes; order Mycobacteriales; family Nocardiaceae; genus Rhodococcus; species Rhodococcus sp. DMU2021. The sequence continues at coordinate 85,705 of NZ_JAIFKB010000006.1, forward strand.
CGGCCGTGTCAGCTCGCTGTACGGCTTCCCTTCGATCAGTGCGGTTCCCGAGGTCGGCCGGTCCAGCCCCAGGATCATGCGCATCGTGGTGGACTTCCCCGCGCCGTTGGGGCCGAGGAAGCCGGTGACGATGCCGGGACGGACCGTGAACGTCAGGTCGTCGACCGCGGTCGTGGACCCGAAGGTCTTGGTCAAGCCGGTCACTTCGATCATGCGCACCACCCTACGTGCGGCTCCGGCGAGCGCATCCGATCACACTCCCCGGAGCCGCACGCGGTGCGTCAGGGGACGAAGACCTCGGTGGTGACCGGGATGCTCGGTCGCTCGGTACGCATCGTCAGGGCGACGCGGCCGGGCCCGGGGAACACGTGCATGAACAACGGCCGGGTGCTCGTGTGGAAGGCCGGCACGAAGCGGGTCTCCGTACCGCGGGCACCGGTGTCGAGGTTGTGCCAGTCGAAAGCGACGGTGACGTCGCAGTTCAGGATGCTCGGCGTCCACTCGCCGAGAAGCGAGTAGCCCTGCGTGATCCGCAGTTCGATCCCGTGGGTGGCACCCGGCGCCGAGGAGTACTCGTAGAGCGGGCCGTCGAAGGCGGTTCCACCGGCGCGCACGATGCCGGCGCAGATGCCGTCGCCCAATGTCAGCACGGGTGGCGTGGACAACTCCGTCGTCGCGCACGACCTCGGTCCGGTGTTCGACCAGCCCATCTGACACGGTTCCTGGGCGCCCGCGACACCCGGCGCCGCAACGGCGACGACAGTGCCCATGAGCCCGGCAGCGGCGGCAGCGAGAATTCTGTGTGCAACTGTCATGCCCGGGGATCGTACAGACCGATCGGTAACCCGTCGCGCGACAATCGGAAACCCCTGAACACCAAGGTGCTCAGGGGTTTCCCGTACCGGTCACGGCTCCATCGGCGAAGATGCCTGGGCCCAGAAGCGTTTCGGGATCCGGCCGGCGTGCCGGGCACGGAATCCCGCTTCGACGGCGTGACGCATCGCCGACGCCATCAGCGCCGGATCCTTCGCGCGGGTGACGGCGGTCGCGAGCAGCACGGCGTCGCAACCGAGTTCCATCGCGAGCGCCGCGTCGGAGGCGGTTCCGATTCCCGCGTCGAGGATCACCGGCACACCCGCAGCCTCGACGATCATCTCGATGTGGTGCGGGTTCGAGATACCGAGGCCGGTCCCGATCGGCGAGCCGAGCGGCATCACCGCGGCACAACCGACGTCCTCGAGGCGCCGCGCGAGGACGGGATCGTCCGTCGTGTATGGCAGGACGACGAAGCCGTCGTCGACGAGTTGTTCGGCCGCGGAGACGAGTTCGATGGCATCGGGCAGCAGCGTCCGTTCGTCGGCGATGACCTCGAGTTTCACCCAGTCGGTCTCCAGCGCCTCCCGCCCGAGCTGCGCGGTCAGCACGGCTTCCTTCGCGCCGCGGCACCCGGCAGTGTTCGGCAGCGGTTCGATGCCGAGGCGGCGCAGCAGGTCGAGGACACCGGTTCCGGAGGCCGCGTCGACACGGCGCATCGCGACGGTGGTCAGTTCGGTGCCCGACGCGACGAGTGCCTCCTCGAGCACGGCCAGGTTCGCCGCGCCACCGGTGCCGGTGATCAGCCGCGACCCGAAGGTGCGGCCGGCGATGGTCAGCTGCGGCAGGTCGGCGCCGGGATCGTGTGTGTCAGCCACCCTGGACCGCCGTGAGGATCTCGATGCTCGCTCCGCGTGTGACCGGCTCCGACCAGCGGCCGCGCGGGCACACGACACCGTCGACGGCGACCGCGATGCCCTTCTCGGGCAGACCGAGCTCGTTCAGCAGTTGTGACACGGTCGGGGCCGCGTCGTAGTACTTGTCCTCACCGTTGACGGTGATGCCCACGGACACGTTCGTCATCCCACACTCGCTTCCGTAATTCGTCCAGGACAGGCGTACTGCGCGTCGGCCAGCGACCGCCCACCGAGTTCGGCGAGCACCGCGTCGACGGTGAGCGGCGTGAGCAGCACACCGTTGCGGCCGTGGCCGGTCGCGGCGACGACACGATCGGAGAGCCGGCCGATCAGCGGCAGGTTGTCGGGGGTCATCGGGCGCAGGCCCGCGCTCGCCTCGAACAGTTCGTACTCGCCGAGCGCAGGAAAGATCTTCTCGGCGTCGGCGATCAGATCGCGCACCCCGGCCACCGTGACCTGTGTGTCGGACGCCTCGTACTGTGTGGCGCCCACGACGAGGCCGTCGTGGCGGGGCACCAGATAGGCGGGGCGTCCGTGGACACTCGCGCGCACGGTGCGCTGCGGCGGCGGGGTCGCGCCCGGCCGCACCCGCAGGCGCAGGATCTCGCCCTTGACCGGACGGACCGGAAGGCCCGGCCACAGTCGCGCCGACGCCGAGCCGGCGGCGAGCACCACCTGATCGTCGGGAAGGTCGGCGAGATCGTGGACGGCGGCGTCGGAGAAACGCACCCCGGCCGCGGTGGCCGCGACGCGCAGGGCGTCGACGAGCGTACGGTTGTCGACCGACGACTCGGTGGGCGCGAGCAGTCCGAGACGCACCTTCGGCCCGAGCGACGGTTCGAACTCCCGGATCTCCGCACGGGAGAGCAGACGCATCTCGTGCCCCCGCTCCCCGACCCATTCGGCGACGGTCCGCAAGTCGGCCGCGTCCGCCGCGTCGAGCGCGACGGTCAGCGACTCCTCGGCGGTGAACACGTCGACGCCGGTCTCCGAGCGCAGTGCATCCGCGAATCCGGGCCAGCGGTCGAGCGAGGCCGCACCCAGGGACAGCACGTGGTCCTCACCGGGCCAGCCCTCGGACAGCGGGGCCAGCATCCCGCCGGCCACCCACGAGGCGCCACTGCCGGGATTCGGGTCGTGCACGGTCACGATGTGCCCCGAGCGGGCCGCGCGCCATGCGATCGACAGCCCGATCACTCCGCCACCCACGACGGCCACAGTTGCCATTGGTCCACCTCACTCCCTGCGCCGGCATGATCCGGGTCAGGTCATAACGGTCGGGGCCGGCAGGCCCCCTCTCAGCCCCGCGAACCTCGGGACTCCCGTGTCGTCACTTTCTGCTTAGAGGCTACCGTCTTGGTCGTGACCACCTATCGCGGCAACCATCCCGACCCGCGCGGCCGACTCGCGACCGCCCGGTTGTATCTGTGCACCGACGCTCGCCGGGACACCGGCGACCTCGCACGGTTCGTCGAGGAGGCCCTCGCCGGTGGGGTCGACATCGTCCAGTTGCGCGACAAGGACTCGGCCGGCGAGAAGAAGTTCGGACGCCTCGAGGCACGCGAGGAACTCGCCGCCCTCGAGATCATCGGCGAGGCGTGTGCACGCCACGGTGCGCTCCTGGCCGTGAACGACCGCGCCGACATCGCGCTCGCGTCGGGCGCCGACATCCTGCATCTCGGTCAGGGCGACCTGCCGGTGCGGCACGCGCGGCAGATCCTCGGCGACGAGATCGTCATCGGCCGCTCGACGTCGAGCCGCGCGCAGGCTGCGCTCGCCGACATCGAGGAGGGCGTCGACTACTTCGCATCCGGGCCGGTGTGGGACACACCGACCAAGCCGGGACGGACCGCAGCGGGGCTGGAGGTGACGCGCGAGGTCACGCAGTCGCAGCCGGCACGGCCGTGGTTCGCGATCGGCGGCATCGATCTCGAGCGACTCCCCGAGGTGCTCGACGCCGGTGCCACGCGGGTCGCGGTGGTCCGGGCGATCACGAAGGCATCCGATCCGCGGGCAGCCGCGGCGGCGCTGAAGGCCGCACTCCCGACCTGAGGCGTTACAGCCAGCCCAGCACGGCCGAGGGCGACATCGCGATCGTGCCCCTGGGCAACCGCGCGCGCAGGCCGCGATCCGCGGTGACCACGACCGTCACCCCGGGGTCGACCACGGCCGTCGTGGTGGAGGCCAGCCGGGTCAGTTCGTCGTCGCCGCTGCCGTCCGCGCTGTGCACCGGGATCCGGACGTCGTCGATCGTCGCGTCGCGGGCATGCCCTTCGAGGACCGCTTCGACGCGGGGGACCCAGCCGAACGTCCCGTCGGGAATTTCGACGGTGCGGGGCAGGACCGCGGCGAGGTCGGCGAGCAGGGCGCTCGTCGCGCCGGGGCGGTCGCGCCACCATCCGGTGGGGCCGCTCGCTCCGAGCACGTTCGCGGTGTCGAGCAGCATGCGTACCGGTGAGGTGCGCAGCGACGGCCACGCCTCGGCGAAGCCGCTGTGCAGCGGCATCGCCTCGACCTCCGGTTCGGGCACCCAGCGCAGTTCGGTGCTCTCCTGGTTGAGACTGGTCACGAGAGTTTCGGTGGCGTCGGCGACGACGGTGGTGTAGGTCCATCCGCCCGCGAGACCGGAGGTGACGCGTTCGGCGCGTACCGTCACGGCCGCGAGATCGATGCCGGCCTCCTCGTGGGCCTCCCGCACGGCGGCGTCGACGGTGCTCTCGTGCGAGTCGCGCGCTCCACCGGGAAGTGCCCACGTCCCGCCCTGGTGCGACCATGCCGCCCGATGCTGCAAGAGAACCGCGGGGCGACCGTCCGCGAGCGGAGCGCGCAGCAGCAGACCTGCGGCGCCGTGCCGTCCCCAGCGCTTCTCGCCGTCCGGTCCGACCGCCCAGCCGTCACCGTCTCCACGCATTGCGTCCGCCTCTCCGACCCGCCCTCGCCCGGACCTGTGCCCGGTACCGGATCCCCGCCGTCCGTGGACGGCAACAATACCGCCGGGCTGCTTATATGCTCCCCTCAGACCGCTCGACACGAGGAAGGGAGTGCCCGGTGGACGTACGGATCACCCCTCCCTTCGCTCCTGTCGAGAGCCACATCCGCGACGACGCCGATACGGACACTCCGGACGTCCGGTTCGACGACGCTCGTGCCCTGCTCCGGTCCACGCCGGTCCGGTTGGTGGTCCTCGGGGTGGTGCTCACCGTGCTGCTCGTCGCCTCGGCAGCGGTCTCCGCAACGATGGTGTCCGGCAGGCAGGCCACCCACGATCGTCTCCTCGCGTCCATCGAGCCGCTCGCCAGCGCGGCCCAGAATCTCTACAGCGCGCTGTCGGTGGCCGACGCCGCCGCCGTGACGGGCTTCATCTCGGGCGGACTCGAACCGGAGGCGGTGCGCAGTCGCTACATCCGGGCGACCAACGAGGCCGCGGAATATCTCGTCATCGCGGCGACCGGCCTGACCGATGCCGACCGCGAGACCGCGCACAACCTGACGGAGATCGGGCGGCTGCTGCCCGTCTACACGGGTCTCATCGAGACGGCTCGCACCAACAACCGCACCGGGCATCCGGTCGGCGCCGCATATCTCGGCGAGGCCTCGCACCTGATGCAGACCGAACTGCTCCCCGCCGCGCAGGAACTGCACACGCGCGGCGTCGCCGCGGTCGAGGACACCCAGCGCGACGCGGTGCGACCGCCCTGGCTCGCGATCGGATTGCTCCTCGTCACGGTCGCTGCCCTGTGCGTGGCGCACGCCGTCGTGAGCCGCCGCAGTCGTCGCACCCTCAATCCCGGAATCCTCGTCGCGATCGGCGCGACCGGCGCGCTGCTGTGCTGGTTGCTCGTCGCGGGCCTGGCCTCGTCGAGTGCCACCGAACGCGCCATCGAGCGCGGTGCGGCACCGCTCGCCGATCTCACCGAGGGCCGGATCCTCGCCCAGCAGTCGCGTACCGCCGAGACCCTGCTGATCGCCCGGCGCGACACGACCGGCGCGTACGACGACACCTTCGAGACCAACATGGCGCGGCTCGGCGACATCCTCGACGAGTACGGTCGCGATTCCGCCCTCGAGGCGGGCGCCGAGGCAGTGGAGACCGCCCGGTCGGCGCACGACGCATGGATCAACTCGCATGCACGCATGGTCGACGCCCTCGTCCGCGGCGACTACGCAGCGGCCTCGGTCCTCGCGGTCGGTGCAGGTCCCGGCGAGTCCACCGCCCGGTTCGTCGCTCTCGATGCGGCCCTGACGGAAGGAATCGACGACACCCGCACCGAACTGCGCGACAACGAGTTCCGCGCCTCCCGCACCCTCGCCGGCCTCGCACCGATGTCGGTGGTGCTGCTGACGGTGGCGCTGGTCGGCGTGTGGGTCGGTCTCCGGCCCCGGTTGAAGGAGTACCAGTGAGAGAGCGCGTTCTCGTCGCGGGCCTGTGCGTCGTCGCCGCACTCGCCGGCGGGTGCGCGACCGACCCCCCACCGCGCGCCCCCGGCCTCCAAGGGACGACGACCTCTCTCCCGCTTCCCGAGAACGCGCGGATGCTCGAGTCGTCGGTGGCCACACCGCCCGCCCCCGACTGCGGCGATCCCACCGCCTCGCTTCCCCCGGATCCGAACGCCACCGGACCTGCGATCGATCGGATCCGCACGCGCGGCCGGCTGATCGTCGGCCTCGACACCGGCAGCAACCTCATGAGCTACCGCGACACCGCGACCGGGCGCATCACCGGTTTCGACGTCGACATCGCACGTGAGCTCGCCCGCGACCTCCTGGGCAATCCCGACCTCGTCGACTACCGCATCCTGTCGTCGGCCGAGCGCGAGAAGGCGCTGCAGGACTCCACCGTCGACATCGTCGCGAAGACCATGAGCATCACGTGCGCCCGACGCGAGAAGGTCGACTTCTCCACCGAGTACTTCCGAGCCCAGCAGCGCGTGCTCGTCGTCCGGGGATCCGGCATCCGCTCCGCCGCCGATCTCGCCGGCCGGCGCGTGTGCATCGTCGAGGGCACCACCTCGCTGCTCCGGATGCGAGAAGTGCAGCCGTCGGCGTCGATCCTCACCGTGCCGTCGTGGGCCGACTGCCTCGTCGTCCTCCAGCAACAGCAGGTCGACGCCGTGAGCACCGACGACACGATCCTCGCCGGACTCGCCTCACAGGACCCCTATCTCGAACTCGTCGGCCCCTCCCTGGGATCGGAGCCGTACGGAATCGGAATCCGGCTGGGCAGCGACGAGCTCGTACGCTTCGTCAACGCCACCCTCGAACGGATCCGCTCCGACGGGACGTGGACGGCGCTGTACGAGAAGTACCTGCGGGTGCTCGGTCCCACTCCGTCACCCCCGACACCGAACTACCGGAAGTGACGGCCATGTCCGACGAACCCGAACCGGCCGATACCCCGTCGGCCGATTCCGGCCCCGCCACCGAACGCGGCCCCGGCCCCGTCCCCGCCACGCGGCCCGACTCCACCCAGCGCTCGTCGATCTGGTCCGGCTCGTCCTCCCAGCGTTCGTCCTCCCAACGTTCGTCGAACCGCCGCATCCGGCCGCGCGGAACCCAGCGTCGCCGCATCGCCGGCCTCGTCGACGTGCCGGTCCCCACCACGAAGGATCCGGTCGACGCCGTCCTCCGCGATCCTCACGTCTCCGAAGGCAAGAGGTTCTGCGCGAAGTGCGGACAACCGGTGGGACGCAGCACCCCGTCGGGGCCGGGTCCCACAGAAGGTGATTGCCCCCAGTGCGGAACACATTTCCAGTTCACTCCGGCCCTGCACCGCGGGGACCTCGTCGCCGGGCAGTACGAGGTGCAGGGTTGTCTCGCCCACGGCGGACTGGGATGGATCTACCTCGCGATCGACCGCAACGTGAGCGACCGCTGGGTAGTGCTGAAGGGCCTGCTGCAGAGTGGCGACGCCGAGGCCCAGGCGGTCGCGGTGGCCGAACGCCAGTTCCTGGCCGAGGTCAGCCATCCGAGCATCGTGCAGATCTACAACTTCGTCGAGCACCCCTCACCCGACGGCACCCCGATGGGATACATCGTCATGGAGTACCTGGGTGGTCACACCCTGCGTACCGTGCTCGACAACTATCCCCCACCGAACCGCATCCCCGTCGAGCAGGCCATCGCATACATGCTCGAAGTGCTACCGGCACTGCAGTATCTGCACGACATCGGACTGGTCTACAACGACCTCAAGCCCGAGAACATCATGGTCACCGACGAGCAGATCGAACTCATCGACCTCGGCGCCGTCTCCGCGATCGAGGGATACGGCTATCTGTACGGGACGCCGGGATACCAAGCACCCGAGATCGTCCGGACCGGGCCGACGGTCGCGAGCGACATCTACACGGTCGGACGCACACTCGCGGTGCTCACCCTCGACATGCCCTCGGACAAAGGCCGTTACCGCGACGGTCTGCCCACCCCCGAGCAGGCTCCCCTGCTCGACGAGTTCGACTCCTTCCACCGCCTGCTCCTGCGGGCCACGAACCCCGATCCGCAGCAGCGCTTCTCGTCCGCCGACGAATTGCACGGACAGCTCACCGGTGTGCTGCGCGAGATCCTGTCGAAGAAACTCGGCACCGAACACCCCGGACTGTCCCGGCTGTTCAGCCCGCCCCGCACGACCTTCGGCACCGACGAGGCACTCGTCCCCACCGACGTGTACGCCGACGGGATCGAGCGCGACCCCAAACTGCGGGGCCAGGATGTCGCGGCGGCACTGCCCGTCCCCCTGCTCGACCCCAACGATCCGAGTGCCGCGCTCCTCGCCGCCGCGGTGCACAGCGAACCGCAGCAGACCCTCGACTCGCTCCGGCACGCGCGCGAGAACGGGGTCGGGCGGGTCGTCGGAGCATCCGACGTGTCGTTCTCCAAGGAGATCACCCTCGCCGAGGTCCGCGCCCATCTCGATCTCGGGCAGGTCGACAGCGCGGTGGAGATCCTCACCCGCCTCGAGCGCGAGTTCGGCGACGACTGGCGCATGGACTGGTACGCCGGCATCGCCGAACTGCTGCAGGACGACTACGAGGCAGCGTTCACCCGGTTCGACAAGGTGCTGCACGCGCTTCCGGGTGAGATCGCCCCGAAGATCGCACTCGGGGCCACCGCCGAACTGACGCTGCAGCATTGGGAGAGCGACGACCCCGACGCGTGGCGACGCTTCTGCGAGCAGTCCTACCGGGTCGTGTGGCGCACCGATCACGCCGTCGTCAGCGCGGCCTTCGGGTTGGCACGCCACCTCACCGCCCGCGACGAGATCCGCGCCGCCGTGGACGTGCTCGACGAGGTCCCCACGACCTCCCGGCACCACAGTGCCGCGACCATGACCGCCGCGCTGATCCTGTTACGAGGCGGTCGCGTCGAGGAGATCTCCGAGGCGGATCTGCGCGAGGCCGCGCACCGGATCGCGTCGCTGCCTCCCGACGAGGGTCGCGCCCTGCAGATGCGCGCACTGGTCCTCGGGACAGCGCTCGAATGGGTGCGCAGTGGACGGGCATCGAGTCGCGAGTACGACCGCATCCTCGACGTACCGTTCACCGAGAAGGGACTCCGCCTGGGCACCGAGGCGGCGCTGCGGCAATTGGCGCGCAACGCCCCTTCCCGCACACACCGCTACACCCTCGTCGACCTCGCGAACGCGATCCGGCCGCGCAGTTTGACCTGATCAGAAGTCAGCGCCGGGCGAACTGCACGGCCGCGCGGGCGATGGCGAGTTCCTCGTTCGTGGGGATCACGAGCACCTCCACCTGCGACGAGTCGGCCGAGATCCGGCGTTCCCCGTCGTCGTCGGCAGTGTTGCGCGCATCGTCGACGACGATGCCGAGCCGGTCGAGGCCGGAGAGGCTGTCGCGCCGGACGTCGACGTTGTTCTCCCCCACCCCACCGGTGAACACGATCGCGTCGACGCCGCCGAGCTCGAAGGTGTAGGCGCCCACGTACTTCCGGATGCGATGCACGTAGACTTCGTACGCGAGTCGCGCGTCCTCGTCGCCCTCGCCGACGAGCTTCAGCAGAGCCCGGAAGTCGTTGACACCCGACAGCCCCTTCAGGCCCGAATGCCGGTTGAGCAGGTCGTCGATGGCGTCGACCTTCAACCCGGCCGCCCGGTTGAGGTGCATGACGACACCCGGATCGATGTCGCCGCTGCGCGTGCCCATGACGAGACCCTCGAGCGGGGTCAGTCCCATCGAGGTGTCGATCGGGCTCCCACCTGCGACCGCCGACGCCGACGCACCGTTACCCAGATGGAGCACAACCAGATTCAGGTCCGCGATGTCGCGTCCGAGGAACTCCGCGGCACGCCCCGACACGTATTCGTGTGAAGTACCGTGGAATCCGTACCGCCGGATGTCGTGCTTGTGGGCGATGTCGCGGTCGATCGCATAGGTCGCCGCGTGCGGCGGAAGACCGTGGAAGAAGGCGGTGTCGAAGACACCCACATGGGGGATGTCGGGCAGTTCCTCCCGCGCGACCTCCATTCCCACGACGTTCGCCGGATTGTGGAGGGGCGCAAGGATCGACAATTCGTCGACGGCGCGGACCACGTCGTCGTCGATCAGGGTCGGTTCGTAGAAGACCTTGCCGCCGTGCACGAGTCGGTGTCCGACGGCGACGATGCCCACCTCGTGCAGCGGACGGCCCAGCCCTTCGAGCATCTCCAGTACCGCACGCAGTCCGGTCCGGTGGTCGGCGATAGCGTCGTTGCGTTCGTCCGCCCCCGCCGTGTGGTGGAAGACGATCCGGCCCTCCGGTTCCCCGATCCGCTCGATCAGTCCGTGCGCCAGCGACTTTCCGCTCTCCGGTTCGATCAGCTGGAACTTGATCGACGACGATCCGGAGTTGAGGACCAGGACGGTGCCTGCGGTGACCGGGTTCGGGCTGCTCACGCGTCTTCCTCCTGCGCCTGGATCGCGGTGATGGCGATGGTGTTGACGATGTCCTGGATCAGGGCGCCCCGCGAGAGGTCGTTGACCGGCTTGTTCAGGCCTTGCAGGACGGGTCCGACGGCGACGGCACCGGCGCTGCGCTGCACGGCCTTGTAGGTGTTGTTGCCGGTGTTCAGGTCCGGGAAGATGAACACCGTGGCGCGTCCGGCGACGTCGGAGCCGGGCAGCTTCGCGCTCGCGACCGTCGGTTCGATCGCCGCGTCGTACTGGATCGGACCTTCCACCAGCAGGTCGGGTCGCCGCTCCCGCACCAACGTCGTGGCCGAGCGGACCTTGTCGACGTCGGCACCCGAACCGGATTCGCCGGTGGAGTACGACAGCATCGCGACCCTCGGGTCGATGCCGAACCGGGCGGCGGTCGCGGCGGACGAAATCGCGATGTCGGCGAGCTGGTCGGCGGTCGGGTCGGGGACGACGGCGCAGTCGCCGTACGCGAGGACACGGTCGGCGAGGCACATCAGGAAGATGCTCGACACCGTGGAGACGCCCGGTTCGGTCTTGATGATCTCGAGGGCGGGGCGGATCGTGTGGGCGGTGGTGTGGGCCGCGCCCGAAACCATGCCGTCGGCCAGTCCCAGGTGCACCATCATCGTGCCGAAATATGAGATGTCGCGCATGATCTCGCGCGCACGTTCGACGGTCATGCCCTTGTGGGCACGCAGCCGCGCGTACTCCTCCGCGAACCGGTCGGCGTGCTCGGAAGTGCGCGGGTCGAGGATCTGCGCCTGCGACAGGTCCACCCCGAGTTCCGACGCCCGCTGGCGGACGGCTGCCTCGTCGCCGAGGATCGTCAGCTTCGCGATGCCACGCTGGAGCACGCGTCCGGCGGCTCGAAGGATGCGGTCGTCCTCGCCCTCGGGCAACACGATGTGCCGCTGCTGGGCCCGCGCGCGGTCGATGAGCTGGTATTCGAACATCTGCGGGGTGGTCACGGACGGTCGCGGCAGTCGCAACCGGTCGAGCAGAGAACGGGAATCGACGTGTCGTTCCATGAGCGCGAGTGCCGTGTCGATCTTGCGCTGTGCGCCGAGGGCCATGCGGCCTCGGGTGCGGTCGGCAGCCGAGGCGGTGTCGAAGGTGCCGAGTTCGGTGGTGAGTATCGGCAGCGACGGCTTCAAGGCCGTGACGAGCTGCGCGATCATCGGGTGCGGCAGCAGGCCCCCGTTCATGATGATGCCGGCGAGCGTCGGGAATCCTTCGGCGGCATTGGCATTGACCAGCGCGAGGATGACGTCGGAGCGGTCGGCGGGAGCGATTACGACGACGCCGTCGGTGAGCCGCTCGAGAATCCGTTCGGCGGTCATGCCACCGACCATGATCCGCAGCGCTTCCCGCTGCAGCAGGTCGGGGTCACCGCTGTAGAGCTCGCCTCCGATCGCGGTCTGCAGCTCGGCCATCGTCGGCGCGACCAGTGCGGGCACCTCCGGGAGCGTCCACACCGGTTCGGTGCGGTCGCCGAGAGCCCGGGCGATCTCGTCGAGTGCATGGGGGTCGCAGCGGTTCACCACCACCGCACCGAGATGCGCGTGCTGTCCCGCGAGCTCGTTCGCACACACACCGGCGAGCTGGGCGATCTCCGAGGGCGTGCGGCGGGAACCGCGCAGGACGAGCAGTACCGGGGCGTCGAGGTTCGCCGCGATGCGGGCGTTGTACGACAGTTCGCTGGGGTTGGCGATCTCGGTGTAGTCGCTGCCGACGATGACGACGGCGTCGCAGCGGTCCGCCACCGCGTGGTACTTGCCGACGATGTCGCTGAGCGCGGCGTCCGGGTCGTCGTGGACGTCGTCGTAGGTGACGCCGATGCAGTCCTCGTAGGCGAGGTCGACGGTGGTGTGTTCGAGCAACAGTTCGAGGATGTAGTCGATGTCGCTGTCGGAGCGCGCGATGGGACGGAAGACACCGACGCGGGCGGTGGACGCGCACAGCGTCTGCAGCACGCCCAGGGCGACCGTCGACTTCCCGGTGTCCCCTTCCGGAGCTGCGATGTAGATGCTCGAGACGGACCCTGCAGCAGCACTCATGGATTCCACCCTAACTGCAAACTTTGCTCCGTCCCGCGTACCCGCGCACACGCCCGGCCGGAGGTGTCCGGCCGGGCATGGGAGTCGCGGGATGTCAGGAATGGGTCTGCAGCACGCGCGGGGTGTCGGGCTGCTCGGTGCCGCTCCTACTCAGCGGAGAAGCGGCACCTTGCGGGTCGGACGTCAGGTGAGTGCGCGCAGGCGCGGGGCGAGGTCGCGCTCGAACAACTCCAGGAACCGCTTCTGATCATGACCCGGCGCATGGAACACCAGATGATTCAACCCCGCATCGACATACGCCCTGACCTGCTCGACCGCCTCGTCCGGATCCGACGCCACGATCCACCGCTTGGCGACCTGCTCGATCGGCAACGCATCCGCCGCCGCCTCCATCTCCATCGGATCATCGATCGAATGCTTCTGCTCCGACGTGAGCGACAACGGTGCCCAGAAGCGGGTGTTCTCCAACGCCTTGTCCGGATCGGTGTCGTACGAGATCTTGATCTCGATCATCTTGTCGATCCCCGCGACATCCCGCTCCGCCTTCTCCGCCCCCTCGGTGACGGCCGGCAACAGCTTGTCGGTGTAGAGTTCCATGCCCTTGCCGGAGGTGCAGATGAACCCGTCCCCCGCGCGTCCGGCATAGCGGGCCACGACCGGGCCGCCGGCGGCGACGTAGACCGGGATGCCGCCTTCGGGCACGTCGTAGATCGACGCCCCCTTGGTGGTGTAGTACTCGCCCTCGAAATCGACCCGGTCTCCGCGCCACAGCTCACGCATCAACCGCACCGATTCGCGCAGCCGGGCGAAGCGTTCCTTGAACTCCGGCCACTGGCCGGCGTAGCCGGTGGCGATCTCGTTGAGTGCTTCGCCGGTGCCGACCCCGAGGAAGATCCGTCCCGGATACAGACACCCCATCGTCGCGAAGGCCTGCGCGATCACCGCCGGGTTGTACCGGAACGTCGGCGTGAGCACACTCGTGCCCAGCTGCAACCTTTCGGTGCGCTCCCCCACGGCGGTCATCCACGCCAACGAGAACGGCGCATGCCCACCGTTGTGCCGCCACGGCTGGAAATGATCCGACACCGTCGCCGAATCCATCCCGTGCGCCTCGGCCAACACACCCAACTCCACCAGCTCGCGCGGCCCGAACTGCTCCGCCGACGCCTTGTATCCCAACTTCAAACCCTGAGCCACAGATTCCTCCGACCGTTCGCGTTCCGATGTCCCCGAGTATGCCCACCGGACGCTCGTCGTCGGTCGAGACCGACGTTGTGTTCGAAATTCACCGAAAAATCGCACACAACACCGGTCTCGACAGGTCACCCGAGGGCACCGGCGCGGTGCAACGCGCGTCGCACCCTTTCGACGAGGACTTGAGGTCGCCGATACAGCAGGTCGGCGCCGACACGCACCACGGTCCAACCGAGCTCCGACAGCAACGTATAGCGGTCGATGTCGATGGTCCGCTGTACTCGATCGGTCCAGTGCTGCGCACCGTCGTACTCGACGAGGACCCTCCACTGCTTCCAGCCCATGTCCGCGCGTGCCACGAACCGCCCACCGTCGTAGATCTCGATCTGCGTCTCCGGCACGGGCAGACCGGATCGGACGATCAGCAGCCGCGTGTGCGTCTCCGGTGGTGACGCGGCACCTCCGTCGACGAGTTCGAGAACCTTCCGTACGGACGCGAGGTGCCGAGCGCCCTTGTTCCGAGCGGCCACCGCTTCGATCTCGTGGACCTTCGTTCCGGTCGCATTGCAGAGCGCGTCCACCATTTCGACGCACCGATCGAGGTCCGCACCGCGCGCGAGGTCGAAGGCCGTTCGGGCCGGTATCGTCACCGTCATTCCGTCGACGACGCAGGATTCGATGTCGTCGACGCTGCGAACGATGATGCCCGGCGTCGAGTGCAGTTTTCCGGGTCGCACCATCTCCGCCGGCAACGACGCGTCGAGCCAACGGGTCCCGTGCACGGCGGCTGCGGACGGTCCGGCCAGTACCCCTCTACCTCCCGCCCACAGCCAGGCTGCCTTCGCGCGTAGAAGTGCGGTCGCTTCGACTCCCGGAGCAACGTACACATTGCGATGCAGCTTCACGAAGTGGTGCCGGAGTCGGTACCGCGTCACCGATCCGGCCGCCAGCGCATCGGTGCCGGCGAACGGTTCGTGGAAGTCGACCATGAGCGCGAGCGTGCCCGGTCTCCGGTCCCTCCGGTACCCCGAATCCGCCGTCTGTGGAGAACTTTCGACGTTATCCCCAGGCGCCCCGAAACGAGACCGGTGTTGTTGTCGATTTCTCGCGATTTATCGACAACAACACCGGTCTCGACGAACGATCACGCGGCGCGGACCCGCGCCAATCCCCATTCGCGGGCCAGCAGTTCGTAGGAACGCAGACGGTCCTCGTGGCCGTGGGTGACCGAGGTGACGACGAGTTCGTCGGCGTCCGTTACTCGGCGGAGGGTGTCGAGACGCTCCGCCACCGAGCTCGGCGCCCCCACGAACTGGGTGACGATGCGGTCGTCGACGAGGGCTCGCTCCTCGTCGGTCAGCGGCGGGGTGGTCTCCGGGTCCGGGTACGGGATCGCGCCGTGGCCCGAGCGGATGCTGTGCGTCCAATGCCCGTAGGTCGACGCCAACTCGCGTGCGGTGGCGTCGTCGTCGGCGACCACCGCGTCGGCCGAGACCACCAAGTAGGGCTTCCTCAGGATCGGCGACGGACGGAACGCCGACCGGTACGCCTCGACCGCTTCGACTGTCGTGCCCGGGTGGACGTGCTCACGGCGACGTCCTGGGGGCGGGAGCCATCGGAATGGGCCTTTCGGGAATGCGGGGGTGTGGGAAAGCGGGGGTGCAGACGTGGGTCCCGGCGGTAGCACCCGCACCCGCGTACGGGGGGTTGCTGCGACGTCGTAGAGCCAGGTCTCTCGGTCGCTCTGGATGGTCGCGGCTAAAGCTACGGAGTGCGGCACGCCGCGGAAAGGTTTCTCTCACTGTGACGGAAATCCGTTCCTCGTCGAGACCGATGTCGATGTCGACGCGGTGCCCCGGCATCGACGACAAGGCCGGTTTCGGTACGCCGTAGACTCGCCTCGGTGACCCCGCTCGAACTCTTCCTCGTCGCATTGGCCGGGCTCGGCGCCGGAGCGATCAACTCCCTCGTCGGATCCGGCACTCTCATCACCTTCCCGACGCTCGTCGCGTTCGGTGTGCCCCCGGTGACCGCGACGATGTCCAACGCGATCGGCCTGGTCGCTGGAGGTGTGTCAGGCACCTGGGGGTATCGGCGCGAGCTGCGCGGGCAATGGGAGCGGCTGCGATGGCAGATCCCGGCGTCGTTCTGCGGGGCACTGGTAGGAGCGTGGCTCCTGCTCCACCTGCCTGAGACCGTCTTCGAGACGGTCGTACCCATCCTGCTCCTCCTGGCCCTTACCCTCGTCGTGTTCCAGCCGAAGATCCAGGCGTGGGTGGCCCGCAGAACCGGCGGCGACGCCGACGGCCACCTCGGACCGGTGCGGATGACACTGCTCGTCGTCGGCACTTTCGCCGTCGGCATCTACGGCGGCTATTTCACGGCGGCGCAGGGCATTCTGCTCATGGGTTTGTTCGGAGCGTTGCTGCACGACCACATCCAGCGACAGAACGCGGTGAAGAATCTGCTGTCGCTGGTGGTGAACGTCGTGGCAGCGTGCGCGTACATCCTGGTGGCGTTCGACCGGATCGACTGGACCGTGGCCGCACTGATCGCGGTGGGTTCTTTGATCGGTGGCTATCTCGGCTCGCACTACGGCCGACGCCTGTCGCCGGTCGCGCTGCGGGCGGTGATCGTCGTGGTGGGGCTGATCGGTCTTTACCGACTGCTCGCCTGACGCACCACTTTCCGGAATTCACCTCTGCCGGGGTTGTCCGCAGCGTTACGAGAAGAACAGGTATCAATCCGATTTCAGAGAAATGGGAATCCCCGCCACCACGAGAGTTGCCGACTCACTGGCCTCCGCGACCCGCGCATTGAGCCGGCCAAGCATGTCGCGGAACAATCGGCCCGAAGAGGTCGCGGGCACCACTCCGCTACCGACCTCGTTGCTCACGGCGACCACCGGCACCGCACACTTCCGCCACGCCGCGATCAACTCGTCCACATCGGAGTGGACAGGGTCGAGGTCGCCACCATCCCAGACACCGTGGATATCGAGCCGTGCCGTCAACCACGTTCCGAGACAATCGATCAGCAGCGGTTCCGTAGCGGTGCACAGCACCTCGGCGACATCGACCGTCTCCACCGTCGACCATGAACCGGGACGTCTTTCCCGGTGCAGTGCAACACGTTCCGCCCACTCCGCGTCACCCTCTCGTGTCCCGCCGGTGGCGACGTAGGTGACGGACGGGCAGGACGCGAGTAGTTCCTCGGCGTGCCGCGACTTGCCCGACCGCACTCCCCCGAGAACCAGCGTCCGATGCGGCACGACCGGAGTCCCTTCACCCACGTGGACCACCTCACCGTCACGACCGGGACGAGCATCCACCTGCTGCAGACGATTCCGCAGTTCGTCGATGGGCGGATTGTGGTGGCCCAGATGCACTGCGACCACCTCGGTGTTCTCGGTGACGGCACCGACACCGCGCAGACCATCCACCATCGCGCCGAACTCGGGCAGGCCGAGGTGACCCTCGGACAGTTCGGAACGGTCGCCGAAGGTTTCCTCGAGGAATACCGCGTCGAACCGGGCGTCGCGCACGGCCTCGAACCACTCGGCGAGCCACATCCCGGTGTCGCACGCCCACAGCAACCGCGACCCGCCCGGGCCCGACAGGTCGTACAGCACCGCGTCGCCGTCGCGGAAGACCTTGTGCCGTGCGGGAAGAACGCGCACCGAGTAGTCGCCGACGGTGAGCGAGTCCCCCGGCTCGACCGGAACGAAACGCACCGGCGCGTCGGGAGCCACCCAGGGTCTACAGGTGTCGAGCGCGTCGGCGGGACCTATCACATCGAGTTCGACGCCGGCGGCCACCCACGACCGGAACAACAATGCCTGCGGGCCCAGATGATCTGCATGGGCGTGGGTCAGGAGGATATGCCGCACCTGCGCCAGCGACCTGCCGTGCCGCACGGCCGCGCGGGGCGCCTCAGGACCGCAGTCGAGCATCAGCACATCGTCGACGAGTGCCGCGGTCTGCCCGCGGATCTCGCCGCGACGCGCGGCATCCGCGCAGGATGCACACGTGCAGAACGGGTTCGGCCACCCGTCCGCCGCGCCGGTTCCCAGGAGCACGACCTCCATCAGCGGTCCTTCGTGCTGTCGCGGAGCGGGAGGACGGCGCGACCCGCCGGGCGGTCGAGGATCTCGACGCGGGCGCCGTAGACCTGCGCGATGCGTTCGGCGGTGAGGACGTCGTCGGGCGCTCCGTCGGCGACGACGTGCCCGCGATCGAGCAGTACGAGCCGTTCCCCGTATTGGGCGGCGGAGGTCAGGTCGTGCATCGCGGCGATGACGGTGAGGTCGCCTTCGGTGCGCATCGAATCGACGAGTTCGAGTACCTGCTGCTGGTGTCCGATGTCGAGTGCGCTGGTGGGTTCGTCGAGGAGCAGCACCCGCGGTTGCTGGGCGAGAGCGCGTGCGAGCACGACGCGCTGCAGCTCACCGCCGGACAGTTCGGTCGCGAGTCGCGGTGCGAACGCTTCGAGCTCGAGCCGTTCTACGATCCGGTCCACCACCTCGCGGTCGTGCGCGGTCTCGGATCCGAAGCGCGGGATGTGCGGGGTGCGGCCGAGATGGATCAGTTCCCTGACGGTGACACCTTCCGGCACCACGGGGCGTTGCGGCATCAGCGCGACCGCGCGTGCCATGTCCCGACGTCCGGCGCGCCCCGGCACGATGTCGGCGACCTGCAGGTGACCGGTGGCCGGCACGAGACCGGCGAGGACGTGCAGCAGGGTGGTCTTGCCCGACCCGTTGGGTCCGACCAGCGATAGCCAGGAGCCGGCGGTGACGTTCAGGTCGATCCCGTGCAGCACCTCGACGCCACCGCGTTCGGCGCTGAGCTGCCGGCACGACACCGTCATGGTCGGGGTGGTGAGAACATCGCTCTTCATCGGACACCTCGGCTCCGTCTGAGCACGACGAGGAAGAAGGGCGCCCCGATCGCCGCGGTGACGACACCGATCGGCAGTTCGGCGGGCGACATGACGGTGCGGGCCAGGACGTCCGCGAGGACGAGGAAGGACGCACCCACCAGCAGCGACAGCGGCAGCAGGAGACGGTGGCCGGGTCCGGCGAGCAGCCGGACCGCGTGGGGGACGACGATGCCGACGAACCCGATGAGACCGCTCGCCGAGACGACGGCCGCGGTTCCGAGGGTCGCGACGCAGACGAGCAGCAGCCGCACGCGCGCCGGGTTGATCCCGAGGCTCGCGGCTTCGACGTCGCCGACCGCCATGACATCGAGTGTGCGCCGATGCAGCGCGATGATCGCGACGGTGACCACGACGTACGGCAGGACCACGACGACGTCGGACCAACCGTCGGTGGACAGGCGGCCGAGCATCCACGAGTACACCTGCCGCAGGGTGTCGTCGTGCAGCTGCATGAAGAACGTCTGGATCGCGTTGGCGAAGGCCGCGACGGCGACACCGGCGAGGATGATGACGACTTCCGAGCGGCTGCCGCCGACGGTGCGGCCGAGCGAATACGTCGCGCCGACGGCGAGCAGGCCCCCGGCGAAGGCCGCGATCGGGACACCGGCGAACCCGGCCGCGCCGCCCACGACAATGGCGAGGGTGGCACCGAGACCGGCGCCGCTGGAGACCCCGAGCAGATAGGGATCGGCGAGCGGATTGCGGAAGACCCCTTGGTAGGCCGCACCGGCGATGGCCAGCATCGCACCGACCAGCACCCCGAGCACGACGCGCGGCATCCGGATGTTCCACAGGATCGCCTGCTGACGCGTGCTCAACCCGGAGTCGACGTCGACGAGCGGCAGGCGGTCGGCGATGTCGAGCAGCACCCCGCCCGGGGTGAGACCGGCGGGCCCGACGAGGATCCCGACCAGCATCGCGGCGAACAGGGCGAGCACCGCGCCGGTCAGCGCGAGCGCGTTGCGCGGCAGTACCCGCGCACCGCCGGGTGGCAGGGCGCGGGTACTGCGTCGCGACAGAGAGATCAAGGCGTGGGCTGGGCCGCGGGGATGCCGCCGACGATCCGGGCGATCTCACGCATCAGGTCCACGACGCGCGGCCCCCAGCGACTGGCGATGTCCTCGTCGAGGACGTAGACGCGACCGTCACGGACGGCGCTGAGCTCGTTCCAACCCGCACGCTGTGCGACGACCTCGGGCGTGACGCCGCAGCACTGTCCGTCGGCCAGGAAGATCACGTCGGGGTTCTGCTCGAGGACGTACTCGGCGGACAGCTGCGGGTAACCGTTGCCGCCGGTCGCGATCGAGGTCAGGCCCAGCATCGAGTAGATATCGCCGATATAGGTGTCGTCGGTGACGGTGTAGAAGGTGTTATCGAGCTCGTGGTAGTAGGTCAGCGGGGTCTCACGCTCCGGGAGGCCCGCGAGGATCCCGTCGATGTCCGTCTTCATCTGCGCGACGAGCTCGGCGGCGTCACCGACGTGTCCGGTGGCGGCTCCCAGCTGCTCGATCTGGGCGTAGGTGTCGTCCAGGTTCTCGGCCGCGGGAAGGATCAGCGTCTCGACACCGGCCTGCTCGAGCCCCGCGACGAGATCGGCGGTGTCGGCGTTGGCGACGACCAGGTCGGGTTCGTAACCGAGGATCGCCTCGACGTTCGGGGTGTACCCCGACAGATCGGTGACGGGCGCGTCGGCCGGATAATCGGATCGGTCGTCGACCGCGACCACCTGGTCGCCGGCACCGACGGCGTAGAGCATCTCCGTGCTGGTGGGGCTCAGCGACACGATGGCCTGCGGGACGTCCGCGGAGGTGGTGTCGGTGTCACCGGACGGTGACGAATCGTCGCTGCTCGAGCACCCTGCGGCGAGGAGCGCGAAAGCGGTCAGTCCGGCGGCGAGCAGCCGTCGGTGGTTGTCGAGTGGCACAGCCATCCTCCGTTGTTCGGAGGACGAAAACAGCACGGCTGCAACAGGCGGTTGCGGCACGCCACCGTCCTTCGTCCGAGGACCAGTACGTACGGACCCTCCGCGCCGGCCGACCTGGCTCACCCCGTATCGGGACTTACAGTTGCGGGACAGCGCCGGAATCTCACCGGCTTCACCGAAAACGCAGCGGGTGCCCTACCGGATCGGCAGGACACCCGCAGCGTAGCTCACGGCGTCCCAGGTCAGGACAGCGCCTGCTGGAGATCCTCGAGCAGATCCTCGGGATCCTCGAGGCCCACGGACAGTCGCACCACGCCGTCGGACAAACCGATCGCGGCCCGGCCCTCCGGTCCCATCGCCCGGTGGGTGGTGGTCGCCGGGTGGGTGATGAGCGACTTGGAGTCGCCGAGATTGTTCGAGATGTCGACGATGCGCAGCTTGTTCAGCAGCTCGAAGGCACGCTTCTTGCCCTCGCCCTCGGGGGCGTCGAGCTCCAACGTGATGATCGTGCCACCGCCACTCATCTGCGACTTCGCGAGTTCGTACTGCGGGTGCGACTCGAGATACGGGTACTTGACCCAGCGCACCGCATCCTGCGATTCGAGGAACTGCGCGATGCGCAGCGCCGAATCGACCGAGGCGCGCAACCGCACCGGCATGGTCTCGAGACCCTTGAGCAGCGTCCACGCGTTGAACGGGCTCAGCGACGGCCCGGTGTGGCGGATGAGCTTCTGCACCGGCCCGTCGATGTAGTCGGCGGGTCCGAGGATCGCTCCGCCGAGCACGCGGCCCTGACCGTCGATGTGTTTGGTGCCGGAGTAGACGACGATGTCGGCACCGAGATCGAGGCTGCGCTGCAGCAGCGGGGTGGCGAAGACGTTGTCCAGCACCACCTTCGCGCCCGCCGCATGCGCCATCTCGGAGACGCGACGCACGTCGACGAGGGTCTGCATGGGGTTCGAGGGGGTCTCGAAGAAGACCGCGGTGGTGGGCACCGACAGTGCCTTCTCCCACTGGTCGAGATCCTCGCCGTCGACGAACACCGTCTCCACGCCCCAGCGGGGCAGAATCTCGTTGCACACGACGAAGCACGAACCGAAGAGGCTGCGTGCCGCGACGAGACGGTCGCCCTTGCCGAGCAACGCGGCGAGCGCGGTGAACACCGCGGACATGCCGGACGCGGTGGCGTACGCTCCCTCGGCACCGTCGAGCAGGCGCAGGCGCTCCTCGAACATCTTCACCGTGGGGTTGCCGTAGCGGGAGTAGACGAAATGGTCGACGTCGCCGGTGAAAGCGGCCTCGGCGGCCTCGGCCGACTCGTAGACGAACCCGGAGTTGAGGTAAAGGGCCTCGGAGGTCTCCTCGAAACCGGATCGGAGGGTGCCGCCGCGCACGCCGAGCGTGGCGGGGCGAACGGTGGCGGGCAGCGCCTTGTCGAACGCGCCGCCCTGGGGGATGGAACTCACGACTGCCTCCACGGCAGGCCCGCGGCCCGCCAGCCCTCGGCACCGCGATGGCTTTCGCCGTCGAGAGCGCCTTCGAATCCTTCGAGAACGTTATAGGCGGGGGTCAGGCCCGCAGCGGTGGCGGCCGTGGCCGCTCCGATGGAGCGCTGCCCCGAGCGACACAGGAAGATCACCGGTCCGCTGCCGATACCCGCTGCCCTCAGATCCTCGACGAAGTTCGGGTTGGGGGCGCCGTCGGGGTAACGAACCCACTCGACGAACACGGTCCGGCGACCGAGCGACGAGGTCTCGGGGACCCCGACGTATTTCCACTCGGCTTCGGTACGCACATCGACGAGCACGGCATCCGGATCACCTTGCAGCAGGTCCCATGCCTGCTGCGGCGTTATATCACCTGCGTAGCTCACCGGAACATATTTTCACAGGTCGGACTGTGACGTACACGCGGGCACCGCTTCGTATACGCACGGCGACACGTCAGAACCGGCAGATCCGCCACACGTCGTCGATGCGGACGACCTGCCACGTCTCGGTCTGCGTCTCCCCGTCGAGGCCGGTCCGGACGTCGACGGTGGCCCGATCGCCGTCCACGGCGATGTTCTGCGCGGCCTGCAGCTCCACGCGTCCCTCGACGTCCGCGAGCGGTGCTTCCTCGGCGGGCAGATCGCTGCACCGCAGCCGGTCGAGGATCGGTCCGTCGTTCTCGTTGTGCGCGGAGACGTAGTCGGTGACGGCGCGGCGCACCATCTCGTCCTCGGTGAGGTCGTCGCCCGCCGGGGAGAAGAGCTGGGCGCCGAAGACGACGAGGACGAGCACCACCAGGACCGCGAGGGCTCCGAGGAAAGGCCCTATGCTGCTACTGGTGGGACCGTCGGGATCCGGGCCGGGATCGGGTTCGGGTTCGGGGGCTCCGCGCTTGGCCATGCGCCCGATCCTAGTGGGCGCGAGGTCGCGGCCCGTCACGACCGCATTTGCCCTAAAAACCCTCTCGAGGTAGGAATTGTCGCATGGCCACCACGCAGCTCGTTCGACGCCTCGCCGTCGACCTGTGTCGTATGGGTGCCCACATGTGTTGTCGCTGAAGCGATTCGCTCGACGGCTCGATTCGTCCTCCTTCGCCGTCATCCCCGCGCGACCTGCGCCGAGCCCACTGAGGGCAGCCTTAATTTAAGCTGGATATGTCCGTCCGCACACCGAAGAGGTAGTTGATCCCCTGATGACCGATCAGACTCGTCCCCTTCGCGTCGCGATCGTCGGTGCCGGCCCTGCCGGTATCTACGCCGCCGACGCACTAATGAAGTCCGACACTGCGCAGGATCCCGGGGTCAGCATCGACCTGTTCGAGCGCATGCCGGCGCCGTTCGGTCTGATCCGCTACGGTGTCGCGCCCGACCACCCGCGCATCAAGGGCATCATCACCGCCCTGCACAAGGTGCTCGACAAGCCGCAGATCCGCCTGCTCGGCAATCTCGACTACGGCAGCGACTTCAACCTCGACGACCTGCAGCGTTTCTACGATGCGGTGATCTTCTCGACCGGCGCGAACGCGGACCGCGCGCTGAACATCCCCGGCATCGATCTCGACGGCAGCTACGGCGCCGCCGACTTCGTGTCCTGGTACGACGGTCACCCCGACGTGCCGCGCACCTGGCCGCTCGAGGCGGAGAAGGTCGCCGTCCTCGGTGTCGGCAACGTCGCGCTCGACGTCGCCCGCGTGCTCGCCAAGACCGGCGACGAGCTGCTGCCGACGGAAATTCCGCCGAACGTCTACGAGGGTCTGAAGAACAACAAGGCCGTCGAGGTGCACGTCTTCGGTCGCCGTGGTCCGGCGCAGGCCAAGTTCACGCCGCTCGAGCTGCGCGAACTCGACCACTCCCCGACCATCGAGGTCATCGTCGACCCCGAGGACATCGACTACGACGAGGGCTCCGAGCAGGCACGTCGCAACTCCAAGCAGGTCGACATGGTCGCCAACACTCTGCAGGACTGGGCGATCCGCGATGTGGGCAACCGCCCGCACAAGCTGTTCCTGCACTTCTTCGAGTCCCCGCACGAGATCCTCGGTGAGGACGGCAAGGTCGTCGGTCTGCGCACCGAGCGCACCGAGCTCGACGGCACCGGCAACGTGCGCGGCACCGGCAAGTTCAACGACTGGGAGGTCCAGGCCGTCTACCGCGCGGTCGGCTACCTCTCGCAGAACATCGCCAAGCTGCCCTTCGACGAGCAGGCCGGCACCGTGCCGAACGAGGCCGGACGTGTGCTCGCCGACGAGAACGCCGAGGGTCCCGACCGGTTCATGCCGCACACCTACGTCACCGGCTGGATCAAGCGCGGCCCCGTCGGCCTGATCGGCCACACCAAGGGCGACGCGAACGAGACCGTCGCGAACCTGCTCGAGGACCGGGCCGCCGGCCGGCTGAACACCCCCGAGGATCCGTCCGAGGACGCGATCGTGAAGTTCCTCGAGGACAAGCAGCTGCCGTACACCACCTGGCAGGGCTGGTACCGCCTCGACGCGCACGAGCGCAGCCTCGGTGAGGCCGAGGGCCGCGAGCGCGTGAAGGTCGTCGAGCGCGAGGACATGTTCCGCGCGAGCGAGCCGCACAAGGCGTGACAGCAGCCTGAACTGCACGAACGAGGAGGGACCCATCCGCGCGGATGGGTCCCTCCTCGCTTTCGGGTCTGCTCGGCTTTCCGGGTGCGCTCAGGTGAACAGGACGGCGCCCAGCCACACCGACGCCGCGACGAGTCCGCCGAACAGTTCGACGAGGATCGACAACGCGACCGCCTTGGTCGCCGCGACCGTCGAGACCCACGCGTCGCGGTGGGTGCGATGCCGCTGCACCTCCGACAGGTACATGCCGAGCAGGAAGCCCAGGAACAGCCCGACGACGGGGACGACGAAGAACCCGACGATGCCGAGCAGACCGGCGAGGATCAACGAGCGGTTCGGCACCCCGGCCTGCTGCAGTCGCTTGCCGGGCCAGGTGTACTTCACGATGCCGGTGACCAGCAGCGCCACCGCCGCGACGCCCAGCACGATCCATGCGGTGGTGCCTCCCGTGAGGAACGCCCATACGGCGATCGCGCCGAAGATCAGCAGGACGCCGGGCAGGACCGGCAGCACGATCCCGAGCAGGCCGACGAGGATCGCCAGCCCGACGAGCAGTTCGCCGCCGGCACTCACGGCGCCACCGAGCGGGTCGAGCGGGCGGAAGACAGCGGAGTACCGGGACGCGGTGGCAGCATGGTGGGACTATATGTGCCACCGGTCCACGCCCCCGGGAGGACGCGATGAGCAGTACCAGGCCTCACAGCAGCCCGAAGAGTGCATCGGACGCCGCAGCCGCCGCGGTGCGCGGCGACGTCCGGTACTTCACGACGCCCGGTGTCGATCCCGCCGAGGCGGTGGAGTGGCAGCGCCGCGACGCGCGGATCGTCCACCACGGCACCGGTCGTGTCGTCTTCGAGCAAACCGATGTGGAGTTTCCTGCCTTCTGGTCGCAGAACGCCACCGACATCGTCACGCAGAAGTACTTCCGCGGGCAGCTCGGACACCCGGATCGTGAGCACTCGTTGCGCGACGTGATCGCGCGCATCGTCGACACGATCACGGCGTGGGGGCACACCGACGGTCATCTCGACGATCCGGAGGCGTTCGCCGCCGAGCTGACCTATCTGCTGATCCACCAGCGGGCCTCGTTCAACAGTCCCGTCTGGTTCAACATCGGGGTGCCGAACACTCCGCAGCAGGCCAGCGCGTGTTTCATTCTGTCGGTCGACGACAGCATCGACTCGATCCTCGAGTGGTACCGGCAGGAAGCGGTGATCTTCAAGGGCGGGTCGGGCGCCGGGGTGAACCTCTCCCGGATCCGCTCGTCGGCCGAACCGCTGACCGGTGGCGGAAGCGCATCGGGGCCGGTCAGCTTCATGCGCGGCGCCGACGCCTCCGCCGGCACCATCAAGTCCGGCGGCAAGACCCGGCGGGCCGCGAAGATGGTGATCCTCGACGTCGACCATCCCGACATCGAGGAGTTCGTCGACTGCAAGGCGATCGAGGAACGCAAGGCGCGGGTGCTCGCCGAGGCCGGTTTCGACATGGGTCTCGACGGCACCGACATCCATTCGGTGCAGTACCAGAACGCGAACAACTCGGTGCGCGTGACCGACGAGTTCATGCACGCGGTGGTGGCCGACGCCGAGTGGCCGCTGCGTACCGTGACGACTGGCGAGACGGTCCGGACTGTCCGCGCGCGAGAGTTGTTGCAGCGCACCGCCGCCGCCACCTGGGAGTGCGCCGACCCGGGCATCCAGTACGACACGACGATCAATGCCTGGCACACCGCCTCCGCGACCGGCCGGATCAACGCGTCGAATCCCTGCTCGGAGTACATGCATCTCGACGATTCGGCCTGCAACCTCGCGAGCCTGAATCTGCTGACCTTCTTGCGCGAGGACGGCACCTTCGATGTCGACGGTTTCCGTCACTCCGTGGCGGTGATGCTCACCGCGCAGGAAATCCTCGTCGGCCGCGCCGACTACCCCACCGAGCGGATCGGTGAGACGTCGCGGCGGTTCCGGCAGCTCGGGCTCGGTTACGCCAACCTCGGTGCGCTGCTCATGGCTTCGGGCCTGCCCTACGACAGCGAGGCCGGACGCGCGACGGCTGCGGCGATCACCGCCCTGATGACCGGTCACGCCTACGCCGTGTCGGCGGACATGGCGAGGCGCCTCGGACCGTTCGACGGTTTCGACGAGAACCGCGCGCCGATGCTCGACGTGCTGGGCAAGCATCGTGGCGCACTCGATGACATCGACGCCGATCTCGCACCGGCCGACGTGCTCGATGCGGCACGACAGGCGTGGGACCGCGCCGTGGCCGACGGCTCTGCCCACGGTGTGCGCAACAGCCAGGTCAGCGTGCTCGCACCGACCGGCACGATCGGGCTCGCGATGGATTGCGACACCACCGGGATCGAACCGGATCTGGCGTTGGTGAAGACCAAGAAGCTCGTCGGCGGCGGCAGCCTCACGATCGTCAATCGCATTGTGCCGCGCGCACTGTCGCGTCTGGGTTACAGCCCGTCGGAGGTCGCCGATATCGTGGCGCACCTCGATCTGCATCACGATCTCGCCGGTGCGCCGCACGTGCGCGACGAGCACGCACCGGTGTTCGCGACGTCCATGGGCGACAACGTCATCTCGCCGCGCGGCCACGTCGCGATGATGGCCGCGGTGCAGCCCTTCCTGTCGGGTGCGATCTCCAAGACGGTGAACCTGCCCGAGTCCGCGACCGTCGACGACATCGCCGACATGTATGTCGACGCGTGGCGCCTGGGCGTGAAGGCCCTTGCGATCTACCGTGACAACTGCAAACTGGGACAACCGTTGTCGACGGCGTCGCGCCCTGCTGTCGCAGAAGCGGCTCCGTCCACGGCGCCTCGCCGCGAGCGGCTCCCGCGCACCCGCACTTCTCGGACGTTCGAGTTCCGGGTGGCGGACTGCAAGGGCTTCGTCACGATCGGTGAGTACGACGACGGGCGTCCCGGCGAGATGTTCCTGCGCGTGTCCAAACAGGGCTCGACGCTCGCCGGCATCATGGACGCCTTCTCGATGTCGGTCAGTTACGGTCTGCAGTACGGGGTCCCGTTGCGCACCTTCGTCCGGGCCTTCACGAGTACGCGTTTCGAGCCGGCCGGGATCACCGACGATCCGGATCTGCGGATCGCCACGTCGATCCTCGACTACATCTTCCGGCGACTGGCGATCGACTATCTCGAACCCGACGAGCGCGCCGAACTGGGCATCCTCACCGGCGCCGAGCGTTCGGTGCCCGACACCCCTACGCTCACGCCGTACACGAGCACGCCGCCGGTGCGTGAGCCCGATCCGCCGGCGACCGCGCCGCGGGGCACGCACAGCACGAGCAGCGCGAGCACGTCCTCCCCGGGTGGTCTCGCTGCTCCGTCACCGTCGAATCCGGACGCGCCGTACTGCATGCAGTGCGGAGTGAAGATGCAACGGGCCGGGTCGTGCCACGCCTGCCCGTCCTGTGGGAACACCAGCGGCTGCAGTTGAGGTGATGCGTCCATACTGGCGGGATGGTCCTGGGAGTCGACACCGAACTGACACTGACGGCCGCGGGTGCGGTCTTCCTTCTTGCGCTCGCTCTCGGCGTGTGGAAGTACCGGCAGATGGCGACGTCCGACGACCACCTCGCGCACCCGTACGTCGACATCGCCCACCGATCGGCCCTGATGTATTCCTTCGCGACGCTGCTGGTCGCGGTGTTCGTCGAGCTCAGCGCGTGGCCCACCGCAGTGAACCTCGCCGCGGCCGCGGTGATCGTGGTGTTCTTCGTCGGCGCGATCGCGAGCTATGTCGTGCACGGTGCGCTGCGCGACACCACGAATCAGTTCGCGCATCCGGTGCGCGGGACGGGTCTGGCGATGGCCGCGCTGATCGTCGGTGAGATGGGTGGCTTCGCGGTGCTGTTCGCCGGCTTCCTGTGGGGTGCCTTCGCAAGCTGAGGCCGCGTCAGGTGCGGTGTTCGAGCAACGACAGGACGTTGCCGTGCGGGTCGCGGAACCATGCGACCCGCATACCGTCGGGTGCGGTCCACGCGTCGTGGTCGTCCTGATCCATGCCGTTGTACCGGATGAACTCCACGCCGTGCTCGCGCAGTTGTTCGACGGTGCCGTCCAGATCGGATACCCGCCAGCCCAGCACGGTGTAGCCGGTCTCCTCGCGCGACTGCACGAGGGTCACCCGGACCGGTGCGCCGCCGCCTCCGTCGAGGACGAGCGCGAAGGGGTCGCGGGAGAGCTTCCGGAAGCGCAGGGTGTCGACGTAGAACATCTCCGAGACGTCGAGGTCGGTGCTCGGGACGAAGCTCACGAGTTGGCCGGTGATCGTCATACGTCCACTGTGCTCCGGAGCGCCCGAGTGCGACAGCGGATTCGGCGGATTCACGCCCCCACCTCGGCGATCCGGCGACTAGGCTCTCGATCATGAGTACTTCGGAGATCGCTACGGTCCTGGCCTGGCACGACGCTGTGAACAGCAACGACATCGACACGCTCGTGCAGTTGTCGAGCGACGACATCGTGCTCCCCACCCCCGACGACGATCCCGACCAAGGACTCGACGAACTGCGCGAGTGGGCGACGACGGCAGGGGTCACGCTGCAACCGGGCCGCCTGTTCGTCCACCACGGAATCGTGGTGGTCGAGGAGACGGTGACCTGGGCGTCCGATCCGGGTCCTCGCGACGAGGCGATCGCCTTCCGGGTGGTCGACGACCAGGTGGTCACCGTCGTCCGCCACGCCGATCTCGGCGAGGCCTTCGAGGCGACCGGACTGAGCGAGGCCGACCTCTACGAGGAGTGATCCACTCCCGACGACCGGAACCCCAGCGACCGGAGCCATATTCTGAACGCTCGCTAAGGTACTCTCCGTTGCGACAGTCCCTACACATCGGAGCGAGGTTCGTCGAGTGTCCGCTGAAGCTGTTGAGAAGAAGGGTCCGCTCGCGGGTGTCCGCGTCGTCGAGTTCAAGGGTCTCGGTCCCGGCCCACACGCCGCGACCCTGCTCGCCGATCTCGGCGCCGATGTCGTCATCGTGCAGCGCCCCGGCGAGATCCCGCCGGAGGGACAGCGCGATCCGATTCAGCGCAACCGTCGCATCGTCGAGGCCAACCTCAAGGATCCCGCCGACATCGAGAAGGTCCTGACCCTGCTCGAGCGCGCCGACGTCCTCATCGAGGGCTTCCGTCCCGGCGTCACCGAACGACTCGGCCTCGGACCGGACGTAGTCCTCGAGCGCAACCCGCGCATCGTCTACGGCCGCATGACCGGCTGGGGCCAGGAGGGCCCGCTCGCCAACGCCGCCGGCCACGACATCAACTACATCTCCCTCACCGGCGTCCTGCACGCCATCGGCCGCCAGGGCGAGCGTCCGGTGCCGCCGCTGAACATGGTCGGCGACTTCGGTGGCGGTTCGATGTTCCTCGTCTTCGGCATCCTGTCGGCCCTCGTCGAGCGTCAGACCTCCGGCAAGGGCCAGGTCGTGGACGCGGCGATGGTCGACGGCGCCCTCGCTCTCTCGCACATGATGTGGGCGTTCCGCGGTCGCGGCGCGTGGTCGGACGAGCGCGGCGTCAACATGCTCGATACCGGCGCCCCGTTCTACGAGGTCTACGAGACCAAGGACGGCAAGTACATGGCCGTCGGTTCCATCGAGCCGCAGTTCTACGCGCTGCTGCTGCAGGGCCTCGAGCTCGATCCGGCCGACCTGCCGCACCAGCTCGACACTTCCCGCTGGGCGGAGATGAAGAAGATCTTCACCGACAAATTCCTGTCGAAGACCCGCGACGAGTGGACCGAGATATTCCTCGGTACCGATGCCTGCGTCTCCCCGGTCCTCACCTGGGCCGAGGCGGAGAAGAACGAGCATCTCGTCGCACGCGGGTCGCTGATCGAGATCGACGGCGTCGTGCAGCACGCACCGGCGCCGCGCTTCTCCCGCACCCCCGCCGGCGAGCCCGTCGGTCCGGCGGCCGAGGCCACCGACATCGACACCCTCTGGGTCTGATCCGGCAGCCCGAGCCCGCCGACGCTCCGACGATCGTCCTGGCGCACAGGATCAGACGACGAGCCGCGCCTCGTCGGGTGTGCGCCCGGAGGCGACCTGCTCGTAGGCGGCGGCCATCGCCTCGACGGCGTCGTCGAGGACCTCGACATCCTGCGTGTACGGCAGACGCACGAAATGTTCGAACGCACCCTGCACACCGAAGCGCGGACCGGCGGAGAGCAGCACACCGTGGGACGGCGCGGCGGCAGCCAGCGAGGTCGACACCGGCTCGGGCATCCGCGCCCACAACGACATCCCGCCCTGGCCCGGCGTGTACTCCCAGTCGGGCAACCGCCGGTCCAAAGCTGCGCGCAGCGCACGGCGTCGTTCCCTCAACGCGGCGCGGCGACGTTCGAGCACTTCGTCGACTTCGGAGAGCAGATGCGCGGCCGCGAGCTGTTCCATGACAGGCGTGCCCAGGTCGACCGCGGTCCGTGCCCCGGCCAGCCGGACGATCGTGTCGCGGTCGGCGCGGATCCATCCCACCCGCAGGCCACCCCACAGCGACTTCGCCGTCGAACCCACCGTCACCACCGACGCGCCGGCAGGCATGGCTGCGACGGGAGGCGGCGGCGGGGCGTCGAGCCAGAGATCGACCATCGACTCGTCGACGACGAGCGTGGTTCGCGTGTCGCGCATGATGCGGGCCAGTTCGGCGCGGCCGTCCTCGTCGAGGCACAGGCCAGTGGGGTTGTGGAAGTCGGGGACGAGGAAGGCGGTGCGCGCCGCGGTCTGCCGGACGGCACTGGCGACACCGTCGAGATCCCAGCCGCCGTGCGGGCCGTTCTCCGGGCGCACCGGAACCGGCACCGGGCGCGCGCCGTAGCGGCGGATCGCTTCGAGCGCATTGGGATAGGTGGGGTGGTCGACGACCACCCGGTCGCCGGGGTCGTCGAGCACACCGAGCAGCAGGCGCATCGCGTGCTGCGCCCCGGAGGTGACCATGATCTGGTCGGGCGAGGTGGGCAGTCCACGCTCGCGGTAGCGGCGGGCGATGACCTCGCGCAGCACCGACACCCCTATCGGTTCCATGCCGTGCGAGTCCAGATAGGTCGACATCGACCGCAGCGCCGCGGCATACGCCGCTTCGATCTCCGCTGCCGGCGCGGGCAGCGAGGCGTTGCTCAGATCGATCGCCGGGCCGATCGGCATCCGGGACCCGGTGTTCTCCGCGCCCCGGCGAGCGGGCACGGCGACCGTGCTGCGGGCACCCTGCCGACTGCGCAGATAGCCTTCTTCCCGCAGCGCCGCATAGGCGGACGCGACGGTGGTGCGGCTCACCGACAGCGCCGCGGCGAGTTCCCGCTCGCTGGGCAGGGCGACCCCGAGCGGGACGCGGCCGTCGTGCACGAGCAGGCGGATGCTGTCCGCGAGCGCCCGGTAGGCGGGTCTGGGATCGGGGCGAGCGGAGCGACGGGAATGCGACTGCCCCGAATCCTGCCAGTTCCCGAGGTCGCGGACGAGCGACACGGCTCCGATCGCTCGAGTGATCACCGATCCAGTATGCCCCGCATCGCGCGGGCGGGATCAGGCCGGTGGATCGAGCACCTGACGGAACAGGACCGTCCCTCGCGAGTCGAGCAACTCCACCCGCATCTGCTTCGTCGCGCCGTCGATGAACACCTCCCCGAAGTGCTGATATCCGTCCATCGGCGAGGTGTTCGCCGCCGGGGGCGCGTGCACGAAGACGGCCTCGGGACCGAACGTTCCGTCCAGCTCGTTGGGTCCGAAAGCACCGGCGTTGAGCGGTCCCGAGACGAACTCCCAGAACTCGTCGAAGTCGGTGAACGAGGCGCGGTCCGGCGAATAGTGATGCGCGGCCGTGTAGTGCACGTCGGCGGTCAACCACACGGTGCCGGTGATCCTGCGCGCTTCGACCGCCGACAGGACCCGCGCGATCTCCGATTCCCGGCCCGAGGGAGCGCCGTTGTCCCCGTTCGCGATTCCTTCGAAGGCCGTATCGCCGTCGGGTACGACCAGGCCGATCGGCAGGTCGGCGGCGATGATCTTCCAGGTGGCGGTCGAACGGGTGAGTTCGTCGATGAGCCACTGCGTCTGCGCGCTGCCGAGCACCTGCCCCGCCGCGCCGACGTTGGTGCCGTTGGCGTCCTTGTAGGTCCGCATGTCGAGTACGAAGACGTCGAGCAGCGGTCCGTACCGCACGACCCGGTGGATGCGTCCGTCGACGGCCTCCGCCGGATCGAGCGGGAGCCACTCGTGGAAGGCACGGAAAGCCCGTTCCGCCAGGACGTCCACGTTCTTCTCGGTGTACTGCTCGAGATCCAGGATCTCACCCGCGTACCAGTTGTTGACGGTCTCGTGGTCGTCCCACTGCACGATCTGCGCGACGGAGGAGTTGAACCGCCGATAGTTCTCATCCATGAGGTTGTAGGCGTACTGGCCGCGGTACTCGTCGAGGGTCTGCGCCACAGCACTCTTGGCCTCGGTGACGATGTTGCGCCAGATCCGGCCGTCCGGCAGCTCGACGGTCTCCTTCAGCGGATTGTCGGCGTACACGACGTCGCCGGAATGCACGAACAGGTGCGGGTCGCGACGGGCCATCGTGTCGAAGATCGTCATCCCACCGATGTCGGGGTTGATACCGAAGCCCTGACCGGCGGTGTCGCCGGACCACTGCAGCCTGATGTCGCCGGGTGTGGTCGGGGCGGTGCGGAACAGACCCGTCACCGGCTCGGACGTGGCGCCGTCCTCGCCTTCGAGGACGACACGATAGTGCACCTGCTCGCCGGCCGGCAGTCCCGTCAGCCGCAGTCGGCCGGTTCCGTCCGTCTCGGGCGTCAGCAGACCACCCACGTGCCGGACGGGATCGGTGAAGGATTCGGTGGCCGCCGTCTCCACGACGAGCCGCGCCGGTCGATCCGAGCGCGCCCACACGAGCGCCCCGTCGGCCCGCACGTCGCCGGTGGCCACACCGTGGGTGAGGATCGGCCGCTCACGGACGAGGCTCGGCGTTGCAACGGAACTTCCCGACGAGCACGCCACCGCCGGAGCCGCGAGGGCTCCGAGCGCGACGGTGCGCAGCAGGGTTCGACGGGACACGTACATGGTTCTCCCCGGGGTCCGACGGACTGTGCGGGACGAGCGTGCACAGTCCGTGCGAACCGTCGGTGAACATGCAGTGAGGGATCGGCGCCCGTCCGACGACGAATCGGCGCGGGCCGGGAGCTACCCCGTCAGCGGATGACGTCGCGCCGGACGATCGTCTCGTCGCGGCCCGGCCCCACACCGATGCAGGAGATGTAGGCGCCGGAGAGCTCCTCGAGACGCAGCACGTAGTTCTGCGCGTTCTTCGGCAGCTCCTCGAAGGTGCGGGCGTGGGTGATGTCCTCCCACCAGCCCGGCATCTCCTCGTAGATCGGCTTGGCGTGGTGCACGTCGGTCTGCGTCATCGGCATCTCGTCGATACGCACACCGTCGACCTCGTAGCCGACGCAGATCGGCACGGTGTCGAGACCCGACAGCACGTCGAGCTTGGTGAGGAAGTAGTCGGTGATGCCGTTGACGCGGGTCGCGTAGCGGGCGATGACGGCGTCGAACCATCCCGTGCGGCGGGCGCGACCGGTGGTGACACCGACCTCTCCACCCTGCTTGGCGAGGTAGGCGCCGTGGTCGTCGAACAGCTCGGTCGGGAACGGACCCGAGCCGACGCGGGTGGTGTAGGCCTTGAGGATGCCCAGCACCGTCGAGATCTTCGCCGGGCCGATACCCGAACCGACAGCGGCGCCGCCGGCAGTGGGGTTGGACGACGTCACGTACGGATAGGTGCCGTGGTCGACATCGAGCAGCGTGCCCTGCGAACCCTCGAGGAGGATCGTGTCGCCGCGCTCGAGCGCCTTGTTCAGTTCGAGGCGCGTATCGGTGATGCGGTGCTTGAAACCCTCGGCCTGGGTGAGGACCTCGTCGACCACCTGCTGCGGGTCGAGCGCCTTGCGGTTGTATATCTTGACGAGCACCTGGTTCTTGAATTCCAGTGCGGCCTCGACCTTCTGGGTGAGGATCTTCTCGTCGAGCACGTCGGCGACCCGCACGCCCACGCGGGCGATCTTGTCCTGGTAGCAGGGGCCGATACCGCGTCCGGTGGTGCCGATCTTCTTCTTGCCGAGGAAGCGTTCGGTGACCTTGTCGATGGCCACGTGGTACGGCATGATCAGGTGCGCATCGGCCGAGAGCAGCAGACGGGACGTGTCGACGTCGCGCTTCTCGAGGCCTTCGAGCTCGGTGAGCAGCACACCCGGATCCACCACGACACCGTTGCCGATGACGTTGTTGACGCCGGGCGTCAGGATGCCCGACGGGATCAGGTGCAGGGCGAACTTGTCGCCGTTGGGCAGCACGACCGTGTGACCGGCGTTGTTGCCGCCCTGGTAGCGCACGACCCACTGCAGACGTCCGCCGAGTAGATCGGTAGCTTTGCCCTTGCCCTCGTCGCCCCACTGGGCTCCGATCAGGACGATTGCCGGCATGTCGCGCTCTCCTCAGGCAGGTGTCTACGTGCGGGCGGTCTCGCCTGCAGGGTCCTGCCCAACCGGGCAGCAGCCGGGACCACAGTGTAGTCCACCCTCCGACGAGCGCGAATGACGGGACTGCAGAAGCGCCGGAGCTGCGGCGCGCGGTGGCGGGTCGCCGCCGCCCTCCCCCACCGCCTTCCCATTACAGTGGACGCAGCCGAGAGCCCGACGAACCCGACCCCTCGAGGAGACCCGTTGACCCCGGTAGTGCTCAGATGCGGTGACGTGCCATTGCCGTTGGCGCTGACCCCCGTGACCGCACTGTCTGCGCCTGCCCTCCCCGAGAAGGACGACTTCGAGGACGTCTTCGCGCATCTCGAGTCGGTAGAGGACCCTCGTCTGATCCTCGTAGGCAACGACGCGGCGTTCGCCGCGACCGTCACCCGGCTGATGCGCACCGAACGCCTCGACCTGGAGGTCGCGTACGTCCCGGAGACACGAACCCCGGCCACGGAGGCGTACGGGTTGCGGACGGGGTCGAAGGCCGCCACCGTCGCCCTGCAGGGGGTCGCGAAGCCGTTGCCGCTCATCCGCGACGACGCCGGTATCGCCCTCGTCGGCCGTGCGCTGCTGTGCGGTGAGAACGGCGATGCGCTCGTCGGGGAGGCCTACGTCGATGACACCCGCCTGTTCTCCGGCACGGTGCCCGGCATCCGCGTCGAACCCACACCCGCGATGCCCGGTCTGCGGGCCGCGATCGACCGGCCGCGCTGGTTCGGCGGCTACAAGTGGCTGACGGGCCGGGCCATGCAGTTGGGTTCCCCCGCCGCAGTCGTCACCCGCGACGGGGTCGCGAACCCCCGGGCTCTCAAGCGGTCGACCTTCTACCGGCACGACAAGAAGTGGAAGCTCGTCCGCTGAAACCCATCTTCAGCCGACGTTGACCCCTCTCGGCTCAGCCGACGTTGACCCCTGTCGGCTCAGCCGACGTTGACCCCTGTCGGCTCAGCCGACGTTGACGCCGTAGTCCCGTGCGATGCCCGCCAGACCGGAGGCGTAGCCCTGGCCGATGGCGCGGAACTTCCACTCGCCACCGTGGCGGTACAGCTCACCGAAGACCATCGCAGTCTCGGTGGACGCATCCTCGGTGAGGTCGTAGCGGGCGAGTTCCCGGCCGTCGGCGCGGTCGACGACGCGGATGAACGCGTTGCGCACCTGACCGAACGACTGGCCCCGCGCGTCGGCGTCGTGGATCGACACCGGAAAGACGATCGACTTGACCTCCGCGGGAACGGCGACGAGGTCGACGTTCACGCTCTCGTCGTCGCCCTCGCCCTCACCGGTGAGGTTGTCGCCGGTGTGCTCGACGGAGCCGTCCGGCGAACGCAGGTTGTTGTAGAAGACGAAATGCTGGTCGGACAGGACCTTGCCGTTCTCGCTCGTCAGCAGTGCACTGGCGTCGAGATCGAAGTCCGCGCCGGTCGTCGCGCGCACGTCCCAGCCGAGACCCACCGTCACCGCCGTCAGGTTCGGAGCCTCCTTCGACAGCGAAACGTTGCCGCCCTTGGCCAAGCTCACACCCATACCGAATCCTCTCGCTCGATGATCGTTGCCTACCGCCACCCTAGTGAAGACCGGACGAGTCGGGCAGGACGTGTGAAGGCCGTCCCGCGGGGGTAGCCGCAGGGCACCGGACGATGGCCGGGGACGGCGTTCCCGGCCTTTCGGTGTGTACGGCGAATGTCGCGCGAGGGAGAAGAGGGTCGGTTGTGGTGATTCGAGTCGCGTCGGTGCCTGCGTCGCACGTCTACGTCCGGCACCTCGCCTGCCCGGAGGGCGACGACGTGATCCGGTTGACGGATCCGGTTCCCGCCGACGGCCGCAAGGTTCCCGGGGGCTGGTGGCCGCCGTTGATGCTCGAACCGGGCTGGGTGAGCGACCACCACGAGGAATTCGACGTCTTCCACATCCATTTCGGATTCGACGCGATCGGCGCGGAGCAGCTGCAGGACGTCGTCGCCGAACTCGCCGAGCACGACAAGCCTCTCGTGTACACGGTGCACGACCTGCGGAACCCGCACCATCCCACCCCCGGTGAGCACCACAAGCAACTCGACGTGCTGATTCCGGCCGCGGACGAACTGATCACCCTCACGCCGGGCGCCGCCGAGCGGATCCGTCTGCGCTGGGGCCGGGAGGCGACGGTCCTGCCGCATCCGCACGTCGTCGAACAGCACTGGCTCGAGCGACCGCGTCGCGACGAAAGTCCGTTCGTCGTGGGAGTCCACGCGAAGAGCCTGCGCGCGAACATGGATCTGTTCCCGGTGCTCGACACGCTGGCCGAGACCGTGCGCTCGCTACCCGATGCGGTGTTGCAGATCAACGTGCACGACGAGATCTTCGATCCCGACAATGCGTACTGGTACAACCCGGAAGCCGGTTCCCGCATCCTGCAGTACGGCGAGCAACCCCAGGTGGACGTGCGGGTGCATCCGTACTTCTCCGACGACGAACTGTGGCAGTACCTCTCGGATCTGTCGGTGTCGGTGCTGCCCTACCGTTTCGGAACCCATTCGGGTTGGCTCGAGGCGTGTTTCGACCTCGGCACCGCTGTGATCGCGCCGAGTTGCGGCTTCTACGGCGAGCAGCGTCGGTGCGGGGTGTACACCTACGACGAGGACACCTTCGAAGCCGACTCGCTCGCTCGTTGCGTGCGAGAACTGTACGAGAGCAGGGATCTTCCGCGAGCCGACTGGTCGCAACGTATGGACGAACGTCGCGCGCTGGCCCGCGCCCATCGCGATATCTACCTGCGCGCGATGAGCAGCCGGAGCAGATCATGACGCCGTTGCGCATCGCACTCGTCGCGTCGAACAGATATCCGATCCGCCAGCCCTTCGCCGGCGGACTCGAAGCGCACGTGTGGCATCTCGCCCACGCGCTCGGCAAGGACGGCCACGAGGTGACGCTCTTCGCCGCACCGGGATCCGATCCGGAACTTCCGGCCTCGTTCCTCGAGGTGCCGTCCTTCGAGGTCAGCGAACTCGCACGCAGCGACGTGTCGATGCCCCCGGCGAACGGCTTCCTCGGCGACCACCACGCCTACCTGTCGCTGATGCTCGATCTCGCCGGACCGTCCGCCGATGCCTTCGACGTCGTGCACAACCACAGCCTGCACTACCTGCCGATAGCGATGGCCCGCATGTTGCACACCCCGCTGCTCTGCACGCTGCACACGCCGCCGACGCCGTGGCTCGAGTCGGCGATGGCGACTCCGGGTGGGTGCCCGGGCACGTTCGTCGCGGTCAGCCGGCACACCGCGACGGCCTGGGAACACGTCACGCCCGGTCCGGTGGCGGTCGTGCCCAACGGTGTCGATCTCGGAGCGTGGCCGGTCGGTTCGGGAGGTGAGGATCTGATCTGGTTCGGCCGCCTCGTGCCGGAGAAGGGCGCGCATCTCGCGATCGAGGCCGCGCGCCGGGTCGGTTACCGGCTGCGGATCGCGGGCCCG
Source organism: Rhodococcus sp. DMU2021 (assembly GCF_019641445.1). Classification (NCBI taxonomy): domain Bacteria; kingdom Bacillati; phylum Actinomycetota; class Actinomycetes; order Mycobacteriales; family Nocardiaceae; genus Rhodococcus; species Rhodococcus sp. DMU2021. The sequence goes on from NZ_JAIFKB010000006.1 coordinate 124,540, forward strand.
ATCAGCAACCGGGGGTACTTCGCGGAACACGTCGAACCGTTCCTCGGTCCCGACGTGATCTATCTCGGTCATCTTTCCCAGCCGGATCTCGCTGCCGCGGTGGGACGTTCGGCAGCAGCACTCATCACCCCGCAATGGGACGAACCGTACGGGCTCGTCGTCGCCGAGTCCCTGGCATGCGGGACACCCGTGGTGGCCTTCGCGCGCGGCGGCATCCCGGAGGTCGTCGACGAGAGCAGCGGATGCCTGGTCGCGCCGGACGACATCAACGGCCTGGCCGAGGCGGTACCCCGCGCTGTCGGTCTGTCCCGTGCCTCCGCCCGAGCCCGCGCGGAGGAGCGTTGTTCGGAACGCACGATGGTCGATGCCTACGTCTCGCTGTATCGGGAACTCGCGGGAGCGGCATGATCGGCTACTACATCCATCACCACGGGCACGGACACCGCACCCGCGCGAGCAGCATCTGCGCGGATCTGCGGACGCCGGTGACGGCATTGTCGTCGGCGCCGCTCGGCACTGCCGCCGACGTCTTCGACGACGTCGTGCTGCTCCCCCGCGACGACCTCGCCGTCGACACCGCGCAGGACACGACGGCCCACGACGTCCTCCACTGGGTTCCCACCCACGACGACGGTCTCCGCGAACGCATGCACGCGCTGGGGTCGTGGATCGCCGCGACCCGCCCGAGCCTGCTGGTAGTGGATGTGTCGGTGGAGGTGACGCTCCTCGCCCGCTTGTACGGGATCCCCGTCGTGGTGCTCGCGATGCCGGGCGAGCGCACCGATACCGCCCACACGCTGGCCTACCGCGTCGCCGACCATCTCATCGCACCGTGGTCGCAGGACGTCTACGATCCGCACTGGCTGCGCTCGTACGCCACCTCGTACGTCGGCGGGATCAGCCGTTTCGACGGACGCCCGTCTCCCACCCGCACAGCCGGTGAGAAGCCGAGGGTCCTCGTCATGAGCGGCAGCGGCGGATCGTCGATCACCGTCGACGATCTGCACCGGTTCTCGTCACGCTACCCCCAGTACGTGTGGGAGGGTCTCGGTGTCGCGGGCGGCCCGTGGGTCGACGATCCGTGGCCCGTCCTCACCGGCGCCGACGTCGTGATCGGGCATGCGGGCCAGAACACCGTCGCCGACATCGCGGCCGCCGCGCGACCTGCGGTCGTGATCGCCGAACCCCGTCCGTTCGACGAACAGCGTTCCACCGCAACGGCTTTGGAGAAGTCCGGACTGGCGGTGGGTCTCGACGGGTGGCCCGACCCGGACCGCTGGCCCGAACTGATCGAGCGAGCACGCGGCCTCGACCCCGTCGAATGGAAACGCTGGCAGGTCGACGGTGCCGCGGCGCGCGCGGCGGCGATCCTGGACGACCTAGCGGAGCGATCGTGACCGTCTCGGTCGTCACGGTCGCCGCAGGTCGCAGCACGCATCTGCGACGCCAACTCGACGGCCTCGCACGCAGCACCCGGACACCCGACGAGCACATCGTTGTCGCGATGGGTGACCCGGAGGTCACGGAGGTCGTCGCCACGGCCGGCTCGTCGGCGCGAGTGGTGGAGATGGACGTCGACTCCGCGAAACTGCCGGTCGGAGAGGCACGGAATCTGGGCGCGCGGACGGCGTCGTCGGATCTGTTCGTCTTCCTCGACGTCGACTGCATTCCGGCTCCCGACCTGATCGAACGGTACGCCGAGGCGGCCGGCCGGCACCCGGCTGCGCTGCTCAACGGTCCGGTCACCTATCTGTCCGAACCGGGCGCCGACGGCTACGACCTCGACCGGCTGGGCGACGCGATCGATCCGCATCCGGCCCGTCCGTTCCCCTCCTCGGGTGAGATCGTGCTGGACGATAGACACGAATTGTTCTGGTCGCTGTCGTTCGCGTCCCGGTCGCTCGTGTGGGACCGCATCGGCGGGTTCTGCACCGCATACAGCGGATACGGCGGCGAGGACACCGATTTCGGACAGAAGGCCGCCCGTGCCGGAGTCCCGATGGCCTGGGTCGGCGGCGCCCATGCCTTCCACCAGTACCACCCGGTGTCGAGCCCGCCGGTCGAGCATCTCGACGACATCCTCACCAATGCCGCGCTGTTCCACCGGCGTTGGGGGTGGTGGCCGATGCGGGGGTGGCTCGACGAGTTCGAGCGGACGGGACTCGTCTCCTTCGACCCCGACACGCAGCGGTGGACGAAGGTGCGGACGACCGGCCCGTGAAGACTTTTCGTTCCGTGTGCTAATTTCGGCACCGTCATTGCGACGACGCACGAGGAAGTCGGTGTGATTCCGGCGCGGTCCCGCCACTGTGACCGGTAGAGCGATCTCCGGGAGCCAGATACTCACGTCGCCGTACCTCCTTGCCCGGGGCGGACTTCCCCGAGAGAGGGTGTAATCGCCGTGCGTGTACGCGCAGCCTTCCCGAAGCTCCTTGTCGCGTTGACCTCCGCGAGCCTTCTGCTCGCCGGATGTTCGACGGCGGGTTCCGACACCGAGAACGACGCCTCGGACGAGTGCATCACCGACTTCGATGCCTCGGTCGACTACTTTCCCGACAAGTCCGAGATAGTCGACGCCGATTTCGAAGCCGTGGTCGCGCAGGCGGCCGACGCCCCGACCTGGCTCGTGGGTGGCGGCGTCGGCGGGTTCACCGCGGGGCTGGCCGGACTCGGCCGCGCCGGTGTGGTGATCGCCGCGGCGCTCGGGGCCACCGTGTTCCCCCTCAACGCCGTCACGGCCATCGTGGAGGCGCCCGTGGTCATCGCCGTCCTGATTCGTTCACGGCGTGGAACACTGGGAGCGGCACTGTGACCTCCACCGGCGTGGAACTACGCGATCTGACCATCGGCCACGCCCGTCGTCGTGCCTTCCGTGGCAGGACGGTCACGGAGATCGCTTCGAAGGTGAACGTTGCTCGACGGGGTGAACTCGTCGACGTGCTCGGACGCCTGGCGCGCGAGCAGAATCTGGCGGTCGTCATGTCCACCCACGAACTCGAACTCGCACTACGGGTGTCCGACCGGATGTGGCTGCTCGAAGCAGATCGCACACTGACATGCGACACTCCCGCTGCTCTCACCGAATCCGGCCGTATCGGAGAGGCGTTCGATCGCGGACGCATGCGGTTCGATCCTCGTAGGATGGTGTTCGACCTGGAAGCGGAGGACAGCCGTGTCTGATGCGATCGGGGTTCTCGAGCGAATCGCCGTATGGAGCCCGTACTTCCGCGTGAGTACCGGACCTGCCGACGACAGATGGCGTCCCACCGCAGATCTGGCCGACCCCGCGACCCGCGACGCTCTGGTGGCCGATACTGCCGCGCGGATGGACACCGACGAACCGCGCGTGGCGGCATCGACCCTCTTCTTCGGATACGTCGCACGCGTGTGGTCGGTGGCGATCGGTTCCGTCGTCGACTCCGGACGATGCATCCGGCTCGATCCCGAGCAACTCCTGTGGCGGAACGACGCCGGACTGCACCTGCACATCACCGAACCCGGATTCGGCGACGACATCGTGACGGAAGTCCTCGACCGGCAGATCGAACCTCTCGTCCATGCGTGGCGCGACGTGGTCGCGGCCGGCCTGTTGTGGGGCAACGCGGCATCCGCTCTGATCGGTGCCGGTCGGGTGATCGGTTCCGATGCACAGCCTCTCGTCGATGACCTTCTGTCCGATCCGCGTCTGGCGGACACTGTGGACCCGGCGACCGGCCGTCGCCGTAGTTGCTGTCTTTACTACCGCACACCCACCGGCGGGGTCTGCGGCGACTGCGTCTTCCCCACCCCGCCGGACGACCGCTCGAAGGAGATGCCGTGACAGTCGTGTTCGTTCCCGAGAACTATTGGAACGACATGTGGTTCGGTCTGCTCATCGAAGGCTCGGCACTGGAGGTCGCGGCCCCGAACGCACCGAAGAAGATCGGGATGTACGACGGGTACGTCACCGTCGACTTCGGTCGGTGGCACTTCCATCTCTGCATCGGCGAACACACCGCGAGTGGGCCGGAACTCGGCCGGATCCGCCGCTGCAGTCGCGCCGAGTTGTACCGCAGGATCGGCAGGGACGACACCGTCACCTCCTAAGGTCTGCGCATGTTCAACGGCCGGGACGAGCAGATGCTCACGATCATGCTGCCCACCCCGTTTCTCACCAACACCCAGCGACTGACGGAGGAACCGGTCTGGGAGCACCTCGAGGCGTGGGACCGCATCCGCGGAATTTCTGGGGCTGGAACCCGATCCACGCGATCGCACAGGTAGGGGCTTCCGGCACACATGAGTGTGAAGCCGGGCGCCGACCGAGGTCCGGCGCGGAGCGGTCCGTCCGCGAAGGCAGAACGCGCCCGGTCACCGGGCGGCCTCGATGTCGACCGACCGGTGGGGCAGGACCAGCGGTGTGCCTGCGACGGGATCGGTGATCACAGTGGCCTCCACACCGAAGACGTCGCGCACCATCTCGGAAGTGATGACTTCGCTGGGCGGTCCGGCGGTCACCAGCGTCCCCGCTCGCATCGCCACAAGGTGATGGGCATAGCGACTGGCCATGTTGAGATCGTGCAACACCAGCACGATGGTGCGTCCGAGCCGGTGGTTGAGGGAAGCGAGCAGATCGAGCACCTCGATCTGATGGGCCAGGTCGAGGAAGGTCGTGGGCTCGTCGAGCAGCATGATGTCGGGATCCTGGGCCAACGCCAGCGCGATCCACACGCGTTGGCGTTGGCCACCGGACAGTTCTTCGATCGGGCTCTCGGCCAGCTGGTCGACGCCGGTCGCCGCCAGTGCGGCAGCCACCGCCCGCTCGTCTTCGGCACTCCACTGTCGGAACCACCGTTGATGGGGATGCCGGCCCCGGCCGACGAGATCGGCGACGGTGATGCCGTCCGGGGCAAGGGGCTGCTGCGGCAGCAGACCGAGGGCGCGGGCCAGTGTGCGCGCCGGCATCTCGGTGAGCTCGGTACCGTCCAGAAGGACTCGGCCGTGCTGCGGCGACAACAGGCGGGCCAGGCCCCGCAACAGCGTCGACTTGCCGCACCCGTTGGGTCCGACGATCGCCGTGATACGGCCGGCAGGCAGGCTCGTGCTCACCTGGTCGACGATCAGCGAGGATCCGTAGCCCAGGCTGAGCTGCTCGGTCGTCAACGAGACCGACCGGATCGCGTGTGCTGGCTGTGGTGTCATCCGGCGGCTCCGATGCGGTGGGCGCGGGCGAGGAGATAGAGCAGGACCGGCGCTCCGAGGATCGCCGTGAGGACTCCGACGGGCATCTCCGACGGCGCGAAAATCGAACGGCCCGCCAGATCGGCGCCGACCACCAGAAGGGCGCCGACGGCGGCAGAGGGCGCAAGGCCGATCTGCCGCTCGGCGAGGATGCGGCGAGTGATCTGCGGCGCCACCAGCGCGACGAAACCGATGGGTCCGGCAGCTGCGGTCGCCATCGCGGCGAGGACCACTGCAATCAGCAGCAACAACACCTTGCGGCCTTGACCGGCTCCGGTCAGGGTGCGGGTGAGATCGTCGCCGAGCTCGAGCAGCCGCAGGTGCCGCGACTCCACGATCAGGACCGGGACCGTCGCCGCCAGCGCGATGACAATGATGGTCACGTGCAGCCCGCTCCGATTGGCCAGGCTGCCGGTCAGCCAGGCAGCGGCACTCATGGCTCGGTGGATGTCGGAACGGGTGAGCAGATAGGAGATAGCGGAGGAAAGCATCGCCGCGACACCGATCCCGACCAGCACCAGCCGGAAGCCGTGCAGACCGCGCCGGTAAGCGATGAGCACGATCATCAGCGCAGCGAGGACCGCGCCGGCCAGCGCACCGAACACGAGCTGCAGACCGCTGCCCCCCACGACAAGCAGCACGGTCAATGCGCCCATCGCCGCCCCGGAATTGATGCCGATGATGTCGGGGCTGACGAGCGGATTGGCGGCGATGCGCTGCAATATGGCCCCCGAGAGCGCAAAAGCCGCGCCGACACCGAGCCCGGTCAGTGCCCGGGGCAGGCGGTCGCCCAGCACGACCTCGCGCTCGATGAGGGTGCCTCCGCCTCCCACGATGGTGACGGCGTCGGAAACCGAGATCGGGTACACCCCGAGGACCAAGGAAGCCGTGGCGACCGCAACGGCGGCCACGCCGGCGAGGACGGTGAGCAGCACCGAGGAGCGGCTGATCCGAAAGGAGACCGGGGTACCTCGCGGGGCCACCAGGAGCGTGTCGCGGGTTGGACCGCGGCGCACCGGCGAACTCATGTGCCGACCACCTTGCGGTTGCGGACCAGGTAGAGGAAGAACGGGGCGCCGACCAGGCCGGTGATGATCCCGACCTGCAGCTGTTCGGGTTGGACCAGGAGTCGTCCGACGATGTCGGCGATCAGCAGCAGCATGGGCGCGAGCACGATGGTCCAGGCGAGCACCCAGCGGTAGTCCGAGCCCGTGATCATCCGTGCGATGTGGGGTACCACGAGCCCGATGAACCCGACCGGACCTGCGATAGCGGTAACGCCACCCGCAAGCAGAACCACAGCGAGAGCCCCCGCGATGCGGTCGACCCACACACGGGCACCGAGGCTGCGGGCGAGATCCTCACCCAGAGCCAGAGCATTCGACGCGCGGGTCAGGCCAACAGCCAGGACGACACCGACGGCGATGAACGGCGCTACCGCGGCCAAAGCGTCACTGTCCGAACGGGTCAACGATCCCACGACCCAATAGCGGAAGTCCTCCATCGTGGAGGCGTCCTGGAGGGTGATCATCGTGGTGACCGCGCCCAGGAGCGCGGTCAACGCCGACCCGGCCAGAGCGAGCTTCACCGGCGTGGCACCACCCGGACCGAGCGAGCCGAGCATGTAGACGAAGACGGCGGCCACCGCAGCTCCTGCGAAGGCGAACCACACGTAACCGGCAGCGCTCGTGATGCCGAGACCGACCATCGCCGAAACCACCGCCAGCGCCGCGCCGGCGTTGATGCCCAACAGTCCGGGTCCCGCCAAGGGGTTGCGGGTCAGACCTTGCATCACCACGCCGGCGAGGCCGAGCGCCATCCCGGCCAGCAATCCGGTCACGGTCCGCGGGATGCGGATATATCGCACCACGCGCTCGACGTCACTGTCCGCCGAACCTGTAACGGCCCCGACCACGTCGGAGAGGCCGACCGGCAGGGTGCCGAGCAGGACCGAGCCGAGGGTCACGGCCACCAGAACAGCCGTGGCCACCGCGAGCCCGAGTAGGCGAGTACGGTTGCCGCTCAGCAGGCCGGAACGCACGACAGGCGCGCCGGCAGCCGAGGCCGGACCGTCCGCAGACCGCTCCGGGGTCGTTGCCGCCGTCGTCACCGCCTACCTCACTCGCCCCCGTCTTGTCCGGTCTCGTCCTGGATGGCCAGGTCGGGGTGCAGCAGCGAAGCCAGCAGCTCGATTGCATGGGCGATGCGGACTCCGGCGGCGCGGTCAGCGAACAGGAAGGGATGCACGGCACCGTTCTGCACCGCCGACAGGCCCGCGAGCGCCGGGTTCTGCACGATCGTCTGCGCCTCCTCGGCGCCGTCCTGGCGGGTATAGGAGGCGTCGCAGCAGGTGCTGGTCAAGATGACATCGGGGTCGCGACGGATCAGCTCTTCGAGGTCGATCGCGACGTGGCGTCGCTCGACGAGGTCGGCGAAGGCGTTCACGCCCCCGGCCTGCGCGATGATCCGGGTACCGAAGTCGATGCCACCGGCGACGCGGATGCCACCGCCCTCATCGAGTAGGACGATCGCGACGCTCGGGCGGTCCGCCCCGGCCAGCACCTGGTCGACCGCCGCGATGCGCTGCTGTTGATCGGCAATGACCTCCTCGGCGCGCTCCTCGACGTCGAACAGGGCCCCGAGGTCGCGCAGGTCGTCATAGATCGTCTCGACGCTCACGGTGGCGGGGTCGATCGCCTCGTCCGACAGTCCGTCCGCGCTGGGGCACAGCGGGCTGAGGATCCAGCTCTGTATGCCGAGCCGGGTCAGACTCGCCCGCGTGCCGAAGCTCTCGTCGCCGGCGCCGTCCTCGGTGAACACGTTGTTGTACCCCGACAGGATGAAGTCGGGCCCGGTGGCCAGAAGCGCCTCACGACTGGGGAGCTTCTCGACGTACGGCACCTGCTCCTGGGCATCTGCGTACTCGGGCAACACCTGAGCATCGAGGAAGGCGGTCTCGATCAGGCGGTCGCTGATGCCCAGCGCATGCGCAATCTCGATGGCCGGCTGGTAGGCGGCATACACGCGTTCCGGTGGCGCTTCCACGGTGACGTCGATCCCGCAGTTCTCGACGGTCATGGAGTCGGCCGACGCGGCGTTCTCCTCGTCTGCGCCACATGCGCTCGCGCTGATCAGCGTCAGACATGCGGCGGCGACGCTCAGCGTCCGACGGTTCAGCGGAGTCATGCGACGGCCGTCCTTTCGATGCGCTGGGGGAATCGGCACTCGGGCCGGATCAAGGCATGGAAGGTGCGGGTCGCAGCGACCTGATCACTGATTCCCGGTGCGTGGGCGATCGCGATGGCGCGCCCTTCGACAGGATCCGGACGCCGAAGAGGTACAGCGGAGACAGAATGGGAGAGAGATGGGTGCACGGCTTCGCGCAGCCTTTCTCGGGGTAGGCCGCCCCGATGCTGAAAGGTACGAATGGGGTGAGTATCTGGCTCGCAGACGCTTGTCGAAGCGCCGCTCACAGTGGCGGTACCGCGCCGGATTCACACCGGCTTCCTCGGATCCCATCGTGATGGACGAACTGAGGCTAGCAGGAGCCGACCATGCCCGAATTCCCGGCTCGGCCGAAGTAGGAGCCGGGGGCGGTGCAGGTCGGTGGTGGCGCAACGCCACTCGAACGGCGTAGCGGTTGTGTCCTGTTCGACGCCGGTACCACCGCTGTGCGGGAGACCGACGTCATCGCCCGGCCCTGTCCCGGCACCGGAGAAGAGACCCGAGGGGAATCAACGCTATCCTCGCGGCGTGGACTCACGGATGCCGGTGCTTGCGCAGGTGCGCGGTGCTGCCGTGGGGTCGGTGTCGGGGGCGGTGAGTATCGCCGCCCATGGTGTGGCCGGTGGCGGGATGCCGCCGAGCCAGTCGGCGGTGGTGTTGCTGCTGGCGGCGTGCGCCGGCGTCGGTGCCGCGGTCGCCGCCGTCACCGTGCGCGATCGGAACTGGGTGTTTCTCCTCGCGGCACTGACTGCCGGACAGGTGGTCGGGCACACCACCCTCTCGGTGGTCGACGACCACGCGCACGGGCTGGAACTGTCGCCCGCGATGATCGCCGCCCACCTTGCCGCTGTTGCGGTCTCCGCCGCTGCGGTGCGCGCCGTCGAAGGTGCGTGCCTGCACGTGTTGGGGGCGTTCACCCGCGTGATGCTGGTGCTCGTTTCTGTCCCGCCTGCGCAGACCGTGGTCTGGTCGGCGACCCCGCTCTATCGGGCGACGCTGTCGTTGTGGTTGCTGGCCGGCGCCGCCGCCGGTACCCGCGGACCGCCGACCGCGGCGTAGTCGGCCTCCCTACCCGATCCGCCTGCTGCGCCGTCCCCGGCGCGGGAGAGCACGCGATCGCCGACGGGTGTCCGACATTCTTCTTCCGCCGTCCTGCCTTCGCCCCGTGCTGGGATGCCGAGTGTATGGCGTGCGTGCCCTCAGCGGCATCGACCGGATTCGATCTGCCAAGTCCCCTCGATGCCCGCCTTTCCTGACGGTCGCCTCACCGACCGCATCTCCAGCGGTGCCCGTGCTCCTGCACGGACACCGCCGAAAAACGCGCACACGGTGAGCACCTCACGACAGCCGAATCGAGACACACTCATGTCCGTTCCCGAACTCGACCGCGGCACCATCGCCGCGGACAATTCCGCCGCCGAGCCCGCCCGGGCTGCGGCGCAGGATTCTTCACCGCCGCGCAGCATGCGGCCGCTGATCATGCGGCTGCACTTCTACGCCGGGATCCTGGTGGCCCCGTTCCTGCTGATCGCGACGATCAGCGGGGGCCTCTACGCGATCGCCCCGACCCTCGAACAGGTGCTCTACCGCGACCTGCTGCACGTCGATTCCACCGGTCCGGCACTGCCGGTCGCCGAGCAGGTCCGCGCCGCCCAGCAGCTACGCCCGGACCTGACCGTCTCAGCGGTACGCCCCGCATCCGAGGTCGGTGAGACCACCCGGGTGCTGTTCACCGATCCGTCCCTCGGTGAATCCGAGCGCACTGCCGTGTTCATCGATCCCGCGACCGCCTCGTCGACCGGTCAGTCGGTGGTCTACGGCAGTAGCAGCGCGCTGCCGGTACGCACCTGGATTTCCCAGCTGCACCGGCACCTGCATCTGGGTGAGCCCGGCCGGATCTACAGCGAACTGGCCGCCTCCTGGTTGTGGGTCATCGCTCTGGGCGGGGTGTACCTGTGGGTGCAGCGCTACCGCACCCAGCGCACCCGCACCCGGCAGTCGGCGCGACTGCTGACCTTCGACCGCGGCGCGCGGGGCCGCAACCGCACCCTCGGCTGGCACGGCACCACCGGCCTGTGGATCGCGGTCGGCTCGATCTTCCTGTCGGCCACCGGGTTGACCTGGTCCACATATGCCGGGGCGAATGTGGGCGAGTTGCGTACCGCGTTGAGCTGGACCACCCCGACGCTCGATACCACCCTCGGCGTCTCGGACACCGCGCCTGCAGCCGGTGGACACGACGGCCACGACGGCCATACTGCCGCTGTTGCCGATACGGGCGCACTCGATCGCAACATCGGCGCTCTGGACCGCGTCCTTGCCGCCGCTGCCGAGCATCGAGTGACCGAACACGTCGAGATGAGCATCCCGGCCGACGGCCACACTGCCGTCACCGTCACCGAAACCCGCCAGCCCTGGCAGTTCGTCACCGACGCGGTCGCGATCGACCCGGCCACCGGGGCGGTGACCGCCACCAACACGTTCGCGGACTGGCCGCTGGCCGCCCAGCTCACCACCTGGGGCATCGCCCTGCACATGGGCATCTTGTTCGGGCTGCTCAACCAGCTGGTATTGCTCGCTCTCGCGGTCGCGTTGGGCACGGTCATCGTGCGCGGCTACCAGCTGTGGTGGCAGCGTCGCCCCACCCGCGGATCGCGCCGGGTGGCGCGCCCACCGCTGCGTGGGACGTGGCGACGCCTGCACCCGGTCACCGTCGTCGCGGTGGTCGCTGCTGCGGTGACCGTCGGGTGGTTCGCTCCGCTGCTGGGACTGAGCCTGCTCGCATTCCTGCTCGTCGACGTCGCGGTCGGTCTGCTGCGGCGCCGGCGTTCGCCCGAGCACTCCCCCGAGGGGACCTCCGCGACCGGCTGAGTCTCGCTGTCTCCGGCCCGGCGGCTCGGATCCTGCCACCGGATCCGAGCCGACCGGGCAATCCTCACACTCCCGAGTTCGTATACAGAGGAACGCATTCCGGACCTGGTAGAGCGTCGTCCAGCCCACGGACGCCGAGGAAGGAGGTGATCCTTGTATAGTCGGCGCTGCGATCGGTTCGCCGCATGTCGTCGTGAGGAGCCCCGAAGACCTCATGTGCGCGCCGAAGCACCCGATGCCGACAGGTATCGGGTGTGAGAGGGAACCCGGTGGGAATCCGGGACTGTCCCGCAGCGGTATGCAGGAACGACCGCCGTCACCAAGCACTGGACCACCAGGTCCGGGAAGCGACGGCCACTAGGTCCATCCCGACGGAATCGGGAATGGGTGCCTGCGAGTCCGAAGACCTGCCGATCGTGTCGGGCACGCCGTGCCCGACGGTATGCCGCCTCGTGGAATGGGCGCGCGCCGATCGGCAACACCTCGACCACAGGTCGAGAACACGGGGCTCGTATCGGGATGCGCGTTCATCGGGCGGTAGACCACCCAGCGACGAACACCGGAGAAAACCTGATGTCTGCTCCGACAGCATCCTCATTCACCGCCACCGTGCTCGGCTCCGCACGCATCGGACCGAACCGCGAACTGAAGAAGGCCACCGAAGCCTACTGGGCCGGGCGCCTCGACCGCAGTGGCCTGGAATCGGTTGCCGCACAACTGCGCGCCGACACGTGGTCACGTCAACACACAGCCGGGCTGGACTCGATCCCGGTCGGAACGTTCTCGTTCTACGACCACGTCCTCGACACAGCAGTCATGCTCGGGGCGTTGCCTGCCCGGGCCGCAGATATCGCCGACGACCTCGACCGCTATTTCGCCGCAGCACGCGGCACCGACGATATCGCCCCACTCGAGATGACCAAGTGGTTCGACACCAACTACCACTACCTCGTCCCCGAGATCGGACCCGACACCGTCTTCGAACTCGATGCCACAAAGATTCTGGGTGAGATCGCACAGGCACGCGAGCTCAGTGTGCCCGCTCGCCCCGTCGTCCTGGGTCCACTGACCTTCCTGCTGCTGTCGAAGCCCGTCGACGGGCAAGGACCGCTGCTCGGCCGCGTCGACGAGCTCGTTCCCCTCTATCTGGACCTGTTGGCGCAGCTCGCCGACACCGGGGTCGACTGGGTGCTGAATCGTCCCTGGTTTCATTGAGGGTGAGCCAGATATCCCGGAAGGATCACCCCAGACTCACCATGGCGAACTACAAATACCCACAGGAACTGCGCGAGCGAGCGACCCGACTCGCCG
>NZ_JAIFKB010000007.1:0-188845 GCF_019641445.1 Rhodococcus sp. DMU2021
GCCACCCGCTGAGCCTAAAACCCGGGCTGTTAGTGCGTGAAATCAGCTCGATCACGGCGAGAACCAGCAGGTCACAGACGTGAGCCGTCGTTCATGCCGAATACGTGAGCCAACTCAGGACAGGACGTGCTTCCCGTCTTCGAGGAATCCGTGCCCGAGGACCGTCGTCCACGTTCAGCACTCGATGCGGCGCGAGAATTCGTCGACGGTGCGCGACGAACGAGACTCCAGCGCGTCGCCGCCCTGGATGCCCACCGAGCTGCGAAGGATGCACCGACGGAAGCGGCTTCCCTCGCCGCGCGGTGTGCCGGCGATGCCGCCGCGGCTGCCTATCTGCACCCGATCGCGAAGGCCACTCAGGTCGGGCACATCCTGCGTACCGCTGCGAGTGTCGCTCGCATCGCCGAACTCCGTGCGGGCGGAGACCCGACGGCAGCTGAGGACTCGCTCGACGACGCCCGGCGCCGTGCGACCCCCGTGGTGGTCGACGTCCTGTCCAGATATCCGATCGCCCCTACCTCGAGAAGTCGTGTCGGACAGTTGATGAGCGCACTGGATGCATCTCTGCGCCCTCGGAACTAGGCGGTCGGTGCCGGGGGAAGCTCTCGCGTGCTCAACCACGCCTCCCACAGCGGCCGGAGCGAGACGTCCGAGAAACGTGCGGCGAGATCCTTGAACTGCGCCGTTGTCACGTTGCCGTGCCGGTGTTCCGCGGTCCACGTCCGTAGGAGGGTGAAGAACGGCTCGTCGCCGAGCTGCACTCGCAGGGCGTGCAAAGTCAGTGCTCCGCGCTTGTAGATGCGGTCGTCGAACATGTCCTTCGGGCCCGGATCCTCGAGCAGGATGTCCTGCGGCTTGCGGGCCAGACCCCGGTGGGCGTCGAGCGCATGTGCATGCGCCGACCTGCCGCCCGAGTTCTCCGACCACAACCACTCCGCGTAGCACGCGAATCCTTCGTGGAGCCAGATGTCGCACCAACGGTTCAGCGTGAGGCTGTTGCCGAACCACTGGTGCGCCAACTCGTGTGCGACGAGCCGTTCCTCGCGGCCGGTGCCGTCGCAGAAGTTCGCGCCGAAGATCGACAATCCCTGTGCTTCGAGGGGGATCTCGAGGTCGTCGTCGGTCACCAGAGCGGTGTAGTGCGCGAACGGGTACGGGCCGAACAGGAGCGTGAACAACTCGAGCATCTCGGTCTGGCGAGCGAAGTCCCGATCGAACGCCGCGCGCAACCGAGGCGGATGGATGCCGTACTGGGGCACGGGTTCGTTTGAGAGGGTGCGTATCTCGTAGTGCCCGGTCTGGACCGTGGCGAGATAGGTCGCCATGGGTTCGGGTTGCTCGTAGACGCGGGTGGTGCGACTCGCCTTCGTGGTCTTGTGCACGAGGGTGCCGTTCGCGATCGCGACGAACGGAGCGTCGGTGGTGACCGCGATGCGGTAGGTGGCTTTCGAACCGGGATGGTCGTCGCAGGGGAACCAGGTGGGTGCGCCGTTGGGCTGACTCGCGACGAGCGAACCCTCGTCGAGTTCTTCCCAACCGACCTCACCCCACATGGTCCGCAGTGGGGTGGGGGTTCCCGAGTACTGCACACCGAAGACGAGGACCGCCCCGGCAGGGAGTTTCTCGGCGGGGGTGACGGTGAGCTTGCCGCCACGATGCGCGAACTTGGCGGGACGTCGCCCGTTGACGGTCACCTTCGTGACTCGCATCGACTGCGCGAGATCGAGCGAATACTTGGCGCGCACGTCCGTAGTCGTGGCGATGATCTTCGCCCGGCCGTCGAGCCGATTGGACACGACCTTGTAGGTGAGTTCGAGTTCGTAGCGGGAGGCCCGGTAGCCGCGGTTCCCGCTCTCGGGCAGATAAGGGTCGAGCGGCCGGTCCGCGGCGACCGGCGCGACGGGCTTGGCGGCCTTGATGGGCTTCACCGCGGCGACCAGTCGTTCGGCGTGGTCCACGGCGTGATCGGATTGCCCTGCCAGCGAGTGGACGGCGGGACGACGTCGCCGCGCATCACCAGCGAGGCCGGGCCGACGGTGGCACCGTCGCCGATGCCCGAGGCGGGCAACGCGACGCATTGGGGGCCGAGCGTGGCGCCGGCGCCGAGGGTCACGGTGTCCATGGACATGATCCGATCATGGAACAGGTGGGTCTGTACAACGCAACCGCGTTCGACGGTCGCACCGTCGCCCAGGGACACCAGGTCGGCCTCGGGCAGCCAGTAGCTCTCGCACCACACACCGCGCCCGATCCTCGACCCCAGCGCGCGCAGCCACAGGTTCATCACGGCGGTGCCCGCCGCGGCCCGGGCGAACCACGGTGCCGCCACGGTCTCCACGAAGGTGTCGGAGACCTCGTTGCGCCACACGAACGAACTCCACAGCGGGTGCTCGACGCGTCCGATCCGACCGACGACGAGCCATTTCGCGATCACGGTCACGAGGCACGCCACGGCTCCGGCCACCATGAGCACGAGACCGCCCAGCAGCGCAGCGGCGAGATAGCCCCAGTGCACGGCGAGGGTGTTGAGTGCGAAGAGCACACCGAGCCCGATGCCGTAGGTGACGACCATGGGCACGAGCCGGAAGGTCTCCACCGCGCCGCGCGCGATCTTCAGTTTCAGCGGCGGTGCGAAGGTGCGGCTCGCGTCGCTGTCACCGCTTGCGCGCCGCAGGCGCACCGGGGGACTGCCCAGCCACGACGAGCCGGATTTCGCCTTCTCCGGAGCCGCGGAGAGCACCGCGACGAGCCCGTGCTTCGGGACGCGCCGACCCGGCGCCGCCATACCCGAGTTGCCGAGGAAGGCACGCTTGCCGACCTTCGCATGCGAGATGTACAGCCACCCGCCGCCGAGTTCGTAGGAGGCGACCATCGTGTCGTCGGCGAGGAACGCTCCATCGGCGACCTTGGTGAACTTGGGAACCATCAGCACGGTCGACGCCTCGACGTCCTTACCGATGTCGGCGCCGAGCAATCGGAGCCAGATCGGGGTGAGCATCGACGCGTAGAGCGGGAACAGGAAGGTGCGTGAGGAGTCCATGAGGCGCTCGGTGAACCACACCTGCCAGCCCACGCGGCTGCGCACGGGATGCCAGCCCTCGGTCATCCCGACGGCAAGCAGTCGCACGGCCGTCAGGGTGAGCAGGGCGAAGACGAACATCGTCAGCAGCGCCGCGACGGGCAGCATCGCCAGGGAGTGCACCACGGCGTCGGAGACGGTGGGGGTGTCGTGCACCCACCACACGAGCAGCGCGACCCCGGCGGCGATCGAGACGACGGGCAGACCGCCGAGCAGGATCGACGACAGCGCGTAGACCGGCACCCACCTGCCGCCCCGCGGCGGTGTCGCGGCGGGCCACGGCCGGTCGGCCTTGCCGGCCTTGCGGGCGGGGGAGCCCGACCAATTCTGCCCGGCCTTCACGCGACCGAACACCGCGGATCCGGCCTCCACTTCGGCGTCCTTACCGATCCGCGCGCCGGGGGCCAGGAACGAGCGGGCGCCCACCGTGGCGCCGGCACCGATCCGGATGCTTCCGATGTGGACGAGGTCGCCGTCCACCCAGTAGCCGCCGAGGTCCACCTCCGGCTCGACGGCACACCCGTCGCCGAGTTCGAGGAGACCGGTGACCGGTGGAAGACTGTGCAGGTCGACGTCGCGGCCGACCTTCGCTCCCAGCGCCCGCGCGTACTGCCGCATCCAGGGAGCGCTCGAGATGTTCACGGCACCCACGGCCTCGGACAGTCGCAGAGCCGTCCACAGCCGGAGATGGACGCTCCCACCGCGTGGGTAGCTTCCGGGCTCTATGCCGCGCAGGAGCAGACGCGAACCCGCGACGGAGATCGCCATGCGCCCGACGGGCGTGAGGAACAGCAGGACACCGAGCGCGACCCACCACCACGACAGGGTGACGGTCCACGGCACGTCGACGACGAGCGCGACGATGTTGTTCAGGATCGCCAGCCAGGTCACCCACTGCAGTCCGGTGAGGGTGGTGAGGACGGCGGTCACCGCGATCTGCCCGAGCTGGGCGAGTCGCGGCACCGGCATCACCTCTCGCGGTGTCGCCGCTTCCGTCGGTGCGAGTTCGTCGAGATAGACGGCGAGCGATCCGAGCCTCGGGTGGTCGTACAGTTCTGCGACGGTCATCTCCGGATACCGGCTCCGCAGCGCCGTGACGAGTTGCGCCGCCGCGAGGGAACCACCGCCGAGTTCGAAGAAGTCGTCGTCGACGCCCTCGATCCGGGCGCCGAGGATGTCGGTCCACAGTTCGGCGACCCATTCGGCGGTGGGATCGAGACCGAGTGCTTCCACCGAGTCGGCATCGGCGCCGGGCAGCGGCCACGGCAGAGCGTTGCGGTCGACCTTGCCGGACGTGCGGGTGGGCAGTTCGTCGACGAGCGCGAGTCGGGGGACGAGCGCGGCCGGGAGTTGTTCGGACAGCAGGTCGTGGGCCGACGCGATGTCGAAGTCCGGATCGGTGGAGGCGAGGTATCCCACGAGGATCGAATGTCCCGCGGCCGTCTTGCGGACCGCGCACGCACCGCCCGCCACGCCGGGCAGGTTCTGCAGTGCGTTGTCGACCTCGCCGAGTTCGATGCGGCGGCCACCGATCTTGACCTGGTCGTCGGCGCGTCCCTGGAACAGCAGACCGGCGCGGTCGAGCGTCACGAGATCACCGCTGCGGTAGGCGCGGTCCCAGCCGAGCGTGGGCATCGGAGCGTACTTCTCGGCGTCCTTCGCCGGATCGAGGTAGCGCGCGAGGCCGACACCACCGATGACGAGTTCACCGGTCGCGCCCTCCTCGACGGGGTTGCCGTCGGCGTCCACGACGGCGAGATCCCATCCGTCGAGGGGCAGGCCGATGCGGACCGGTCCGGTGCCGTCCATCAGCGACGCGCAGGCCACGACCGTCGCCTCGGTGGGGCCGTAGGTGTTCCACACCTCGCGTCCCGGAACCGCGAGACGTTCGACGAGATCGGGTGGGCAGGCCTCGCCACCGAAGATGAGCAAACGCACCGCCTCGAGGGCTTCGGCCGGCCACATCGCCGCGAGGGTGGGCACCGTGGAGACGACGTTGATGTTGCGCGAGACGAGCCACGGCCCGAGGTCCATGCCGGAGCGGACGAGCGCGCGGGGCGCCGGAACCAGGCAGGCGCCGTGCCGCCAGGCGAGCCACATCTCCTCGCACGAGGCGTCGAACGCCACGGACAGCCCGGCCAGGACCCGGTCGCCGGGACCGAGCGGCTCCCCTTGGCAGAACATTCGCGCTTCCGCGTCGACGAAGGCCGCCGCATTGCGGTGGGTGACGGCGACACCCTTCGGTGTTCCGGTTGAACCGGAGGTGAAGATGATCCACGCGTCGTCATCGAGGTTCGGGCCCCGCACCACCGGGGTGCCCGACGGCGCGGCCGTGCCCGGTCCGATGCCCTCGTCCGTGACGATGGCGGTGACCTGCGCTTCCGAGAACACGAGTTCGGCCCGCTCGTCGGGATCGTCGGCGTCGACGGGGACGTACGCGGCGCCCGCGGCGAGAATGGAGAGAATCGTCACATACAGGTCGCTGCGCCCGGAGGTCATGCGGACCCCGACCCTGTCGCCGGCCCCGACGCCCGCGTCGTTCAGCGCATACGCACCGGCGATCACCGCCTCGACCAGTTCGGCGTATTCGAGGACCGTCGCGCCGTCGTCGATCGCGGGGGCGTCGGGATGTGCTTCGGCAGTGCTCCGCAGCAGGTCGACGAGGGTGCGGGCGGGTGGAGTGTGCGACGCGCGGAGGAACTCGTCGGGGATGGGGGACCGGCCGACGGGGGTCGAGGTTATGGCTGGCAATTCCGCGGGTCCTTCTGCTCGATGGTGCTTCCGGTTATCTCACGTCCGGGTGGACGGCAGGTGAACGTTCGGCGCGCAGAACGCGTGTCGGCGTCGTGCGGTGCCGGGCGACGCGGAGCTGTGCGGGGTTGACACGGCCCGGTCGTCCTGCCATTCTCTTCGCCAGGTCATGAGTACCAGCGTCAAGCCCCGGCTAGCTGGTCGGCAACCCTCCAACCGCGGTGGGGTGCTCCGGGTGACGACCGGGCCGTGAATCCACTACCGGACACGGCAAGCGCGGACTCCGCCGGCGACGAGAATTCTCCGTCGTAGGCGTCACCGGCGGGTCCCCGAGTACACAAGGGATTTGTCATGACTGCTGTAGCCACCACCACCTGCATCGCTCCCTTTGCCACCGTTTCCGGCTGTGACGTGCAGGTTCCGCTCGTCCAGGGGGGTACCTGCACCTATGCGAACTTCGACTACGCGGCGAGCGCACCGGCGCTGTCCGCCGTCACCGACCGCATCACCGAGCTGCTGCCCTTCTATGCGAGCGTGCACCGCGGCGCCGGATACGCTTCGCGGATCAGCACCACCGCCTACGAGGACGCCCGCTCCTCCGTGTCGCGCTTCGTCGGCGCGGCCGACGACCAGGTCGTTGTCTTCACGCGCAACACCACCGATTCGCTGAACCTGCTCGCGAGTGCGGTGCCCGGCGATGTCGTGGTGCTCGACATCGAGCACCATGCGAATCTGCTGCCCTGGAAGAACTCTCGCATCGTCGAGGCTGCGGACACCGTCTCCGAGACGGTATGGCGTCTCGCGGTCGAACTGCAGCGCGCACCCGCGGCCCTGCTCGCCGTCACCGGTGCTTCCAACGTCACCGGTGAGGTCTTGCCGATCGCCGAACTCGCCGAGCTCGCACACGCTTCCGGTGCCCGGATCCTCGTCGACGGTGCGCAGCTCGTGCCCCATCGCCGTGTCGATCTCGTCGAGCTCGGTGTGGACTACCTCGCCTTCTCCGGCCACAAGCTGTACGCGCCGTTCGGTGCGGGAGTGCTCGTCGGCCGCCGAGACTGGCTCGACGCCGCCGAGCCGTACCTCGCCGGTGGCGGCGCGGTGCGCGAGGTGCGCCTCGATCACACCGAATGGTCCTGCGCCCCTGCGCGTCACGAGGCCGGCACCCCCAACGTGCTCGGCGTCGCCGCCCTTGCCGCCGCGTGCGATGCGCTCGCCGGTTTCGACGCCGACGCGGTGATCCGTCACGAGGAGGCCCTGTGCGCCCTGCTCGTCGACGGTCTGCAGGCCATCGACGGCGTGGAAGTGCTTCGGCTGTGGAACGATTCGGCCGACAGTGTCGGGATCGTCACCTTCACGGTCGACGGCTACGAGCCCGGCCACGTCGCCTCCTATCTGTCCGCCGAGTACGGCATCGGCGTCCGTGACGGACGCTTCTGCGCCCACCCGCTGCTCGCGCGGGTCGGTCGTGCCGGCGGAGCCGTCCGGGCGTCGCTCGGACTCGGCAGCTCGTCCGACGATGTCGAGCGGCTCCTCGGAGCGCTCCGGTTGCTGGTCGAGAACGGGCCGACGTGGGTGCACGCGAAGACCGCCGGCGTGTGGAACCCCTCGCCGGAGACGCGTCCCGGCCTCGGAGCGACCGACGGCGACGCATCTCCGTGCGTCTAACGGTCGACAATTCCCCATAGGATCAGTAGGGTAATTCGCATGGGACGGGCGAGGACGATCGCTGCGGCACGCTGGTGCCGTCGCCATGTCGACCTCTGCCGTACGGCATCGGGAATCTGTCCGGACTGAAGGTCTTCTCCCTCACAGTCTTCCGGCTCACAGGCCGATCCCTCCGTGCCGCTCCGCGGCCCGTACCGAGAGGTATCCCATGTCCGTCGCATCCACCGTCACCCCTGTATCCGCAGACCCGGCCGTCGTCGAGTCCGCCGCGATCCGGCCGTTGCGCGTCGCCGTCGAACTCACCGGTCACTCCGGGCCCGACTACTGGGCCGACCTGACCCTGGGACGTGTCGGCGACCCGCCGCTCGACCTCAGCGCCGATGTATCCAACGTCGTGCGGGTGCGTGCCGCCGACCTGCGTGAAGCCGGGAAACTGCGCGACCGCATCCGCGCAGAGGCCGCCGAGGGGGGCCGCGATCCCGATTCGGTCACGGTGCTCGTCGACGTCGAGATCGTCCTCGCCTCCGATGCCCGCACCGCCCGCACCCGGCGCACCCGCCCGGAATCGACTCGCGGGGAGGCCGGCACGCTGTCCTATGTCGGAACGCCGCACGGTCTCGCCGGGCTGATCGCGGACATCCATGCCGTGCAGGTCGCCGACGGCGTCACGCTGATCCCGTTCGCCGCGCCGTTCACCGTCGAGCATCTCGTCGACGGAACGCTGCCGTGGCTGGAGTCGCGCGGCCTCGTCGAGGTCTCGCCGACCGTCGTCGAGGTCCTGCGCCGGTTCGGTGAGGGCGCTCGGACATCCGTGCGCGCTTCCTGACACGCATCGGTATTGCGAAGGAGGGGCAGGAGTTTCGACTCCTGCCCCTCCTTCGCATGCGTTCACGCCGTACGGCGGTCGAGTGATTCGACGACGTGTACGCGCGGATCGGGATCGAACCGGTAGCCCGACCTGCGGACAGTGGTGATGATGTTGCCGAAACGTCCCAGCTTGGAACGGATCCGGGAGACATGGACGTCGACACTGCGGTTGCCGCGGTCGGTGTCGAAGTCGTCGTTCTCCGAGTATCCGGCGCCGAGCGGCCTCAATGCCGCGCGGGACACCACGACGCGGGGCCGACGCACCAGGTGCGCGAGGATCTCGAATTCGCTGTGACTCAACTCGACCCGCTGATTGTCGAGCACCAGCCCCCGGGCCGGCAGATCGATGACCAGAGGGGTCGGGCCGGGGCTGAGAAGAGTGTGGGTGCGCGCACCCGGGAGCAGATCGAGCGCGGTCTCCCGCAGAGCATCGGCGAGGGCGGCGAGATCGCCCGCCGACCCGGCGTTCGTGTCCGAGATCTGCACGATGAGAACGAGTTCGGGGGAATCGACCGAGCTGCCGGCCGGGTTCTCGATGGAGGACGTGGTCATGGAAGGGCTCCGCTGGTCGGAAGGTGAACGGCGCCGGGCAGGCAACTACCCGCAGCAGTGCGGCGCCGGAAAAGAGGAAGGGATGGTGCGGATCTCAGAACGCACAGAGGCACGAGCGGGTACGACACAGGTCGACATGCCTGCGGCTCCACGCTCGGACTGTCACGACGGAAAGTGTACCCGGATGGAGATGCCGGTGTACCGGTAGGTGGACGGTCTCAGTCCACGTCGACGTCGATCGCCGCGGTGATGCGCATGAGCTCCGAATAGACGGTCCGGAACAGTGTGTTCGGGCATCCACCCGACGCCCACAGATCCGGGTGGAGCTGCAGCGCACGGTCGATGTAGGTGGGCAGGTTCGTGGGATGACCGAGCGGTGCGACGCCACCGAGCGGCTGGCCGGTGACCTCCGTGACCAGGTCGGAGGAGGCCGGCACGAGTTCGCCGCCGAGCCGGTCGCCGGTCCGCTCGACCGACACGCGATGCGCCCCGGACACCAACAGCAGGATCGGGTCGTCATCGAGCAGGAAGACGAGCGACTTCACGATCGCGCCCACCTCGACACCGACCGCGGCGGCGGCCTGCTCAGCGGTGTGCACGGTCTCCGGCTGCTGGACGATCAGACCGTGATGGCCGCGGGCGATGAGCGTGTCCGAGACGCGGTGGGCATTCGGATGCAGCGACCTGGTCATGGATCAAGAGTAGGAAAATCGCCGCCGGATGGGCGCGGTTCCGAGGACGCGTCGTCGTCGTGTCGTGTCGTGGGGTGGCTCGATACAGTCCGTACGTAAACAAGTTACCCTTCGGTATTAACGCCTCTCCTGCCAGAAGGCAGGAGATCCCCGGCTCGGACCGCAACCGAACCACCCAGGAGGTGATCCGCCTGTCTGACGTCGTCGACACCGGTGTGGCCACGCTCCGCTACAGCCAGAATCACTCTGGCAGCGTTCCGGTCCCGGCATGCGCTGTAGTCGCAGGCCGAGCATCGGAAGGTTCGTTCGCCGAGTTCGAGGCGTTGCTTGGCTCTCGCGAAACATCTCGAACACGTCATCGACGTGTATGCGGGCCGTACCAGCACCACCTTCCGGCCGGCCCGCGTGCCCTGCTCGACGAGTTCGCGCTTCGCAGCGCCGATCGCGGCGTCCGCCGCTTTCCTCGCCATCGTGGATCGGGCGAGGAACTGGGGGCGGAAATCCTCCACGGCGATCAGTGCGTGGTGTGCGACCACCCCGCGCGCCCACATCCGTGCCTCGTGCTGGTTCCGCCGAGCGGCCTTCTTCTGCACCTGCGACGCACGTTTGCGGGCTCGCCGGTATCCGTTGGACGGTCGGCTTCCCTTGGGTCTGCGTCGGCGAGCCATGGTTCGTTGCGCCTTCGCCAGCTCCGCCGCGCAACGCTTGCGATGACCCCGGTGCGGCAGGTCGAACCGCTCGTCGGTGGTGGTCGCCGTGTGGGTCACTCCCCAATCGACACCGATCGCCGAACCAGGCGGCGCCGGAGCCGGAGGTTCGGTGCTGCGGGTGACGACGAACGACGCGTACCAATCTCCGACCGAGTCGCGGGTGATGCGCACACTCGACGGTTCGGATGGCAGTTTCCGCGACCACACCACCGGAATTGTGACGCCCTTCGGCAAGCGCAATCGGCCTTCCTGGATCCGGAAGCTGCGACGGGTGTACTCGAGAGTCGGCGACGTTTCCTTCCGGGACTTGAACTTCGGGCGGTTGCGTCCTTTCACCGCGAACGACGAGTCGAGCGCACGAGCGTAGGTCCGCAACGTCTGTTGTTGAGCGACCTGGGAGCCGGCCCGCAACCACGCCGATCGTCTGCGCGTCTCGGTCAGCTGTTTGCTCAGCTTCCCGGAAGTGGGTCGTGCGCCCGTCTTCTGGAGGTGCACGGCTTCGTTCCACAGGAACCTGCAGCGATGCCATTCGTCGAGCAGCGCGCGTTCGGCGTTGCTGCCCGCACGCAACCGGAAGTTGTAACGCACAACCTCGACCCCCATGCCCGGGCACGCTATCGACGCCCACCGACAGATTCCGTCGTCACCATCACAAGCCCGACCCTGGAAGGAGGACGGCGGTTCTCACCCTTGTGAGGGCCGAGAGCCGCCGAACACACATTGTCCGATCTCTCGCCTTGGAAAGCGTTCACCGTCGAACGCAAGGATCACGTCGCACAGGTCACGCTCATCGGCCCCGGCAAGGGCAACGCCATGGGCCCCGACTTCTGGGCGGAATTGCCCGTCCTGTTCGGTGAGCTCGACGCCGACCCCGAAGTCCGCGCCGTCGTCCTCGCCGGTTCCGGCCGGAACTTCTCCTACGGCCTCGACCTCGTCGCCATGGGCGGCAGCCTCGGCGCCGTCGTCTCCGGCAAGGCGCTCGCGAAGCCGCGCACGGACTTCCACACGTTGATCAAGAACATGCAGGCGGCCATCACGGCCGTCGCCGACTGCCGCAAGCCGGTCGTCGCCGCGGTCCAGGGCTGGTGCATCGGCGGAGCGGTCGACCTCATCTCCGCCGCCGACATCCGCTACGCGAGCGCCGACGCGAAGTTCAGCGTCCGCGAGGTCAAGGTCGGAATGGTCGCCGACGTCGGCACCCTCGCCCGGCTCCCGCTCATCATCGGCGACGGTCACGTCCGCGAGCTCGCGCTCACGGGCAAGGACATCGACGCCGCCCGCGCCGAGAAGATCGGTCTCGTCAACGACGTCCACGACGACGCCGATGCAGTGCTGGCCGCCGCTCACGCGACCGCCGCGGAGATCGCCGCCAACCCGCCGCTCGTCGTCCAGGGCATCAAGAACGTCCTCGACCACACGCGCTCGCCGCAGGTCGACGACAGCCTCCGCTACGTCGCGGCGTGGAACGCGGCGTTCCTGCCGTCGGAGGACCTCACCGAGGCGATCACCGCCGTCTTCGAGAAGCGCCCGCCGCAGTTCAAGGGCGAATAGACCCCGCAGACGACGGATCCCCCGGACGATCGCATCGTCCGGGGGATCCGCGTTGTACAGGCTCGGTGTCAGTGCCCGCCGTTGTTCTTCAGGCGCTCGACCGACGCGGTCACCTCGGCCTCGGCCTCGGCGCGACCGACCCAGTCGGCGGCCTCGACGTGCTTGCCCGGCTCGAGATCCTTGTAGTGCACGAAGAAGTGCTTGATGGCGTCGAGCTCGAACTGCGAGACGTCGCTGATGTCCTGGACGTGATCCCACCGCGGGTCGCCGGCCGGGACGGCCAGGATCTTGTCGTCGCCACCGGCCTCGTCGACCATCTTGAACATGCCGACGGGGCGGGCCTCGACGATCACGCCGGGGAAGACCGACTCGGGCAGCAGGACCATGCAGTCGAGCGGATCGCCGTCCTCACCGAGGGTGTTCTCGATGTAGCCGTAGTCGGCCGGGTAGCCGAACGAGGTGTACAGGTAACGATCGAGCTTGACGCGTCCGGTCTCGTGATCGACCTCGTACTTGTTC
Organism: Rhodococcus sp. DMU2021; assembly: GCF_019641445.1. Taxonomy (NCBI): domain Bacteria; kingdom Bacillati; phylum Actinomycetota; class Actinomycetes; order Mycobacteriales; family Nocardiaceae; genus Rhodococcus; species Rhodococcus sp. DMU2021. Next base: position 12,387 of record NZ_JAIFKB010000007.1, read on the forward strand.
CGCTGTCCCTTGGGGATCTCGATGGTGACCTCGAACTCCACGCCTTGCCTCACTTCGTCGGTGTTTTTCCGGCGGATACGACATCCGTATCTGCGGTGATGGTCCGCAGAGAGGATAACGGTCGCGGCGCTAGGCTGGAGGTGCAGGTACCGGGGCCCCGAGTGCGTCACAGCAGTGTGCGGCCGGCAGCGGGAAGTGCGGGTAGCTGGTCGACCAGTGTGTGCAGGATGCAGCGGAGGCGTGTTGACGGGGCAGGGCGGCAACAAGAAGCAGGGTTCACTGGCAACCAGGCGACGACGGAACATGAAGATCCTCTTCGGGATCTGGGGAGCGGGTTTCCTCGCTCTCGTCGTGGGCGGAGCCTTCGCGATCTACGACGTGCGGGCGTCCGCCGGCGCGGTCGTGCTCCCCGCACCGGCACCGGTGATCGCGACCCCCGCGGTCGCCGCGGTCTCGCCCGACGCTCCGACGCCCGACCCGACCTCGCTGGCGGCGGCACTCGACCAGGCGGTGAACAATCCCGGCCTCGGTGACTTCGCCGGGTCGATCACCGACCCCACGACCGGCACGGTGCTGTGGTCGAAGGACGCCGATCGCGCGCTGATCCCGGCCTCCACCACGAAGATCCTCACCGCCGCGGCCGCCATGCTCGTGCTGCCCTCCGATCATCGGATCACCACGCGTGTCGTCGAGGGTTCGAAGCCGGGGGAGATCGTCCTCATCGCGGGTGGCGACCCCACCCTCTCGGCGATGCCGCCCGGCGAGGAGAGCTTCTACCCCGGTGGTCCCCGCATCGCCGACCTCGCCGAACAGATCCGGCGCAGCGGCACGACGGTCGAGACGGTCCTCGTCGACACGAGTCTGTACAGCGGGGGTCCGCTCGCGCCGGGCTGGTTTCCCCAGGACGTCGGCGACGGTTACGTCGCACCCATCGAACCGGTGATGCTCGACGGCGCCCGGTCGAACCCACTCGAGGACGAATCGCCTCGCAGCGCTACGCCCGCCCTGGACGCCGGTCGTGCACTGGCGACGGCGCTCGGTGCCGACCCCGCGCGGGTAGCGCTCGGATCCGCCTCACCCGGTGCGGCGCCCATGGCGTCGGTCCAGTCGGCGCCACTCACTGTGCGTCTCGGTCAGATGCTGCGCCGATCCGACAACGTCCTCGCGGAGACCATCGGACGGGAGGTCGCCGTCGCGACGGGCAACGAGCACTCGTTCGAGGGCACGACGAAGGCGGTGACCGGTACCCTGCAGCAAGCGGGTCTGGACGTCACCGGTGTGACGTTGCGCGACGTCAGCGGGCTCTCGGTCGAGAACCGGATCCCTGCTCGTACGCTCGATCGCGTGATCTCCGAGGCGGCCGGACCGAACAGGACGGAGCTGCGGCCCATGCTCGACTATCTTCCCGTCGCCGGAGCGACCGGCACGCTCGCCGACCGCTACGGCACCACGACCCGTGCCGGAGCCGGATGGGTGCGGGCGAAGACCGGCACTCTGACCGAGGTCAACGGACTCACGGGATACACCGTCGACTCCGACGGCCGCGTGCTGTCGTTCGCTCTGCTGTCCAACGGCCGGTCCCCGAGCGAGGCTCGGCCCGCCCTCGACGCCGTGGCGTCGGTACTGCGTGAGTGCGGTTGCCGATGACCGGCAAGGAGCGGGCACTCGGCGACGCGATCGACTGGTCGTTCGCGGCCGGGGTCGGCGTGCGCCTCACCCGCTCCGAACCCGCGATGTCGCGGTACACCCGCGATGCGGTGCAGGACGAGTTGTTCTCGGCCGCCGCGCGCGCCGAGGGACCGGTGCGCGAGCACACGCGTCTCGACGACGGAACCGAGCCGCCGCCCGCGCAGGTCGTCGACCGGCCGGGCTGGGTACGTGCGGCCGCGGCGTCGATGGCCGACCTCACCGCGACCTCGGGCGAGGATCCGGCCGGCTCCTCCCTCCGCTGGGTGGGCAAACCGGCGGGCGCGCAGGCCGGCGCGATGCTCGCCTACCTGTCGTCCGCGGTGCTCGGACAGTACGACCCGTTCTCTCGTTCGCTGCTGCTCGTCGCGCCCAACGTCGTCGCGGTCGAACGCGCCCTGAAGGTGCCGCCCGCCGACTTCCGGCTGTGGGTGTGCCTGCATGAGGTGACCCACCGCGTGCAGTTCGCACAGGCACCGTGGATGGCCGAGCTGATGCGCGAGGCCGCCGCCGACCTCGCCACCGCGGTCGACGAACCGATGGGCGACGTCGCGACCCGCGTGGTGTCGGCGGTGAAGGACCTGCGCACTCCCGGCGACAAGGCGATGTCGGAGCGGGGCATGCTCGGTGTCGTGCGGGCGCTGCAGGCACAGTCTCAGCGCGAGTCGTTCGATCAGATCCTCGCGCTCGGAACGCTGCTCGAAGGCCACGCCGATCATGTAATGGACGGTGTCGGCCCGGCCGTGGTCCCGTCGGTCGCGCGGATCCGGCGGGCGTTCGACAACCGGCGGCACCGCAACAGCAGCCCGGTGCATCGCCTCATCCGGCTCGTCCTCGGCATGGACGCCAAGATGGCCCAGTACGTGCACGGCAAGAAGTTCGTCGACGCCGTCGTCGCGAAGGTCGGCACGGACGACTTCAACGCCGTGTGGTCCGGTCCGGACGCCCTGCCCACCCTGACGGAGATCGACCATCCCGATGCGTGGATCGCGCGGGTGCTGAGCTGATCGTGGCTTCACCGTCCAACGATCGTCCGCTGCTGCCCGAAGCCTCGGCGATCCACGAGGTGCGCCTCGCCGTGCGGGCCTGGCTGGGCGCGCACCCGGCCGACGCGGTGACCGTCGCGTTGTCGGGCGGGGCCGATTCCGCCGCCCTGACCGCCGCCGCCGTCGCGGAGACCGAGGCGGTGCACGCCGTCGTCGTCGATCATCGCCTCCAGTCCGGTTCCGAGGTCGTCGCCGCGCGGGCCGCGGAGTTCGCCCGGGCCCGCGGCTGCGCGACCGTCATGGTGGTCGGTGTGGACGTCACCGGTGGGGGAGGCCTCGAGGCCGCCGCGCGCGCGGCCCGCTACCGGGCGCTCGACGAGAACCGCGACGACCGGACCGTGTTGCTCGGGCACACCCTCGACGACCAGGCCGAGACGGTGCTGCTCGGTCTCGGCCGCGGATCGGGGCTGCGTTCGATCCGCGGGATGGCACCCTTCGACCCGCCGTGGGGCCGGCCGCTGCTCGGCGTGCGCCGCGACACGACCCGCCGGGCGTGCGACGAACTCGGCTACCGCCCGTACGAGGATCCGCACAACACCGACGACCGGTTCACGCGCGTGCGTCTGCGCCGTGAGGTACTGCCGCTGCTCGAGGACGTGCTCGGTGGGGGCGTCGCCGAAGCCCTCGCGCGCACGGCCGGGCAACTGCAGGACGACGGCCACGCCCTCGATGTCTGGGCCGGCGACCTGCTCGCGACAGCGCGGCGCGAGGACGACCTGCTCGACACCGACACTCTCGCGGCGGCTCCCGCCGCAGTACGACGCAGAGCCCTCCGATCGTGGCTGATCGATCACACCGTCACGCCGAACGAGACGATGCTGCGGACGGTCGACGATCTAGTAGCGGCGTGGCGCGGACAGGGCCCGGTCGCTGTCGGACGGGGCCCGCGGACGGGGACGAGGTTGGTGGTGTCGCGTCGGCGTGGCACGCTTGCCGTGGAGTACGTCGACCGGGCGAAGGTCCGGGCGACCGGCAGCAGAAGGTAGGGAAGGACCCCGGTGTACGAGAACGACATAGCGTCGGTGCTGATCTCCGAAGAACAGATCAAGGAGCGGACCGCAGAACTGGCGCAGTCGGTCGCCGAGCGTTACCCGGTGGGTGCGCCGGAAGGCGATCTGCTGCTCATCGGGGTGCTCAAGGGCGCCATCTTCTTCATGACCGACTTCGCGCGCGCTCTGCCGATCCCGACGCAGATGGAGTTCATGGCCGTCAGTTCGTACGGGTCGTCGACCTCGTCCTCGGGTGTCGTGCGCATCCTCAAGGACCTCGACAAGGACATCGCCGGTCGCAACGTCCTCATCGTCGAGGACATCATCGACTCGGGTCTGACGCTGTCGTGGCTGCTCAAGAACCTCTCGACGCGCAACCCCGCGTCGCTCGAGGTCGTCACGCTGCTCCGCAAGCCGGAGGCCGTGAAGATCGACGTCGAGGTCAAGGACGTCGGATTCGACATCCCGGACGAGTTCGTCGTCGGCTACGGACTCGACTACGACGAGCGCTACCGCGACCTGCCCTACATCGGCACGCTGGATCCCAAGGTCTACAGCAGCTGACCTCCGGTCGAGCCGCGTCGTGAGGTCCCCGGCCCGGGGAACTCCGGTTCCGTCCCGATCGTTGTCGATTACGACGTATTCCCGGTGTCGGCTCCGGCCGGTGCCGGGGCGACCGCTCGTTGCTGCGCGGTAACCTTGCGTTGCCTGGTCAGTGACCGTCGCGGCGTGCGGCCACCCCGGGCGCGAAGCGCCGCGACTGCGAGACCCCGACGAACTCGATCGAAAGGACCGGCCGCTCGGGCCGAACCTGTATGAACCGCAAGACAGTGTTCCGTAATCTGGCGATCGTCGCCGGCATTCTGCTGGTGATCTACGCCTTCAGTTACTTCGGCGACGACACGCGCGGTTTCACCCAGGTGGACACGTCCGTCGCGGTGTCCCAACTCGAATCGCAGAACGTCAGCGAAGCCCGCATCGACGACCGCGAACAGCAGGTGCGTCTGTGGCTCGAGAACGGCAACGACGCGACCGAGGGCAGCACCGAGATCATCGCGAAGTACCCCGCGTCGGCCTCCGAACAGATCTTCGACCTGGTCGCCGCGTCGGGCGCGCAGAAGTACGACACGAGCGTCACCCAGGAGAGCTGGCTGACCTCGATCCTCATCTTCGTCCTGCCGATGATCATCCTGCTCGGCGTGTTCTTCTTCGTGATGAGCCGCATGCAGGGCGGTGGTCGCGGCGGCATGATGGGCTTCGGCAAGTCGAAGGCCAAGCAGCTGTCGAAGGACATGCCCAAGACGACCTTCGCCGATGTCGCCGGCGCCAACGAGGCCGTCGAGGAGCTCTACGAGATCAAGGACTTCCTGCAGAACCCGGCGCGCTACCAGGCGCTCGGCGCGAAGATCCCCAAGGGCGTACTGCTCTACGGTCCTCCCGGCACCGGTAAGACCCTCCTCGCGCGTGCCGTCGCCGGCGAGGCGGGCGTCCCGTTCTTCACGATCTCCGGTTCGGACTTCGTCGAGATGTTCGTCGGTGTCGGCGCCTCCCGCGTGCGCGATCTGTTCGAGCAGGCCAAGCAGAGCGCTCCCTGCATCATCTTCGTCGATGAGATCGACGCGGTCGGCCGCCAGCGCGGCGCCGGCCTCGGCGGTGGTCACGACGAGCGTGAGCAGACCCTCAACCAGCTGCTCGTCGAGATGGACGGCTTCGGCGACCGCTCCGGCATCATCGTGATGGCCGCGACGAACCGCCCCGACATCCTCGACCCGGCACTGCTGCGTCCCGGCCGTTTCGACCGTCAGATCCCGGTGACGAACCCCGACCTCGCCGGTCGCCGGGCGATCCTCGCCGTGCACTCGAAGGGCAAGCCGATCGATCCCAACGCGGATCTCGGTGCGCTCGCCAAGCGCACGGTGGGCATGTCCGGTGCCGACCTCGCGAACGTCGTCAACGAGGCCGCGCTGCTTACCGCCCGTGAGAACGGCACGGTGATCACCGAGGCGATCCTCGAGGAATCGGTCGACCGTGTCATCGGCGGTCCCCGCCGCAAGAGCCGCATCATCAGCGAGCACGAGAAGAAGATCACGGCCTACCACGAGGGTGGTCACACCCTCGCCGCGTGGGCGATGCCCGACATCGAGCCGGTTTACAAGGTCACCATCCTCGCCCGCGGCCGCACCGGCGGTCACGCGATGACGGTGCCCGAGGACGACAAGGGCCTGATGACGCGTTCGGAGATGATCGCGCGCCTCGTCATGGCGATGGGCGGTCGTGCCGCGGAGGAACTCGTCTTCCGCGAGCCCACCACCGGCGCCTCGTCCGACATCGACCAGGCCACGAAGATCGCGCGCGCGATGGTCACCGAATACGGCATGAGCGCGAAGCTCGGCGCCGTCCGCTACGGCCAGGAGCAGGGCGACCCCTTCCTCGGCCGGTCGATGGGCGTGCAGTCCGACTACTCGCACGAAGTGGCACGCGAGATCGACGAGGAGGTCCGCAACCTCATCGAGGCCGCGCACACCGAGGCGTGGGCGATCCTCAACGAGTACCGCGACGCCCTCGACGTGTTGGCGGGCGAGCTGCTCGAGCACGAGACGCTGACCCGCAAGGATCTCGACCGGATCCTGGCCGACGTGAAGAAGCGTCCGCGGATCACGACCTTCAACGATTTCGGTGATCGGGTCCCGTCCGACAAGCCGCCGATCAAGACGCCCGCCGAGCTCGCGGCCGAGCGTGGCGAGCCGTGGCCGCCGGAACCGCCGTCGCTGACGAAGCCGGCGCATCAGCACCCGCAGTATCCGGGCCAGGGCGAGGCGCCCGCTCCCGCCGGCTACCAGCCCGGCGCGCAGCCGCAGTACCACCCGGCGAACGGCTACCCCCAGCCCCAACAGCAGTCGCAGCCCCAACAGCAGCCCCAGCCCCAACAGCAGCCGCAACCCCAACAGCAGTCGCAGCCGGTCCCGGCCTCCGAGCCGCTTCCGGGCTTCCAGCCGACGGCTCCGTATCCGGGTGGTCCGCGGCACGCGACGCGTCCGGACTACGGTGCTCCCGCCGGATGGTCGGCTCCCGGCTGGCCGCCGCGCGAGCAGACCCCGCAGGAACAGCAGGGTCACGGGCCGCAGGGCCCCGGACAGCCTCAGGGATACGGATATCTGCAGGGCCATCAGGGGCAGAACCCCCAGAGCTACGGACAGCCCAGCTACGGACAACAGGCCCAGGAAACGCAGAGTTTCGGGCGTCCGCAGGAGCCGCAGGACGCCGACCGTCCGTCGGACTCCGGCCAAGACGGTGCGGCAGATGCGCACCGTGGTGAGAACCACGTGGGAGACTCGCAACCGCGCGATGGTTACGGCGCTCCCGAACCCCCTCCCACACAGCGGTGGGAAGGCCCGGCCGGCCGGCACTGATCCGTGTCGGTGAGTCGGTACGGGGCGCGCATCGGGGCCGTCGGTTCCGATGGAGACGAGTGAGCGAAGAGTGGAGGGCGAGCGGGTGTCGGTGAACCACCTGAAGTCGGATACGGGTTCCGACCCGGAGGATGTGACGACCCACGAATTGAGCGTGGACGCGGGTCGTACGTTCGACCAGGCCCGAGCCGAAGCGGCCGTGCGTGAACTGCTGATCGCGGTGGGTGAGGATCCGGACCGCGAGGGCCTGCGCGACACTCCCGCCCGGGTGGCCCGTGCCTACCGCGAGGTGTTCGGGGGACTGTTCACCGACCCGGACGAGGTCCTCGACACGACCTTCGACGAAGGTCATCAGGAACTCGTCCTCGTGCGAGACATCCCGATGTACTCGACGTGCGAACATCACCTCGTGTCGTTCCACGGCGTCGCCCACGTCGGATACATCCCGGGCCCCACGGGCCGCGTCACGGGTCTGTCGAAGCTGGCGCGTGTCGTCGACCTCTACGCCAAGCGTCCGCAGGTCCAGGAACGCCTCACCCGCCAGATCGCCGACGCCATGATGCGCAAGCTGCAGCCGCGCGGCGTGATCGTCGTGGTCGAGGCGGAGCACCTGTGCATGGCGATGCGCGGCATCCGCAAGCCCGGTGCCAGCACCACCACCTCCGCCGTGCGCGGGCTGTTCCAGACCAGTTCGGCGTCGCGTGCCGAGGCCCTGGACCTGATCCTGCGCCGGTGACCGTCTTCCCCGCCGAACAGTGGCCTGTCGTGATGGGCGTACTGAACGTCACCAGTGATTCCTTCTCCGACGGCGGTCGATATCTGGACTGCGAGACCGCGATAGCCCGCGGCTTCGAGCTGCGCGAGCTCGGCGTCGACATCGTCGACGTGGGAGGCGAGTCCACCCGGCCCGGGGCCGTGCGCGTCGACCCGGAGGTCGAGGCGTCCCGCGTGGCGCCGGTCATCGCCGCTCTGGCGGAGGCAGGCATCCCCACGAGCGTCGACACGATGCGCGCCTCGGTCGCCGAGGCGGCCGTGGAGGCCGGGGTGACCATGATCAACGACGTCTCGGGTGGGCGCGCCGACGCCGACATGGCCGCGGTGGTCGCCGAGGCAGGGGTGCCGTGGATCCTCATGCACTGGCGTTCCCTCGGCGAGTTCGTCCACGCGGGCGGTTCGACGCACTACGAGGACGTCGTCCGCGAGGTCCGCGACGAGCTGCTCACGCAGGTCGACATCGCGGTGGCCGCAGGCGTGGACTCCGACAAGATCGTGCTCGATCCCGGTTTGGGTTTCGTGAAGGAACCCGACCACAACTGGCAGTTGCTGCAGCGCCTGCCCGAACTCACCGAACTGGGTTTCCCGGTGCTCATCGGGGCGTCCCGGAAGCGATTCCTCGGATCGCTGCTCGCGGCGCCCGACGGCACGGTCCGCCCGCCCTCGGGTCGTGAGGTCGCCACGGCCGTCGTCTCGGCGCTCGCCGCCACACACGGCGCATGGGGCGTACGCGTCCACGACGTGCAGGCATCCCGCGACGCGCTCGCGGTGGTGCGTGCCTGGCAGCGCGGCAGCGCGGAAGGAGTGCACGCGTGAGCGACCGCATCGAACTACGGGGACTGACGGTCCGCGGCAACCACGGCGTCTTCGAGCACGAGAAGCGGGACGGTCAGGACTTCGTCGTCGACATCGTCGTGTGGCTCGATCTCGCGCCGGCCGCGGCATCCGACGAGCTGGCCGACACGCTGCACTACGGCGAACTCGCCGAGCGAGCCGCGGCGATCATCGCCGGTCCGGGCCGCGATCTCATCGAGACGGTCGCGGGGGAGATCGCCAACGAGGTGCTCACCGACCCGCGTGTCGCCCGGGTGGAGGTCACGCTCCACAAGCCGTCGGCGCCGATCCCGCTGACCTTCGGCGACGTCGCCGTGGTGATCGACCGCTCCCGCAGCGATGTGACGGGGAGCGCCTGATGAGTCGTGCCGTGCTGTCCATCGGATCGAACATCGGCGACCGGCTCGCGCACCTGCGGTCGGTCGTCGACGCATTGGGCGAGCGGGCCGTCGCCGTCTCGGCGGTGTACTCGACGGCACCGTGGGGCGGCGTCGAACAGGAGGATTTCCTGAACGCGGTCGTCGTCGCGGAGGATGCCGCCTTCGGTCCGCGCGACTGGCTGCGGTTCGGCCAGGAACTGGAGGAGGCCGCCGAACGCGTCCGGATCCAGCGCTGGGGTCCGCGCAGCCTCGACGTCGACGTCGTGACCTGCGTCAGCGGCGAGGGTGAGGTGCGCAGCGACGATCGGGAACTGATCCTGCCGCACCCGCGCGCACACCAGCGGGCGTTCGTGCTCGTCCCGTGGCTCGACGTCGAACCCGAGGCCGTGCTCACCGCCGAGGGCCGGCGGCTGGGCATCGGCGACTGGCTAGACGAACTCGACGCCGCCGAACGGGAAGGTGTGCACCGCACCGACCTGACGCTGGCCGGGCCGAAGACCCAGGGACACGCCGAGTGCTGAAACAGACCCGGATCCGAGATCTGCTGGCGCTGGCCGTGCTGGCAGCGATCGTCGCGTGGTTGCTCGTCCGCACAATGTACGGTTCGCTGCCGCCCATCCCCGTCTACGCGGGAGCCTCGCTGTATCCCGTCGCGGTCATCGAGGTGATCCTGGCGTTCATGATCCGGTCGCGGGTCGGCAAGCACGAGATCGGTGAGGGCCCCGGCAGGTTGCATCCCATCACCGCCGCCCGCGCGGTCGCGCTCGCCAAGGCGTCCGCACTGGTGGGTGCCGCGAGCGCCGGAGTGTGGGCCGGTTTCCTGCTGTATCTCGTACCGCAACGCGGCGTCGTGCAGGCCGCCACCGACGACACGTCGGGGGTGCTCGTCGGAGCCCTCGCCGGCATAGCGCTGGCGGCGGCCGCGTTGTGGCTCGAATACTGTTGCCGGACACCGGAAGACCCCGACGAACCGAACGAACCGGCGCTCTGACATCGGATTTCGGGGTGGGGAAGGGCGTGTCGTCCGGCTCCGATCCGAGGACCCACCCAAGTACCCTGATGGTCATGGCAACCTCGGCGCGACCAGACAGGAATCGCCGTCCGTGGCGCAGTACCGGCTCGATGATCGTGGCCGGTCTGCTCGCTCTGGCGATGATCGCCTCGCTGCTGTTGATCTTCAGTGAGAGCGTGCAATTGCTGCGTGTCGCGGTGGTCGTCGCCCTGTGGGCTGCCACTGTCGGAGCCATCGCGATGAACAAGTACCGCCGGGAATCGGCGCTCGATCGGGCGAAGGCCGACGACCTGAAGACGGTCTACGAACTGCAGTTGCAACGGGAGATCGCGGCGCGGCGCGAGTACGAGCTGACCGTCGAGGAGAAGGTCCGTGCCGATCTGAAGCTCGACGCCGGGGAGATGGCGGCCCTGCGCACCGAGCTGGCCACCCTGCGCCGCACGCTCGAGATGTTGTTCGACGGCCGGCTCCCCGACGATGTCGTCGCCCTCGAGGGCCAGGCGGAGAAGCTGCGTGGACTGAGCGAGGCGGCGCGGGTGTCCGCTCCGCGTCCGTCGGGACCGGCCTTCGCCTCTCCCGACGACGAGCCGGTCACCGCGGAGACCGAGTCGGTCGAGGCGGCCATGCGGGCGGCGGAGGCGTCGGAGAAGACGTCCGCGAAGGGTGATGTCGAAGAACCGCGTGCCGAGAAACAGGCGAAGGTTGATTCTGTGACGGGGAAGTCCGCTACCGGGAAGGTCACGGTCGAGAAGGCGACGGCTGGAAAAGCGGCCGCAGGACCGGACGTCAAGGACGCCGAGATCGAGGACGCGGAAGTCGAGGATCAGAAGGTCGGAGACACGAAGACGGGGGACCCGAAGACCGGGGACTCGAAGACGGGGGACCCGAAGACCGGGGACGCGAAGGTCGCGAGCGCCGAGAAGGCGGCGGACGGGAAGCCGGAGCCGCAGAAGCCCGGCAAGCACGAGCCCGGATCCGATCCCGACCCGCAAACGGACGCAGACGGGGCCGGAGCGAAGACGAAGGGCGATGACCCCGCGGAGGGGAAGGACACCGCCGCGAAGGCCGATGGAGCTGCGGAAACGACCCAGGAGGACGACGAGGACGACCACGAATCGTCCGGACGTCGCTCCCGGCGCCGTCGCGCCGACGGTGAGGGCCGGACGGTCGCGGAGATCCTCGCGTCGTTGTCGGCCGAGCGCTGATCGCGGGGCGATCGCGCGGCAGGTCGCACCCGCCCCACCTCGGACGATGAGGCGCAGATCACTCGGCTCGACCGTGGCGAGCCCCGGAAAACGCGCGCTATTGTCGAGCGGAACGTCCGGTACCCGCTGAGCGGGACTGGAACGAACGAGAGGACTCCCGTGAATTCCTTCGGGATCACCAACGCACCCGCGCCTGCGCGCCTGTCGGTAGGAATCGTGTCCGCCGGACGGGTCGGCACTGCACTCGGCGCAGCTTTCGAACGCGTTGGTCATGTCGTCGTGGCCTGCTCGGCCGTCTCCGACGTCTCGCGGCACCGTGCCGCCACGCGCCTGCCGGATTCGCAGATCCTGCCGGTCGACGAGGTTGCCGGCCGCTGCAATCTCCTTCTTCTCGCCGTTCCCGACACCGAACTGTCGTCCCTGGTCAAGGGCCTCGCAGCCACCGGTTCGGTCGCCGCCGGCACGATCGTCGTCCACGTCTCCGGTGCTCACGGCACCGCGATCCTCGAGCCGCTGACCGAGCAGGGCGCCGTGCCGCTCGCGATCCATCCCGCGATGACCTTCACCGGCCACGACGAGGACATCGACCGGCTCTCCTCCGCGTGCTTCGGCATCACGGCCGCCGACGAGATCGGCTACGCCATCGCGCAGTCCCTCGTCCTCGAGATCGGCGGCGAGCCGGTCCGCGTCCCCGAGTCCATGCGCATGACCTACCACGCTGCGCTCGCGCACGGCAGCAACCACCTGGTCACGCTGGTCGCCGACGCCGTCGAGGCCCTGCGCAGCGCCCTGCAGGGGGAGGAACTGCTCGGCCAGCAACTCGTCGACGACGCCCCCGGTGGAGTCGCCGAACGGGTGTTGCAGCCGTTGCTCTCCGCAGCGCTCGACAACGTGCTGCGGCGCGGGCCCTCGGCCCTCACCGGGCCGGTCGCGCGCGGCGATGCCGACGCCGTGGCCGCGCACCTGCGTGCGCTCGAGGCCGTCGACCCGCTGATCGCCGCCGGGTACCGCGCGCTGTCGCTGCGATCGGCGCAACGGACCGGGTCGAAGCCGGAACTGATGGCAATTCTCGAAGGAGCTGAATACGGTGAGTGAAGCAGGACAGCGCGGATACGTGCGAGGTGAACTGACCGTTCACCACGATCCCGCAGGCCTGACCAAGGTCACCCGGGCTCTGCGCGGCGTCGGCCGCACCGTCGCACTCGTACCGACGATGGGTGCGCTGCACACCGGTCACCTCGAACTCGTGCGCCAGGCCAAGCTCACCGGGGCCGTCGTGGTCGTGTCGATCTTCGTCAACCCGCTGCAGTTCGGGAAGAACGAAGATCTCGACGCCTACCCGCGTACTCTCGACGCCGACTTCGAACTGCTCCGCGAAGCGGGCGTCGAACTCGCCTTCGTGCCGACGGTCTCGGCGATGTACCCGCAGGGCCCGCGCACCACGATCCACCCGGGTCCACTCGGGTCGGAGCTCGAAGGTGCTGCGCGTCCCGGTCATTTCGCGGGCATGCTGACGGTCGTCGCGAAGCTGTTCAACATCGTCGGTCCCAACACGGCGTTCTTCGGTGAGAAGGACTACCAGCAGCTCACCCTGATCCGTCAGATGGTCGCCGACCTGAATCTCGACATCCGCATCCTCGGCGTTCCCACCGTGCGCGAACAGGACGGGCTCGCGCTGTCCTCCCGCAACCGCTATCTCGACCCCGAGCAGCGCGAGATCGCGACCACGCTGTCTGCGGCGCTCGTCGCCGGCGCACACGCCGCAGCGGGCGGAGCCGAGGCGATCTTGTCCACGGCACGCGACGTGCTCGCGCAGAGTCCGCAGATCGAGGTGGACTATCTCGAGGTGCGCGGCGCCGATCTGGGGCCGGCACCCGAACGCGGCGACGGCCGACTGCTCGTCGCCGCACGACTCGGCTCCACACGCCTCATCGACAACGTCGGGGTCGCCGTCGGCACCGGCTTCCTCGAACGAGCCACCGGTCCGGTGGATCCCGACGCCGAAGACAACCTGACGAACCGCTGACCCACCGATCGAATTCGGAAACGAGAAAGAAACCGAGGACGAGCATGTTCCGCACCATGATGAAGTCGAAGATCCACCGCGCCACCGTCACCCACGCGGATCTGCATTATGTCGGTTCGGTGACCGTCGACCAGGATCTGATGGACGCCGCGGATCTGCTCGAGGGCGAGCAGGTCTGCATCGTCGACATCGACAACGGCGCCCGGCTCGAGACGTACGTCATCGCCGGTGAGCGTGGATCGGGCGTCATCGGGATCAACGGTGCCGCAGCACGTCTCGTCAGCCCCGGCGATCTCGTCATCCTCATCGCCTACGGCGTGATGAACGAGCAGGAGTGCAAGGACTACGACCCGCGCGTGGTGTTCGTCGACGCCGACAACCGCCAGGTCGAGCTCGGCAACGATCCCGCCCACGCTCCCGAGGGCTCGGGCCTGATCACGCCGCGGATGCTGTCGACTCTCGACTCCCCGTCCCTGGTCTAGAGGTGCTCCTCACCGTCGACGTCCGCAACACCAATATCGTCCTGGGGGTGTTCGCGGGCAGCGGCTCGCACGCGCGGCTGCTGCGCGACTGGCGCGTCCGTACCGACCCCAGGATGACCGCCGACGAGATCGCCCTGCTGTTCCGCGGTCTGCTCGGCGAATCCGCCGAGCAGGTCACCGGGGTGGCGGCGTTGTCGACCGTGCCGTCGGTGCTACGTGAGCTGCGCGTCATGCTCGACCGCTACTGGTCGTCGGTGCCGCACGTGGTGGTGGAGCCGGGGGTGCGCACGGGAGTGCCGCTGCTCGTGGACAACCCGAAGGAGGTCGGCGCCGACCGCATCGTCAACAGTCTGGCGGCCTACCACTTCTACGGATCCCCGTGCATCGTCGTGGATTTCGGGACCTCCACGTGCGTCGACGTCGTGTCGGGCAAGGGGGAGTTCCTCGGCGGGTCCATCGCTCCGGGTGTGGAGATCTCGATGGATGCGCTGGCGTCGCGGTCGGCGGCGCTGAGGAAGGTCGAATTGCTCCGTCCCCGAGGTGTTCTGGGAAAGAACACCGTCGAGTGCATGCAGTCGGGAGCCGTCTTCGGGTTCGCCGGGATGGTCGACGGCATCGTGCGGCGGATCTGCGCCGAGGTGCCCGGTTTCGACGGTGACGACGTGGCCGTCATCGGCACCGGCGACAGTGCGCCGCTGATCATGCCGGAGTCGCGCACTCTCGAGCACCACGAGCCGGATCTGACCCTCGAGGGACTGCGTCTGGTGTACGAGCGGAACCAGGTGAGACGAGCGGCACGCGGAACTGCGGGTTCCGCTGAGCGTCATTCTGTGTAAAGATGTTCCTCGTGATCCGTTGCATGAGCACCCAGGAGTGTTGTCGAGGCTGACCGCCGCCTCGACCGATAACACATTCCTGGGAGTTTTCTCATGCGCGCTGCGCTTCTTTCCACCACTTCTGTTTCCACCGCTGCTCCGGTTGCCACTATTGCTCCGGTCGCCTTCCACCGGCTCGCCGTCGAGCGCACGTACCCCACCGAACTGTCCGCAGCGGTCGCCCGCGGCGCCGTCGTCGTCGACATCCGCTCGAACGCCGAACGTGCCGCTCAGGGAACACTTCCCGGTGCACTGGCCATCTCCGCCGATCTCGTCGCCGAGCGACTCGATCCGAGCGGCCCGGGCCGTCTCGCCCTCGCCGTCGACCGCGACGTCGAATGGATCCTCGTCTCGTCCGACGGCGCGAGCTCGCACGGTGTGGTCACCGAACTGCACGCGCAGGGTCTGCGCCGGGTCACCCACCTCGTCGGAGGCTACGACGCCATCCGCGCGGCCCGCCTGATCGGCGCAGTCGCCGAGGCCCAGCACGTCGCGCAGGACGTGGCGCGGGTCACCGCTCACTGAAAGCGCGCATCTGCAGGAATAGTGACCTCGGGTGTCCGATAGTCTGGTTACCCGTGAGTGATGCCACCGTTCAGCAGCCCGACGACACCCCCGAGCAGATGCGGGTTCGCCGCGAGAAGCGCGAACGGCTCCTGGCACAGGGTTCGGAGGCCTATCCCGTCGAGATCCCGCGCACCCATACGCTCGCGGAGATCCGCGCCGAGTATCCCGACCTCGAGCCCGACACCGCCACCGGCACCGTCGTGGGCGTTGCCGGCCGCGTGATGTTCTCGCGCAACACCGGCAAGCTGTGCTTCGCGACGTTGCAGGAGGGCGACGGCACCCAGCTGCAGGTCATGCTCAGCCTCGCCGGCGTCGGCGAGGAGGTGCTCGCCGCCTGGAAGTCCGAGGTCGACCTCGGCGACATCGTGTTCGTGCACGGCGAGGTCATCAGCTCCCGTCGCGGTGAGCTCAGCGTCATGGCCGACTCGTGGACCATGGCGTCGAAGGCGCTGCGTCCGCTGCCGGTCGCGCACAAGGAGATGAACGAAGAGGCGCGGGTGCGTCAGCGCTACGTCGACCTCATCGTGCGTCCCGAAGCACGTCGCAATGCACGCATGCGTGTCGCGGTGGTGCGCGAGCTGCGCAACGCGCTCGAGCGTCGCGGCTTCCTCGAGGTCGAGACGCCCATGCTGCAGACCCTGCACGGCGGTGCGGCGGCCCGCCCGTTCGTGACGCACTCGAACGCACTCGACATCGATCTGTACCTGCGTATCGCGCCGGAACTGTTCCTCAAGCGCTGCGTCGTCGGCGGTATCGAGAAGGTCTTCGAGATCAACCGCAATTTCCGTAACGAGGGTGCCGACTCGACGCACTCGCCGGAATTCTCGATGCTCGAAACGTACGAGGCGTACGGAACCTACGATGATTCGGCGCGGATGATCCGCGAGATCATCCAGGAGGTCGCGTTCGGGGTCTTCGGCACCCATGTGGTGACGCTCGCCGACGGTACGGAATACGACTTCGGGGGTGAATGGAAAACTCTCGAAATGTATCCCTCGCTGTCCGAGGCGATCGGCACGGACGTGACCCCCGACACCACACTGGAGGAATTGACGGCTCTCGCGGATCGTGTCGGTCTGGAGATTCCCGAGGGCAAGGGCTGGGGTCACGGCAAGCTCGTCGAGGAGCTCTGGGAGCACATGTGCGGCGACCAGCTGCACGAGCCGACCTTCGTGCGTGATTTCCCCGTGGAGACGTCGCCGTTGACACGCGATCACCGCACGGTGCGCGGGGTCACCGAGAAATGGGATCTGTACGTCCGAGGTTTCGAACTCGCCACGGGTTACTCGGAACTCGTCGATCCGGTGATCCAGCGCGAGCGTTTCGTCGACCAGGCGCGTCTGGCCTCGGAAGGGGACGACGAGGCAATGGCTCTCGACGAGGACTTCCTCGCCGCGATGGAACAGGGAATGCCGCCGACCACCGGTACCGGAATGGGAATCGACCGTCTGTTGATGGCACTTACCGGTCTGGGAATCCGCGAAACAATCCTGTTCCCGATTGTTCGACCGAACACCCGTTAATCGGATTTCGCCGCTCCATATTGCGATGCGTTAATCGGCGGGTAGTGTGGTGCCCGTCCCGCGGGGGGAAGCGCATTTGAGAGGATTTACACCACATGGCGAAAAAAGTCACTGTCACCCTGATCGACGATGTGGATCAGGAGTCGGCGGCGGACGAATCGGTGGAGTTCGGTCTCGACGGAGTGACGTACGAGATCGACCTTTCCGAGGACAATGCGGCACGGCTGCGCGAGCAGTTGGAATTCTGGATCGAACACGCTCGTAAGGTCGGCGGCCGCAAGCGGAGCAAGACCGCTGCCGGAACTGCGCCGGCTGCGCGCAAGAGCGGATCCGGAAGTGCCGGTCGCGAACAGACGGCCGCTATCCGTGAATGGGCACGGAACAACGATCTGCCGGTGTCGGCCCGTGGCCGAATCTCTGCGGAGATCGTCGAGGCGTACAACAAAGCGCACTGACGAATCCTCGTCCGTGGGGCGTCGTCCATCCGTGGACGGCGCCCCACAGTCGTCGGTGGACGGGTTGGGTTGTGGCACAGTGGCGCCTGTCACACACGTCGATCGTGCGGACGACCCGGCACGATGCGGTCGGGGAGTAGCATCCGCTCATGGCCGAGACCGTGCTCGAACCAGGTTCCACCTGCTGGCGAATTGCGCGAGCGGAGAGGTTGACCTGCATAGTCGACGCCGCCGACTATTTCCGTCACGCCAAGGCGGCGATGCTCCGGGCGGAAAAACGCATCATGCTGATCGGGTGGGATTTCGACACCCGGATCAAGTTCGAACCCGAGGGTGCAACTCTCGAGGGACCGAACAAACTTGGTGAATTCCTCGAATGGCTTCCCGAACGTCGACCCGGTCTCGATATTTATCTGCTCAAGTGGAACATCGGTGCGTTCAGTGCCCTCGCACGCGGAATGACGCCGGTGTTCGTGCTCGATTGGCTCACCGACCCGAGCCTGCACTTCGAAATCGACGGGGCGCATCCCGTGGGCGCGGCGCACCATCAGAAAATTCTCGTCGTCGACGACAGCATCGCTTTCTGTGGCGGTATCGATATGACCGTCGACCGCTGGGACACCCCGGATCATCCGGACCGGAGCCAATACCGGCGGGAGCCGAGCGGTAAACGCTACGGACCGTGGCACGACGTGACGACCGCCGTCGACGGCGACGCCGCGCGGGCCCTCGGTGACCAGGCCCGCGCCCGGTGGAAGGCTGCGACGGGGGAGGAGCTCGATCCCGTGCCGGAGCCGGAGCCGATCTGGCCCGACGATCTCGAGCCGACCCTCCGCGGTGTGGACGTGGGCATCGCGCGCACGCTGCCCGCCTACGACGGGAAGGACGGCGTCCACGAGATCGAGGCGCTGTACCTGTCGGTGATCGAGAAGGCGCGGCACACTCTCTACCTCGAGAGCCAGTACCTCGCTTCGCGCAGGATCGCGGAGGCTCTCGCCGAGCGACTGCAGGAACCGGACGGCCCCGAGATCGTGGTGGTGATCCCACGCAACGCCGACGGCTGGCTCGAACGCAAGGCCATGGACGGTGCCCGGCGGGCCCTGCTGCACATGCTGTGGGAGGCCGACGTGCACGGCCGTTTCGCCGCCTACTATCCCGTCACCGCCGGCGGGGAGCCGATCTACGTGCACGCGAAGGTCGTCGTCATGGACGAGACGTTGCTGCGGATCGGGTCGTCGAACCTGAACAACCGTTCGATGGGCTTCGACACCGAATGCGACCTGGCCATCGAGTCCGCCGAACCCGGGGACGCGGTCGGCCGCGCCGCCGTCGAGCTGCGCAACATCCTGGTGGCGGAACATCTCGACGTCGACCCCGAGGTGATCGCGGAGGCCACGAAGGACGGTGGTTCGCTCATCTCCGTCATCGAACGGTTGCGCGGTCCGGGACGTTCGCTGCGGCCGTTCGAACCGGGTACGGTGTCGGACGAGGGCAGTGTCCTCGCAGAAAGTGCTCTGGCCGATCCCGAACGCGCCTCGCGGAGCTTCGGACGCAGGATCGAGCGATTCTTCGCCCGTTGATCCCCCACAGCCTCTGTTCGCTTGTGGCGTACAGCTTGCGGAAACGTATCCGCCACGTGCAGCGTTGACTTCTGAAACCGGGTTTTCTCGCCGCCTTCCGAAGGGTAGAGGGAAAGCGAGTCGATACCACGGCCACTAGAGTGTGGAGTGGGAGCTTGGAACCTCTGAAAGGTTCCGACGAACGACTCGAGTGCCGGAGCTTAAGAGCGGCAGCAGGGTGCGGGACGATCGGCGTACCGGACCGGCGGCCGGAGAGTGTGAGGGAGTGCGATGTTCGAAAGGTTCACCGATCGCGCGCGGCGCGTCGTTGTCCTGGCTCAAGAAGAGGCCAGGATGCTCAACCACAACTACATCGGCACGGAGCACATCCTCCTCGGCCTCATCCACGAGGGTGAGGGTGTGGCGGCGAAGTCGCTCGAGTCGTTGGGTATCTCCCTCGAAGGTGTGCGCAGCCAGGTCGAAGAGATCATCGGCCAGGGTCAGCAGGCGCCCTCGGGGCACATTCCCTTCACTCCTCGTGCCAAGAAGGTCCTCGAGCTGAGCCTTCGCGAAGCGCTCCAGCTCGGACACAACTACATCGGTACCGAACACATCCTGCTCGGTCTCATCCGCGAGGGTGAGGGCGTGGCGGCGCAGGTGCTCGTCAAGCTCGGCGCCGACCTCAACCGGGTGCGTCAGCAGGTCATCCAGCTGCTGTCCGGTTACCAGGGCAAGGAGCCCGCAGAATCCGGCACGAGCCGTGGCGAGACCGGCACTCCGTCCACGTCGCTCGTCCTGGACCAGTTCGGCCGCAACCTCACGCAGGCAGCTCTCGAAGGCAAGCTCGACCCGGTCATCGGCCGGGCGAAGGAGATCGAGCGCGTCATGCAGGTGCTGTCGCGTCGTACGAAGAACAACCCGGTGCTCATCGGCGAGCCGGGTGTCGGCAAGACCGCCGTCGTCGAGGGCCTCGCGCAGGCCATCGTCAACGGTGAAGTCCCCGAGACCCTCAAGGACAAGCAGCTCTACACGCTCGACCTGGGCTCGCTCGTCGCCGGCAGCCGTTACCGCGGCGATTTCGAGGAACGCCTGAAGAAGGTCCTCAAGGAGATCAACAGCCGCGGCGACATCATCCTGTTCATCGACGAGCTGCACACGCTCGTCGGTGCCGGTGCTGCCGAGGGCGCGATCGACGCTGCGTCGATCCTCAAGCCCAAGCTCGCCCGCGGTGAGCTGCAGACCATCGGTGCGACGACCCTCGACGAGTACCGCAAGTACATCGAGAAGGACGCCGCTCTCGAGCGCCGCTTCCAGCCGGTGCAGGTCGGGGAGCCGACGGTGGAGCACACCATCGAGATCCTGAAGGGTCTGCGCGACCGCTACGAGGCGCACCACCGCGTCTCGATCACCGACAAGGCGCTCGTCGCGTCGGCCACTCTCGCCGACCGCTACATCAACGACCGCTTCCTGCCGGACAAGGCGATCGACCTCATCGACGAGGCCGGTGCCCGCATGCGCATCCGTCGCATGACCGCGCCGCCGGACCTGCGCGAGTTCGACGACAAGATCGCCGACGCCCGTCGCGAGAAGGAATCGGCGATCGACGCGCAGGACTTCGAGAAGGCCGCGAGCCTGCGCGACAAGGAGAAGCAGCTCGTCGCGCAGCGTGCCGAGCGCGAGAAGCAGTGGCGTGCGGGCGATCTCGACGTCATCGCCGAGGTCGACGAGGAGCAGATCGCCGAGGTCCTCGCCAACTGGACCGGTATCCCGGTGTTCAAGCTCACCGAGGAGGAGACCACGCGTCTGCTCCGCATGGAGGACGAGCTGCACAAGCGGATCATCGGCCAGGAGGACGCCGTCAAGGCCGTCGCCAAGGCGATCCGTCGTACGCGTGCCGGCCTGAAGGACCCGAAGCGTCCGTCCGGTTCGTTCATCTTCGCCGGCCCGTCCGGTGTGGGTAAGACGGAGCTGTCCAAGGCGCTCGCGAACTTCCTGTTCGGCGAGGACGACGCGCTCATCCAGATCGACATGGGCGAGTTCCACGACCGCTTCACCGCGTCGCGCCTGTTCGGTGCTCCTCCCGGCTACGTCGGCTACGAAGAGGGCGGCCAGCTCACCGAGAAGGTGCGCCGCAAGCCGTTCTCCGTGGTTCTGTTCGACGAGATCGAGAAGGCCCACCAGGAGATCTACAACACCCTCCTGCAGGTCCTCGAGGACGGTCGCCTCACCGATGGCCAGGGACGCACGGTCGACTTCAAGAACACCGTGCTGATCTTCACGTCGAACCTGGGCACCGCCGACATCTCGAAGGCTGTGGGGCTCGGCTTCTCGGCCGGAACGGGCGAGGCGTCGAACTACGAGCGGATGAAGAACAAGGTCCACGACGAGCTGAAGAAGCACTTCCGGCCCGAGTTCCTCAACCGTATCGACGACATCATCGTCTTCCACCAGCTCACGCAGGATCAGATCATCCAGATGGTCGACCTGATGGTCGGACGTGTGGAGACGCAGCTGAAGAACAAGGACATGGGTATCGAGCTCACCGAGAAGGCGAAGTCGCTGCTCGCCAAGCGCGGCTTCGACCCGGTGCTCGGCGCACGTCCGCTGCGTCGCACGATCCAGCGCGAGATCGAGGATCAGCTCTCCGAGAAGATCCTGTTCGGCGAGATCGGCGCAGGCCAGATCGTCCTCGTCGACGTCGAGGGCTGGGACGGCGAGGGCGCCGGCGAGAACGCGAAGTTCACGTTCACGCCGAGCGAGAAGCCGGCCGAGGTCCCGGACACCCCGGCGGTCGCGCTGGCCAAGTCCAGCGAGGGCGAGTCCGAAGCCGGATAAGCGTCCGCTGCCTGTGGGAGCGGGCACGTGTTGCTGCCTGTGGGAGCAGGCACGTGTTGCTGCCTGTGAGAGCAGGCACCTGCTGTACCGAGAGGGGCGGCACCCGAGAGGGTGTCGCCCCTCTCGTCGTCCGACGCACTTGACCTTCAGTCGGCTCGAGGTTGCACGGTGGTGGTGACCGGACGACGACCAGGAGGTACCGCGATGCGGCAAGTACTGCCCGATCTGTGGGAGACGCAGGAGGACAATCCGTTCCCGGGGCTGAGGACGCACGCCTATCTGTGGACCGGGACGAACAACGTGCTCTTCTACTCGGTCGCGGGTGAGGCCGATTTCGACGAACTGGGCCGCCTCGGGGGGATCACCGACCAGTACCTGTCCCACCAGGACGAGGCCGGTCCGATGCTCGGCAGGATCGCCGAGCGCTTCGGGCCGAGACTCCACGCGGCAGCGGCGGAGGCCGACGTGGTCGGCCGGCACGCCCGCATCGACGTCCCGCTGACGGAACGTCATGTGGACGACAACGGGGTGGAGATCGTTCCGACACCCGGGCACACGGTGGGCAGCACCTGCTATCTGGTGCCCGGCGCGGACGGGACCCGCTACCTGTTCACCGGCGACACGCTGTATCGCGGTGCTTCGGGGACGTGGCGGGCCGGCTACATCGAGGGGATGAGCGACGCCCGTGTGCTCGCCGACAGTCTGCGCCTGCTGGCGAAGACGGAACCCGATGTGGTGGTCTCGAGTGCGTTCGCGGGGGAGGCGGGCGTGCATCGGATCGACGCCCGGGAGTGGCCCGCCCACGTCGACCAGGCTCTGAGCGGGTTGTCTGCCGCGGTGCAGGGCTGAGCAGAGATCTTCTTTCCGGCCGATCTGCCCTGCCGCGGGTCGCGGCCGACCTTGCCGCCTGCTTATCTGCCGATGGTCGGCATGTGCGCGGTGAGTGTCGACAGGGTGCTGGCGACGATCTCGGTGAGTTCGTCGGGACGGATGTCGAGCGTGCCGTCGAGCCAGCCGCGGACGAGCTCGACGGCGCCGGCCATGACGACCACCGCACGCAGTTCGGCCTGCCGGGAGTCGAGGCGGGTGCCCACCGCGTCGCTCTGCTTGGCGAGTTCGTCGGCGGCGGACCGGATGAACGCGCTTTTCCGCTCGGCGAGCGGGGGCGCGTCGGAGATGAGGAAGCGACCCTGCTGGGGGTTGCGTTCGACGGCGCCGACGATCGCTCCCACCGCGGCGCGTGCCTTGGCGTGCAGCTCGTCGGGGGCCGCCGCGATGGCGTCGACGGCGCGTTCGAGCAGGGTCGCGCCGAGCTCGTCGTAGGCGGTGGTGACGAGGTCGGTCATGTCGGTGAAGCTCTCGTAGAAGAAGCGCGGGCCGACTCCCGCGGTGGCCGCGACCTTCCGTACCGTCGTCGCCGACCAGCCCTCGTCGGCGACGACGTCGATCACCGCGTTCTGGAGACGCTTGCGGCGTTCGGCGCGCCGGTCGGCCGGGGCGACGCCGCGATACGCGCGGGTGGCTTCGGGCTCGGACACATCGTCGAGTGTGGCACAACACGACCAGACTTCCAGAATCGACCAATTCCGGAATCAAGTGTGTACTAATTGTGGAATCCTCGTCATGGTCGGTCCCCGAATCCGGACGAGGAGGAAACGTGACGATCGATGCATCGTCGATTGCCCACCTGCACGACCGAACCGATCGACTCGCACCGAAGCCGATCCTGCGAGAAGGCGGCCCGCGTCTGGCGATGTCGTTGCTCGTCGGCGACTCGGTGCGGCCCACCAGGGCCCAGTCCCGGGCGTTCGCCAGGTTCGCGCACACCTGCGATCCCGTGGCCGACGATCTGGTCGCCGCGATACGCCGCGACCGGCTCCGCATCCGCACGCAGTTCGAACAGGCACTCGAACACGGCATCGAGACCGTGGACGATTCCGCGCCCGAGATGGCAGCGTTCATCGCCACCCTCGACGGCGTGCCGTTCCGGGCCGACTACGACAAGCTCGATCTTGCCGCGCGGGCGATCGTGCGGATGCCGATGAGCACCTTCATGGCGTTCACCACCGCCATCGCTTTCCCGGCCAGCTACCCTCTGCGTCTGATCTGGCTGGCGGTCTGGTCGGCGGTCGACCCCGACGACTCGTCCGCCGCTCTCACCGAGGCCGCGCTGAAGGCCGTTCCCTGCATCTACGGGGTCGACGGCCCGGGTGCGCAGAACCGCATCAGGAGCAGGGCGCGCTATCACTTCCACGCCGACCTGGCCCGCCTGTCGCTGGGCTCCGGATACGCCGACGTTGTGGGTGTTCCGCGACTGAACCCGATGGCGGCGCCGTACCCGGTGTGGTTCGCGCGCAACCTCCTACGCGACCGTCTGAATGTCCTGGTGCCCGGAGGCGCCGGACACGCCGCCCGGCGGGGTCACGCCGAGCGTATGCGGGAGATCGCCGAGGTGAAGCGGCGGCTCGAGGCGCGGCCTTACGAACGGGACGGAGCCGTGCAGTCGATCCGTGAGCGCGACCGCGAACTCAGGGCGCGATCGGCCTGATCCGGACATCAGGAACGCTCTGGCGCGAACGGCCCTCGCCACCACGACGACTCTGCAAGTGTGGTTCGTGAAGCACTGTCTTCGTGAAGCACTGTCGCATGCAGTGCTGTCGCACCCAGAGAAGGAGAGGTCATGCCCACTCGTACCGCACGGACCGCATGGAACGGGGATCTGCAGAAGGGCTCCGGTCAGGTGGAGCTCACCAGCTCGGGCCGTGGCACGTTCGACGTGTCGTTCCCGAAACGCTCGGCGGAGAACGCGGACGGCACCACCAGCCCCGAGGAGCTCATCGCCGCCGCACACTCGTCGTGCTTCGCGATGCAGTTGTCCGCGCTGATCGCGGAGGCGGGCGGCACGCCGCAGAGCCTCGAGGTCACCGCCGACGTCTCGCTGGGGCCCGATCCGGCGGGCGGATTTCGACTCACCGGAATCCGGTTGAAGGTGCGGGGCGAGGTCGACGGCCTCGACGCCGACGGCTTCGTCAAGGCCGCGGAGGACGCGAAGGCCGGATGCCCTGTGAGCAAGGCACTCACCGGCGTCGAGATCTCCCTGGACGCCGCGCTCGAGAGCTGACGGGTTCGTGGACCGATCGGCCGGGAACAGAGCACGTCAGGGCCGGGTTGTAATCGAATATGAGCATGCCTGACGTACTTCTCCCCACCGCTCACATCGAGATCTGGTCCGACATCGCCTGCCCCTGGTGCTACATCGGCAAGCGGCGCTTCGCGGAGGCCCTCGAGTCCTTCGGCGACCGCGACCGGATCGAGGTCACCTGGAGGTCGTACCAGCTCTCGCCCGACACGCCGGTCGGGCGACGGGTCCCCGAGGTGGAGGCGCTCGTCGCGATGAAGGGGATGCCGGCCGAGCAGGTGAGGCAGATGTTCGCGCAGGTCTCGGACACCGCTGCCGACGTTGGACTCGAGATCGACTTCGACAACGTCGTCGCCGCCAACACCTTCGATGCGCACCGACTCGTGCATCTGGCGGGCGACAAGCGCGACGAGGTGCTCGAAGCGTTGTTCCGTGCGCATTTCGTCGACGGCGAGGTGATCGACGACGTGGATGTCCTCGTGAAGGTCGCCGCCGAGGTCGGGCTCGATCCGGAGTCGACGCGCGCGGCGCTCGACGGCGACGATCCCGCCGGTGAAGCGGCGGCCGACGCCGTGACCGCCGATCTCTTCGACGCGCGACGGATCGGCGTGCAGGGAGTGCCGTTCTTCGTGGCCAACCGCGCCGTCGCGGTGTCGGGTGCGCAGCCTGTGGACGTCTTCCGTCAGTTCCTGCGCAGGGCCGTCGACGATGTGACGGTCAAGCTGTGAGTGCCGCGAGATAACGTCGCGCGATCTGCTGCTGGAGCAGGTGCCCGACGGGACCGGCCAGCTTCGTGTACCAGCGGGCGGGGCGGGAGAACGCGAGCACCGTTCCCCGCACCCGTCCGTCCACGGTGCGCTCGACGACGAAGGTCTCCTCGCCGCTGGCGGGATGACCGGGGAGTGTGCCGTAGGTGAACCCGCGTATGTCCGGGGTGTCGACGATCTCGATCACGCGGCACCGCGCCGACGCGCGCACCGGTCCGAGACCGAAGCCGAGATCCACTTCGACGCCGGGTACTGCGAGGGGCGTGCCGGGCGGGATCCGTATGCCCGCGCCGCGGTGCATGTCCCACGAGAACAACTGGGCAGCGGCGACCTCGAACACGGTGTCGTCGCGGCCCAGTTCGCTCTCGACCCTCAGATGTCGATAACCGGAGGGGAGCGGTGCCTCGTCCCGGAAGGCACGCAGGCTCGCTCCCACCTCCGCATAGGTGAACTCACGCCCGGACCCGCCGGACGCGGACATCTCAGGACTTCTTGACGTCGAGGACGACCTCGAACTCGAGCAGCGATGCGCCGGTCGCGACGGGCTTCTTCGCCTCACCCGCGTGGGCAGCACGTGCGTCGCCGTCGCGCCACGCGGCGAAGTCCTCCTCGGACTCCCACTGAGTCACCACGAAGTACCGGTTCTCGCCCGCGGTGGGGCGGAGCAGCTGGAAGCCCAGGAAGCCGGGGGAGTTGTCGACGGTGTGCGCCCGATTGGCGAATCGCTTCTCCAGCTCGGGGCCGGCGCCTTCGGGAACTTCGATTGCGTTGATCTTCACGACTGCCATGCGCGAGAGCCTACTCCGCTAACTTGGTCGATTGTGTTGCACGACGAGGGCGGAACCGGACGACCCATCCTGCTGTTGCACGGTCTCATGGGCAGCGCCCGCACGTGGCGTCGTCACGTGCCGTGGCTGCGCGAACACGGACACGTGTACACCTTCGACGCCGCCGGTCACGGTCGTCCCGCTCCCGACGAACTCACCACCGAGGCGTTCGTCGCCGATCTCGAAACCCATCTCACCGGGATCACCGAACCGCTCGTCGTGATCGGGCATTCGATGGGTGCCCTGCACGCGTGGTGCTTCGCTGCGACCCATCCCGAGCGGGTCACCGCGCTGGTGCTCGAGGACATGGCGCCCGACTTCCGGGGACGCACGGCCGCGAACTGGGCGGCCATGATCGCGCAGTGGCCGCAACCGTTCCCCACCGGGGATGCGGTGTTCGACTTCTTCGGGCCCGTCGCGGGTCGCTACTTCCTCGACTCGTTCGTCCGCCGCGATGACGGCTGGTATCTGCACGGCGAGGTCGAGACCTTCCGCGACATCTCGGAAGAGTGGGGGTCGCGGCACTTCTGGGACGAGTGGAACTCGATCCGCGTGCCCGCGCTGCTGCTCGAAGGCGAGTTCACCATCACCCCCGCGGGGCAGATGCGGCGGATGGTGACGCGACCCGGCACCGACCACGTCCTCGTCGACGGCGCCGGGCATCTCGTGCACGACGACCGGCCCGACGAGTTCCGCACCGCAGTGGAACACTTCCTCACCGCGCACGCACTGTCGGCGAGCCGACTCGAGTAGCACTGTCGGCGAGCTGACTCGAGTAGCACTGTCGGCGAGCTGACTCGAGTAGCACTGTCGGTAAGCCGGATCTAGGAGGTCGATCCCTCGCCGGCGAGCGCGAAACGGCCGTCGTCGGTCTGCTCGACGAGACCGTCCACGAGCAGTGAATGCAGGGCGCGGTCGCGCTGGCCCGGATCCGTGGTCCACACGCTGTCGAGGACGGGACGCTCCACCGGGACGCTGCTCTCGCGCAGCACCGCCATCAACCGGCCGCGCACCTGCCGGTCGGTGCCGGCGAACTTCTGCACCTTCCGGGGTGGTCCGTCGTGGGCGGGCCGCCCGGCCTGTACCCATGCGCACTCGGGCAGCGGGCAGCGTCCGCAGTCGGGCGTGCGAGCGGTGCACACGGTCGCACCGAGTTCCATCAGCGCCGCGGAGAAGGTCGCCGCACGTGAACGCTGACGCGGAAGGATAGCCTCGACGTCGGCGAGATCCCTTGTGGTCGAAGGGTTTCCTGGCTCCGCCCGACCGTGGACGGCGCGGGCGACGACACGACGCACGTTCGTGTCCACCACCGGCACACGCTGTCCGTATGCGAAGCACGCCACGGCGCGGGCGGTGTAGGCGCCGACGCCGGGCAGGGTCAGCAGGACGTCGACGTCCTCGGGAACCCGGTCGTCGTGCTCGGCGGCGAGTACGCCGGCGCACTCGTGCAGGCGCAGCGCGCGGCGCGGATAGCCGAGCTTGCCCCACGCCCGCAGCACCTCGGCCTGGCTCGAGGCGGCCATCGCGGACGGCACGGGCCAGCGCCGCACCCACTCCTCCCAGATCGGAGCGACCCGGGCGACCGGCGTCTGCTGCAGCATGACCTCGGACATGAGGATCTGCCAGCCCGTCACCCCGTCGCGGCGCCACGGCAGGTCGCGCGCCTGCGCGGCATACCAGCGCAGCAACGACGGTGCGTCCACGGACATCTCGGGTCTCCTCCGGTCACGGGGTCGGGTGTGGGGATCCGCTGAGGAGATGTCGAACGAAATCGGACATGTGCGCAGGTGAATAATGTAGGCATGCCGAACTCCAATCCCATCTCCGCCTGGAAAGCCCTGACCGAGGGTAATCATCGTTTCGTCAGCGACACGCCGCTGCACCCGAGCCAGGGAATCGATCGTCGCGCCGAACTCGTCAACGGCCAGCACCCCACCGCCGTGCTGTTCGGCTGCGGAGACTCCCGCGTCGCCGCAGAGATCATCTTCGACCAGGGGCTCGGCGACATGTTCGTGGTCCGCACCGCGGGTCACGTCATCGACAGTTCCGTCCTCGGTTCCATCGAGTACGCAGTCGACATCCTCAACGTTCCGCTCATCGTCATCCTCGGTCACGACAGCTGTGGTGCCGTGGCGGCGACCATCGATGCCCTCGACAAGGGCACGGTGCCGGGCGGCCACATCCGCAGCCTCGTCGAGCGTGTCGCTCCCTCGATCCTCATGGGCAGGGCCGAGGGTCTGTCCACCGTCGACGAACTCGAGGGGCGCCACGTCGTCGAGACGGGCAAGCTGCTCACGGATCGTTCGCGGATCATCGCCGACCGCATCGCCGACGGCCGCTGCGCCATCGTGGGCGTCACCTACAAGCTCGAGGACGGCAAGGTGAGTCTGCGGGGCCACTTCGGAGACATCGGCGAGGTCTCCGACAACTGAAGGCGGGTGCACCTGCGGTCACAACGATGTGACTGCAGGTCACAGCGACACGCCGACGGCGGTGTAGCCGTGCGCAGCCTGTGGCACATACCGTGGGGGGCGTGCTTGAACCGACCGGTCCTCTGCCCCCCGAGATCTACTGGCGACGACGCATTCTCGCGATCGGAGTCTCGGTGGTCGTGCTGGCTCTGGTCATCTGGCTCGTAGTGGCGCTGACCGGCGGCGACGACCCCGATCAGAATCCCGAACCCGCAGCAGCGGAGGTGACGACCTCCGCCACCACGACGGCGGCCGATGCGTCCGCCGACGCGGCGTCCGCGAGCACCACCCGGAGCGGTGGATCCTCGGGTTCGTCCGGGACGCGTAGTGCAGGGGATTCGGCCTCGGAGGACGCGAACGACGAGGACAACACGTCCACGTCCGCCACCACCTCCGCTGCTCCGGTTCCGCCGGGGCAGTGCTCCGATCAGTCGCTCGCCGTGCGGGTGACGGCGGACGAGCCGAACTACAGGGTCGGTTCCGAACCCGATTTCACGATCGTCATCACCAACATCGGCACGTCGCAGTGCGAACGCGACCTCGGTGCGGGCCTTCAGCAGGTGCTCGTCTACAGCCTCGACGGCAACGAGCGACTCTGGGCGAACACCGACTGCTTCCCCGAATCGACCGCCGACATCCGGTCGCTCGCTCCGGGCGACCAGGCCGCCTATTCCGTCAAGTGGTCGGCGACGACCTCCGAGCCCGGCTGCCAGGCGCCGCGCGAACCGGTCGGTCCCGGCGCGTACACCGTGGTCGGGCAGCTCGGCGGCCTGCGCAGCGCGCCCGAGCCGTTCAACATCACGCCCTGACCTGCTGCTCGTCCGGTAGTTGTTCAGTCGTAGTGGTTGATCGCGGCTTCGGCGAGCCGCGACAGTCCCTCGCGGATGTACCGGGCCCACAGGGCGCCGACCCCGTCGACCGCCTGCAGATCGGCAGCGGTGGCCGCGAGCAGGCCCTGCAGTGTGCCGAACGCACCTACGAGCCGGTTGATCTGCCGGGCCTGCAGGCGCGGCACCCGATGGAGCACGCGATAACCGCGGGGACTCATCGAGGTGTCGAGGGCCTCGATGGTGCCCGAATAGCCGAAGGCGCGGGCGAGGCTCGTCAGGTCGAGCAGGTCGACGTCGGTCAGGTGTGCGAGACGCTCGAGCGCCTGCTCGACCTCCTGCTGGGTGGGGACGTGCTCGCCCGCAAGATAGTCCCGCACGATGAGCTGCCGGGCGAGCTGGTTGTCGCCGACGAGTTCTTCGAGCTGGAGGGCCAGCTGGCGACCGTCGGTCCCGAGTTCGAGCACGTCCTGCTCGATCTCCACGGACAGGCGGTGCATCATCTCGAGCCGCTGCGCCACGGTGAGCGCGTCGCGCAGCGTGACGATGTCCTCGATCTCGACCACGGACAACTGCCGGGTCACCTCGTCGAGGCGGGCCTTGTAGCGCTCGAGTGTCGCGACGGCCTGGTTGGCCCGGGACAGGATGGTCGCGGAGTCGTTGATGACGTGGCGGCGACCGTCGACGTACACGCTGACGATGCTCATCGACTGGCTGACCGAAACCACCGGATATCCGGTCTGGATTGCGGTGCGTTCCGCGGCGCGGTGCCGGGTGCCGGACTCCACGGTGGGGATGCTCGGATCGGGCACGAGTTGCACGTTGGCACGCACGATGCGCGAACCGTCGGTGGACACGACCACGGCGCCGTCCATCTTCGACAGCTCCCGAAGTCGGGTGGGGGCGAACTCGACGTCGAGTTCGAAACCGCCGTCGCACAGCTCGGCGACCTTGTCGTCGAAACCGAGGACGATCAGGCCGCCCGTGCGGCCGCGGAGGATGCGTTCGAGACCGTCGCGTAGCGCGGTGCCGGGCGCCAGACGAGCGATGGTGTCGCTCAGCGTCGATGCCGGCGCCGACTCGGTCATCTGGACTTCCTTCCCCTGTGCGGTCTGCGGTCGTCGTCACAATGCGCGGACTCGTGGATCGGCGCCCCGACCGCGCAACTACATTACTTGCTTATGCGCAGCACCTGGACTTTGCCCGACGACCTCGTCGTTCCCGATCTACCGGAAGATCATCCCGGCCCGGGTGCGCCGGTACCGCAGCATTGGAACAAGTGCTTCGGGTGTGGTGACGACCAGCCCTCCGGCCTCGCGATGGAGTTCACGATCGGCGAGGGCCTCGAGGTGCTCGGCCGTCTCGACGTCGCCACGCGCTACCAGGGCGGACCGGGATTCATCCACGGCGGCATCCTCATGACGGCCTTCGACGAGGTCCAGGGAATGGCGTGCAACGCCGCCCTGCGGACCGCCGTCGTCACCGGGCACTTCGAGACGGACTTCGCCCGTCCCATCCCCCTGGGCTCGGTGCTCGAGTTCCGCGCCCGCGTCGACGGCTTGGTGCGGCGCAAGGTCTACACCAGTGCGGAGGCGCGCATCGTCGCCGGTCCGCCGGCCGATCCGGACGTCGTGGTGGCGTCGTCGGTCGGGTTGTTCGTCGTCGTCGGGCACGAGCACTTCGCGAAGGGCCGCGACTACGCCGACGGCATCCCGCAGAGTGAACACGACATCTCCGCCGTCTGACATCTCCGCCCTCCGGGTTTTCGCGTTCAGGTCTCCGGTCCGTCGGGGAGCAGCGGAACACCCGGCCGGTGGTCGCGTCCGAGCAACGCCGCGGAAGTGACCGCGCCCGCGCCGTAGCGGGAGTGCAGATCGTCCAGGACGGCATCGAGGGCATGCCGGTCGACGGCGCGGTGCTGCGTTCGCGTGTCTCCAGTACTGTCCCCGGCGGCCTCGACCGGCTCGTCGAACGGCAGCTCGAGTTGCTCGACGCCTTCACCGACGAGATTCGTCACCGCGATCCCGATGAGCGTGAGACCGCGCTCGGCGATGAGCGGTCGGGTCTGCTCGAGCAGGTCGTGCGCCGCCGCCGACAGCAGATCGGTGCGTGCGGTGGCCCCGGGCAGCGTGTGAGAGCGTGTCGCGCGGGTGTAGTCGGCGAAGCGCATCCGCAGGACCACCGTGCGGCCGAGGCGTCCGGCCCGGCGCATCCGCCGGCCCACGCGGTCGACGAGCAGTTGCAGCGTCTCGCCGACCGACTCGAGGCTGTGGGGTCCGCGGCCGAGCGCGTGCTGCGCGCCCATCGAACTGCGCCGCCGATGCCGGACCGGACGCGGATCGTGACCGATCGCGAGCGCGTGCAGGTGGCGTCCCGCCGTGCGTCCGAGCAGCGAGACGAGATCGGACTCGGAGTGGGCGGCGACATCGGCCACGGTCCGCAGACCGTGCGCGTGCAACTTCGCCGCCGTCACCTTGCCGACGCCCCACAACCGCTCCACCGGCAACGGATGGAGGAACTCGAGTTCGGCGTGCGGAGGGACGAGGAGCAGTCCGTCGGGCTTGGCCACCCCGCTCGCGACCTTGGCGAGGAACTTGGTGCGCGCGACACCGACGGTGATCGGCAGCCCCACCTCCTCGGCGACCGTGCGGCGCAGGCGTGCGGCGATGTCGACGGGTCTGCCGGCGATGCGCCCGAGACCGGAGACGTCGAGGAACGCCTCGTCGATGGAGATCCCCTCCACGATCGGTGTGGTGCGATCGAAGATCGCGAAGACGTCGCGCGAGGCCTGCGCATAGGCCTCCATGCGGGGAGGCACCGAGATCAGTCCCGGGCACAGGGCGCGGGCGGCTCGGCCCGACATCGCGGTGACGATGCCGTGAGCCTTGGCCTCATAGCTCGCCGCGAGTACGACGCCCCCGCCCACGACGATCGGTTTGGCGCGCAGCCACGGATCGTCGCGCTGCTCCACCGACGCGTAGAACGCGTCGAGATCGGCATGCAGCACCGTCGCATCGGACACGAACACATGTTCGCACCGGCCGCCGACACCTCGGCAGATCGGCGCTGCCGACATGTCCGCAGGTCAGCGTGTGAGGGTCGACAGTGCCTGCGCCACGTTGGACACCTCGAACTTCTTCATGCCCTTCGGGACACCCTCGACATCGCGCGGAACCACCCCGCGGTCGAAGCCGAGCCGGTTCGCCTCCGCGAGTCGGCGACCCGCACCGACGACACGACGGACCTCCCCGGCGAGACCGACCTCGCCGAGCAGCACGGTGCCGGCCGGGACGGGCTGGTCGCGTACGGCTGAGGCGACGGCGAGTGCGAGCGCGAGGTCGGCGGACGGATCGGTGATCCGCATACCGCCGACGGTGGAGGCGTAGACGTCGCAGTTACCGAGCCGGCCGAGCCCGCAGCGACGCTCGAGCACCGCGAGCACCATCGCCACCCGCGCCGAGTCGAGACCGCTCACGGCGCGTCGCGGTGAAGGATTGTGCGTGGGCACCACGAGCGCCTGGACCTCACCGAGGAGCGGGCGTTTGCCGTCCATCGTGACCGTGACGGCAGTGCCGGGCACGGCCTCGTCGCGGTGCTGCAGGAACAATCCCGACGGGTCGCTGACGCCGACGATCCCGTCCTCGGCAAGTTCGAAGCAGCCCACCTCGTCGGCGGCTCCGAACCGGTTCTTCACCCCGCGCACCATGCGCAGCGTGGAGTGCTTGTCGCCTTCGAAGTGCAGCACCACGTCGACGAGGTGCTCGAGGGAACGCGGACCGGCGACCGCGCCGTCCTTGGTGACGTGGCCGATGAGCAGCACCGGGATGCCGCTGGACTTCGCGAGGGAGGTCAGGGCGCTGGTGACTGCGCGGACCTGCGTGACACCGCCGGTCACGCCGTCGACGTCGGCGGCGAGCATCGTCTGGACGGAGTCGACGACCAGCAGCGTGGGCTTGACCTGCTCCACGTGCCCGAAGATCGTCGCGAGGTCGTTCTCGGCGGCAAGATAGACCCGGTCGTGCACGGCGCCGGTGCGGTCGGCGCGCAGGCGCACCTGACCGGCCGACTCCTCGCCGGTGACGTAGAGCGCGCGATCGGCTTCGCCGCGCAACGCCCAGCGGTGCACCACCTCGAGGAGCAGCGTGGACTTGCCGACACCGGGCTCGCCGGCGAGCAGGACGACCGAACCGGGTACGACACCGCCGCCGAGGACGCGGTCGAGCTCGGGGATGCCCGTGGGCTTCGCGTGGGTGGCCTTGCCGTCGATCTGCGACAGCGGGGTGGCCGGGGTGCTCGGCAGCACGGCGGCGGCACCGGCGCGGGCGAGCGAGGTACCCGACCGCGAGGCGACCGCGACCGGTTGGACGGGTGCTTCGTCCATCGACCCCCACGTTCCGCATTCGGGACAGCGCCCGACCCACTTCGCGACGGTGTGCGAGCAGTCGGAACAGCGGTAGAGGGTCTTGGTCTTTGCCACGGCCGGAGGATAGTCGGTCGCACCGACACCGGAGCGGATGCGAGGAGGGCCCGGCCGAGCTGTGCTCGACCGGGCCCTCTCGTAAGGAATTCCTAGTGTGCTTCGCCCACGATCGGCGAGAGTTCCGACTCGTCGCGGGGAAGCTCCGGTCCGGCGTCGACCGGCACGGACAGGGTCACGTCGCCGGCCTCGGCGAAGGTGAAGGTGACGGGGATCGTCAGGCCCGGACGGACACCCTCGGAAAGGTTCACGAGCTCGACGCTGTTGACGACGCTGGCCGGAGCGGGGGAGGGGGTCTCCTCGGTGCTGTTCGGACGCGGCGACTCGTCGACCTCCTCGACGAGGGCGGCGTTCGCCTCGGAGACGCCGGCGACCACGGAGGACTGCGGAGGGACCTCGATGGGAGTGCCCGTGACCGAAGCCGCGAAATCGGTGGAGATACCGGTGAGGTTGTCGCCCACGTACGGGTCGAGGTTGACGATCGTGAAGCCGAGCTGGGCGGTGCCGCCGGGCTCGATGCTGTACTCCTCGGAGTTCGGGTAGATCACGTGCACGTTGCGCAGCGCGAGGCTGCCGGCGTCCACGTTGGAACCGTTGATGGCCGCGACCTGCGTCGAGGTCTGGGTGATCTGACCGGCGCTGCACGCGGACATCGTGAGCGCCGCTCCCGCGGCAAGGGCGAGAGCGGTCACGACTCGACGAGTCGGCGCTTTGAGAGCAGTCACGGGTTCCTCCACTCGAGTAAGGCTCGCAATCCACTAGGCAGAGTAGTAGTTCCCGTGTGCGCTGTGTACGTCGGGGCCGGATCTCGTGCGGATTCGCGCGCGGAAGACGAGATCGACAGGCGCCCACGGGCGGGTGTGTCGGAGGTCACCCGATACACGGAAGCAACTGCCTGTCAAGCCCTACGCTCAGTGCTCGGTGCCCCTGACCTGCATCGTTGACGGGAGGGTGATGTGGTCACGTGTTAAACTGGGAGAATCGAAAGGGGCACGGGACACATGATTTTCAAGGTCGGAGACACCGTCGTATACCCCCACCACGGTGCGGCGCTGATCGAAGCAATCGAAACACGCACCATCAAGGGTGAGCAGAAGGAATATCTGGTTCTGAAAGTCGCGCAGGGCGACCTGACGGTCCGGGTACCTGCAGAGAACGCGGAGTACGTCGGAGTGCGCGACGTCGTCGGGCAGGAAGGCCTCGACAAGGTTTTCCAGGTGCTGCGCGCACCCCACACGGAAGAACCCACCAACTGGTCACGGCGGTACAAGGCCAACCTCGAGAAGCTGGCCTCCGGCGATGTCAACAA
The DNA here is from genome assembly GCF_019641445.1 of Rhodococcus sp. DMU2021. Classification (NCBI taxonomy): domain Bacteria; kingdom Bacillati; phylum Actinomycetota; class Actinomycetes; order Mycobacteriales; family Nocardiaceae; genus Rhodococcus; species Rhodococcus sp. DMU2021. The sequence goes on from NZ_JAIFKB010000007.1 coordinate 47,862, forward strand.
GGTCGCAGAAGTTGTGCGCGACCTGTGGCGCCGGGAGCAGGACCGCGGCCTGTCCGCAGGTGAGAAGCGGATGCTCGCCAAGGCACGTCAGATCCTCGTCGGTGAGCTCGCGCTCGCCGAGGGCACCGACGACGTCAAGGCGGAGACCATGCTCGACGAGGTTCTCGCCGCCGCTTCCTGACGCGCGAGACATCGGCAAACTGCACATGAGCGATCGCAACGGGCCGGTCGTCGGAATCCTTCCGGCGGCCGGCCGCGGTGTTCGCCTGGGAGAACCACTGCCCAAGGCGTTCGTGGAACTGGACGGCCGCACGATGCTCGACCGCTCGGTCGAGGCGATGCTCGCTTCAGCGGTCATCGATCGAGTGGTGATCGTCGCGCCGCCCGAACTGGCTGCGACGCCCGCGGACCGGCTCGTCGGCGAGTCGTTCGCCGACCGGGTCACCGTCGTCGCGGGTGGCGCCGAACGCGCCGACTCGGTGCGCGCCGGTCTTGCGGCGGCATCGGGCGCGCGGTTCGTGCTCGTCCACGACGCCGCGCGTGCGCTCACCCCGGCCGAGCTGTTCGTCCGGGTCGTCGACGCGTTGCGGGCCGGCAGCGACGCGGTGATCCCCGTCCTGCCCGTCGTCGACACCATCAAGAGTGTCGACAAGGACGGAGTCGTCACCGGGACTCCCGACCGGTCGACCCTCCGCGCGGTGCAGACGCCGCAGGGATTCGACGTCGAATTGCTCGAGCGGGCCAACCGCGACGCCGCCGACGCGACCGACGACGCGGGACTCGTCGAGCGGTTGGGGGAGCGGATCACCACCGTCGTGGGAGACCCTCTCGCTTTCAAGATCACCACCCCACTGGACCTGGTGCTGGCACGGACCGTGCTCGCGTCCGGCGTCCGCACCGAGAAGGAGATGTGAGCATCGTGCGTGTCGGCATCGGAACGGACGTGCATCCCGTGGAGGCCGGACGGCCGTGCTGGATGGCCGGTCTGCTGTTCGAGGGCGCCGACGGGTGCGCGGGTCACTCCGACGGGGACGTCGCTGCGCACGCGCTGTGCGATGCGGTGCTCTCGGCCGCCGGTCTCGGCGACCTCGGATCGGTCTTCGGCACGGGCCGACCGGAGATGGCCGGCGCCTCCGGTGTCGCGATGCTCGGCGAGGTACGTCGCCTGCTCGACGACGCCGGCTGGGTGGTGGGCAATGCCGCCGTCCAGGTGATCGGGAACCGCCCGAAGATCGGGCCGCGGCGCGAGGAGGCACAGGCGGTGCTGTCCGAGGCGCTCGGCGGTCCGGTCTCCGTGTCGGCGACCACCACGGACGGACTCGGGCTCACCGGCCGGGGAGAAGGTGTGGCGGCGGTTGCGACCGCACTGGTCCTGGCCCAGCAGGACGAGCGGTAGGATAGACGGTCGTGACCTTGCGCTTATACGACACCGAATCGCGGGCCGTGCGGGATTTCGAACCGCTGGTCCCCGGCCAGGCCTCGGTGTACCTGTGTGGGGCCACCGTCCAAGGCGAACCCCATATCGGGCACGTACGCAGCGGCGTTGCGTTCGACGTGCTCCGCCGGTGGCTCGCTACCAAGAGTCTCGATGTCTTGTTTGTGAGAAATGTCACAGACATCGAGGATAAGATCCTCCGCAAGGCGGCAGAGGCAGGTCGGCCGTGGTGGGAGTGGGCCGCGACCTACGAGCGGGCCTTCAACCGCGCCTACGATGCGCTCGGTGTGCTTCCTCCCTCGGTGGAACCTCGCGCGACCGGCCACATCACGCAGATGGTCGAACTCATCCAGCGCCTCATCGACGCCGGGCACGCCTACGCGGCCGACGGCGACGTCTACTTCGACGTGCTGAGCTACCCCGAATACGGTGCCCTCTCCGGACACCGCATCGAGGACGTCCACCAGGGTGAGAGCGCCGGACTCGGCAAGCGCGACCCCCGCGACTTCACGCTGTGGAAGGCCGAGAAGCCCGGTGAGCCGTCCTGGCCCACCCCGTGGGGACGTGGTCGCCCCGGCTGGCATCTCGAGTGCTCCGCGATGGCCGGCTTCTATCTCGGCGGCACCTTCGACATCCACTGCGGAGGCATGGACCTCGTCTTCCCGCACCACGAGAACGAGATGGCGCAGTCCCGCGCCGCCGGCGACGGCTTCGCCCGCTACTGGTTGCACAACGGCTGGGTGACGATGGGCGGCGAGAAGATGTCGAAGTCGCTCGGTAACGTGCTGTCGATCCCCAACGTGCTCGCCCGCGTCCGGCCGCAGGAACTGCGCTACTACCTGGGCAGCGCCCACTACCGTTCGATGCTCGAATACTCCGACGATGCGCTCGCCGAAGCGGCCGCAGCGTACCGGGGACTCGAGTCGTTCGTGCTCAAGACCCGCGACCGCGCGGGCGAGGTGCCCGTGGGCGAGTGGACCGAGGCCTTCGCCGAGGCACTCGACGACGATCTCGGTGTGCCCAAGGCGCTCGCGGAAATACACCGCAAGCGCAGCAAGGGCAACAAGGCGCTCGACAACGGCGATCTCGACACGGCCGTGCAGATCGCCTCGCAGGTCCGGAGCATGCTCGGCATCCTCGGTGTCGACCCGCTCGACGAGCACTGGTGCTCCACCGACGATTCAGGGTCGGCCGCACTCGCGGCACTCGACGTGCTGGTCGGCGCGGATCTCGAACGCCGCACGACCGCCCGGGCCGAGAAGAACTGGGCGGTGGCCGACGAGGTGCGGGACCGCCTCACAGCCGCGGGGGTCGAAGTGACCGATACGCCCAACGGACCCGAGTGGTCTCTGAAAGCAGGACAGTGATGGCAGGCAATTCCCAGCGTCGCGGCGCTATTCGTAAGGGCGGCACGAAGAAGGGTCAGGTCGTCGGGTCCGGCGGGCAGCGGCGACGCGGGCTCGAAGCGCGTGGCGCTACCCCCAAGGCCGAGGACCGGCCCTACCACCCCGCCGCACGGCGTGCCCGGGCCGCGGCCAAGGCCGCCGACCCGCGCGGTGGCGGTCGTCGTCCCGCGGCCGGTCGCAAGGCCGAGGACGGGCCCGAGATGGTGCTCGGCCGCAATCCGGTCGTCGAGTGCCTACGTGCCGGTGTGCCCGCGACCGCTCTGTACGTCGCCCTCGGCGCCGAGGCCGACGAGCGGCTCAAGGAAGCCGTGCAGCGCTCGGCCGAGATGGGCATCTCGATCCTCGAGGTCTCGCGTTCCGAACTCGACCGTCTGTCGTCGAACGGGATGCACCAGGGCATCGGCCTGCAGGTGCCGCCGTACCGCTACGCGCACCCCGACGACCTGCTGGCCCGCGCCGCGGAGAACCACGAGCGTCCGCTGCTCGTGGCCCTCGACAACATCTCCGATCCGCGCAATCTCGGCGCGGTGATCCGTTCGGTCGCGGCCTTCGGCGGCCACGGTGTGGTCATCCCGCAGCGCCGTTCGGCGTCGGTGACGGCCGTGGCATGGCGCACGAGCGCCGGTGCCGCAGCGCGACTGCCCGTCGCGCGTGCCACCAACCTCACGCGCACGCTCAAGGACTGGCAGTCCCGCGGTGTCCGCGTCGTCGGTCTCGATGCCGGTGGCGACACCAACCTCGACGATTTCGACGGCACCGATCCCGTCGTCGTGGTCGTGGGGTCGGAGGGCAAGGGACTCTCGCGCCTGGTGCGGGAGACCTGCGACGCCGTTCTCTCCATCCCGATGGCCGGAGACGTCGAGTCGCTCAACGCCTCCGTCGCGGCGGGCGTGGTGCTCGCGGACATCGCGCGGCAGCGTCGGGTCTGATCGAGTCTGCCCGAGCTGCGGTCGCGAGGGCCTAGTCTGTCCTCGTGGTCGCATCCCTGCCGTTCCGTACGAAGGTGTTCGCCTTCCTCGAACGCTTCGCCGACAAGTCCATTGCCGACGCGTCCGTCGACGAGATCCCGGCACGTCGTGCTGCGCGCACGAAGCTCCTGTCGTCCCCGGTCGGACGGCTGATCTCGGGCCGGACGCATCCCGGCGTGCGGATCGAGGACCGATGGGTCGATCTCGAGCACGAGGTGATCGACGATCTCGCCCCCGAGGACTCCCCGGTCCGGACCCGTCTGCGGATCTATCGGCCCTCGGCGCGAACGAGCGGTCCGCTGCCGGTCGTGCTGCTGTTCCACGGCGGCGGGTGGGTGCTCGGCAATCCGGAGCAGAACGAGTGGTGGGCGAGCCACACCGCCGCGCGGACCCCGAGCGTCGTGGTGTCGGTGGACTACCGGCTCGCCCCCGAACATCCCTATCCCGCAGCGGTGCTGGACTGCTGGGCGGCGTTCCGGTGGGTCGTCGCACACGCTGCGGAACTCGACGGTGATCCGTCCCGCGTCGTGGTCGCCGGTGACAGTGCCGGAGGCAACCTCGCCGCGGTCGTCGCCGACGTGGCCGGCCGCTCGGGTGGTCCGCTGCCGGCCGGTCAGGTGCTGATCTATCCGGCGACGGAGATGGAGGAGGAGTTCCCGTCGGAGCGGCAGTTCGCGAACGCTCCCGTGCTCACCTCCCGCGGTATGCGGGCGTTCGTGCGCCTGTATCTGGCCGGAGCCGATCCGTATGCGCCGACCGCGGCTCCCCTGCGCGGCACGCTCGCCGGTGCCGCCGTACCGGCCCTCGTCCAGATCGCCGGGCACGACCCGTTGCGCGACAACGCCGTTCGATACGCCGAAGCATTGCGGGCCAAGGGCGGCAACGTCGCGGAGACCGATTATCCCGACACCGTGCACGGCTATCTCAGCCTGCCCGGCATCTCTCCGCCCGCGACACACGCACTCGACGAGGCGATCACCTTCGTACGTCGGGTGACGGCTACCGACCCGACCGACGAGGACGACACCTCCGTGCCGTCACGCGCCTGACGGTCACCCAGCAGCGATCACCGTACCGGCACGAACCGCACCCGCTGTCCGGGACGCAGTTGCGCCGCGACCGGCAGATCGGCGGCGACCGCCACCGCGGCCACCGGATAGCCGCCCGTGACGGGATGGTCGACGAGGAACAGCACCGGATGCCCGTCCGGCGGTATCTGCAGCGAGCCGGGAACCATGCCCTCGCTGGGCATCTCCTCGTGCCGTGCCCGGTGCAGTCGGCCGGGACCGTGGAACCTGATACCCACCCGGTCGAGTTCCGGTGTCACCGTCCACGTCTCGTGGAACAGCGCCCGCAGTGATCCGGGCGTGAACCAGTCGTCGCGCGGGCCGGACCGTACCCGGATCTCTACGGGGTCGTCCATCGGCGGTGGTGGTGGGAACTGCTCCTCGTCGGGCAGGTGACCCGACATCGCCCCGACGAGCAGACTGTCGCCGGCGCGAACGGGTGCCGGTCCGGTGTGCGACAGGATGTCGGTGGATCTACTGCCGAGTACCTCCCGCACGTCGATGCCGCCGCGTACCGCGAGGTAAATCCGCAGGCCTTCGTTCGGGACGCCGATCCGCAGCACGTCGTCGTTGCGGAGGGTGATGCGCGCCCAGTCGCCGACCGGCCGGTCGCACACGGTCACGTCGGCGCGGGCACCGGTCACGGCCACGATCGTCTCGCCGACGCTGCGGACGGCGAGACCACCGCCGGTCACCTCGAGTGTCGCCGCGTCCGGCTGGTTCCCCACGAGCCGGTTCGCGGCGTCGTGTGCGCGCCGGTCGGCGGCACCGGACCGGGTGAGGCCCGAGGAACTGTAACCGGGACGTCCGCGATCCTGGACCGTCGTGAGCATTCCGCCGGAGAGCACCTCGAACCACGCCACGATGTTCATTCTCACTCACCGGCTTCGATCGCACGTCCGCACTCCGGCCGAACGATCGCGTTAGGTTGAAGATCATGAGGAAGGAGGTGACGATCATGGATGAAGCAGACGTCCGGGCGGCGACGACGCGACTGATCGAGAAGGCCGTCGAGGCCGACGACCTTCAGGCCGCGCACGACGCTGTCGCGGAACTGAGCGTCGAACAGGTCGTCGACGTGCTCGAACGGCTCGGTCGGACGGATCGAGCAGTGCTCTACCGGTTGCTGCCCAAGGACCGGGCGATCGACGTCTTCGAACAGCTCGACCCGAGCATGCAGAGCGAACTGCTCCGCGGGTTGCGCGACGATCAGGTGGCCGCAATCTTCGCCGACCTCGAACCCGACGACCGGGTGGAACTGCTCGACGAACTGCCCGCGACGGTCGCGTCGACCCTCATGCGCGGCCTGCCGCCCGCCGACCGCGAGGTGACCGCCACGATCCTCGGCTATCCGCAGCGGTCGATCGGCCGGCGGATGAGCCCGGCCTTCGTGTCGCTGCGGCAGGACATGACCGTCGAGCAGGCGATGGACGCCGTGCGTCGTCGGCTCGACGACGCGGAGACGGTGTACACGCTGCCGGTGGTGGACGACGGTCGTGTGCTCGTCGGGGTGGTCGGTCTGCGCGAGCTGATGACTGCGGCGCCGGGAACGGTGCTCGCCGACATCATGAACGAGCCCTACTGGGCGCGCGTGACCGACGACGCCGAGGAGTCCGCGCGCCGCTGCGCCGAACTCAAACTGCTGGCGTTGATCGTCGTCGACAGCGAGACCAGGTTGGTGGGCATCCTGACCGTCGACGACGCCCTGCGGATCCTCGAAGCCGCCGACAGCGAGGACCAGGCGCGCATCGGCGGTACCGAGCCGCTGCGCCGGCCCTATCTCGCGACACCCGTCGGGCAGTTGGTGCGCTCGCGGGTGGTGTGGTTACTCTTCCTGGCACTCGGCGCGACCCTCACGGTCCAGGTCCTTGAGGTATTCGAGTCGACCCTCGATCAGGTGGTCACCCTGGCGCTGTTCGTGCCGCTGATCATCGGCACCGGGGGCAACACCGGAAACCAGGCCGCCACCACGGTCACCCGCGCATTGGCGCTCGACGACGTGACGCCACGCGACATCGGCGGGGTGATCGCCCGCGAGCTCCGGGTGGGTCTGTCCCTCGGTGTCCTGCTGGGCTCGGTCGCGTTCGTCCTGACGTCCCTGGTCTACGACTCGTCGGTGGGCGCGGTGATCGGGCTGACGCTGGTGAGCATCTGCACCCTCGCCGCCACCGTCGGTGGTGCGATGCCGTTGGTGGCCAAATCGATCCGCGCCGACCCCGCGGTCTTCTCCAATCCGTTCATCACGACCTTCGTCGACGCGACCGGCCTGGTGATCTATTTCCTCGTCGCGAAGGCCGTGCTCGGTATCTGAGCGCAGCGGCGCAGTGGATCCGGGGACGGTTCAGATCGCGACGAAGCGCACCGCACATCCCGGTCGCAGCAGCGCCGCAGGAGTCCGGTCCGGTTGCCACAGCGGGGCATCGGAGGTTCCGATGAGTTGCCATCCTCCGGGCGACTTCCGCGGGTAGACGCCCGAGAACTCACCCGCCAGTCCCACGGCGCCGGACGGGACGGAGGTGCGCGGTGAACTGCGACGCGGCACGTGCAATCGAGAATCCCCGCCGGTGAGATACGCGAAGCCGGGCGCGAACCCGCCGAAGGCGACCGTCCAGAGGCCGCCGGTGTGGGCGGCGATCACGCCGTCCGCGCCGAGGCCGGTCAACTCGCCGACCTCTTCGAGATCGACGCCGTTGTACCGGACTTCGAGCGTCACCTCCTCGATGTCGACGTCGTCCCCGGACACCGGTGGGGTGGTGGTGACCCACTTGTGCACGACCTGCGCGCCGGTCTCCGACGGATCGAAGCACACCAGCAGTGTCCGCGCCGCCGGCACGAGATCGACGACGCCACGCGGCCGCTCGCGGTCGAGTGCCCGGAAGTGGGCGAGAACCTCGTCGAGGGAATCGAATTCGGCGAGCAGGGCGCTGTCTCCGGCACGAAGGATTTTCATCGGTGGACCTCGCGATGTCGGGCGTTCACACGAACGCCCGGATGTCGATCTTCTCGGCGTCGAGCCGGCGGCGCACGGCGACGGCCATCGCCGTGGCGTCGGGGGAGTCGCCGTGGATGCACACCGACTGCGCGTTCACGCGTATGTCGCTGCCGTCGATGGCGGTGACCACCCCCTCGGTGACCATGCGCAGGACCCGCTCGGCGACCTCCTCCGGATCGTGCAGTACCGCACCGGGTTCGCGTCGGGAGACGAGCGTGCCCTCGGGGGTGTAGGCGCGGTCGGCGAACGCCTCGGCGACCACCTTCAGTCCGGCCCGTTCGGCCTCCTCGAGGAAGACGGAGCCGGGCAGTCCGAGGACGGGCAGCGAGGCGTCGTAGGCGCGTACCGCATCCACGACCGCACGGGCCTGTTCGCGGTGATGGACGATCGCGTTGTACAGCGCGCCGTGGGGTTTGACGTAGCTCGCCGACGAACCGGCCGCCCGGGCGAGACCGTCGAGCGCGCCGATCTGGTAGATGATCTCGGCGGTGAGATCCGCCGACGGCACCTCGATGAAGCGGCGGCCGAAACCGCCGATGTCGTTGTAGCCGACCTGGGCACCGATCCTTACCGCGCGCTTCGCGGCGCCGTGGCACGTGTGCAGCAGTGTCGCCGGGTCGCCGGCGTGGAATCCGCACGCCACGTTGGCGCTGGTGACGATGTCGAGCATGGTCTCGTCGTCGCCGAGACGCCACCGGCCGTAGCTCTCGCCGAGGTCGCTGTTGAGGTCGATGCGGGTCACGACCCGAGTCTATGCCCGCTCAGAAGACCGTTCCGACGTCGCGGACGACGATGTCGTCGAGGGCGCGTTCGACGACGGCGGCGATCGTCATCGACGGGTTGCACGCGGCGGTGTTGCCCGGCATGAGGGCTCCGTCGAGCACGTACAGCCCGCGCTGGCCGAACACCCGGCCCTCGAGATCGCACACCGTGCTCATGCTCGCGCCGCCGAGCGGGTGCCAGGTCGACGGGACGATCGAGTTGGTGTCGGTCAGGATGCTGCGTTCGCCGGCGATGCGGCGCACGGTGGGGTCGATGTGACCCGTCTGCAGCACCGCGTCCCCTTCGTGCGGCCAGCGCAGGACGGCGTCGTCGCGAGCGGCGTCGTAGACGAAGTGCCCGCGACCCTCACTGACGCCGTAGCCCACCAGTACGGTGCTGCGCATGTCGATCCCGTAGAAGCCGGGAATGGAGGCCTGGATGACGGTGGACGCGGAGTTCGGGTCGTCCCAGTTCTTGCTGCCGTAGACGACGGGACCGCCCTGCACCGCGCCGAACTCCTCTTCGAGGTTCGTCCAGAGGTAGATGCGGTCGGCGTTCGAACCCCAGCCCTGTCCGACGCCGTCGGGCAGGTCGGAGATGAGATCCTTCGCGGCGGCCTTCATCAGCAGCCGGGTGGTGTTCATGGTGCCCGCAGACAGCACCAGCGCGTCGGTGGTGAGGATCTTGTTCTCGACGACGGCACCGGAGGTGTCGATGTGGTTCACGTGCACCGTCCACCGGCCGTCCTTGGCACGCTCGATGTCGGTGACCTCGTGTTGCGTCGCGACGGTGACCAGACCGGTCGCCTCGGCCTCCGCGATGTAGGTGACGTCGACGGAGTGCTTGCCGCCGTTGTTGACACCAATCGCACCCGAACCGTCGGTGTAGGCCGGGGCCATCTCGTCGCGGAGTTCGGCGAGCGCGTAGTCCCAGTCGATCGGCATCGGGATCTTGTCGATCGGGAAGCCGGCCTTCCGCGCACGGTCGGCGAAGATGCGCGAGGTCGCGTAGTTGGGGCTGTCGACGAGTTCGTCGGGCGCCACGGCCAGGTGCAGCATCTGCGCGACGCGCGGGTAGTGGACGCGGTCCATGCGCGCCCAGTCGAGTTCGTTCGGGAAGTGGGCGTTGAACACCGCTTCGTCGGGTTGCAGCGTCATGCCCTGGTAGACGAGCGACCCGCCGCCGACACCGGCGGCGCACAGGGCCGTCATGTTCTCGCCGACGCACGCCTCGACCAGACCGGTGTAGGGCTCGAAGGCGAGGTGACGACCGAACACCTCGGGGTTCGACCGGTGCCACAGGAACCGCTTGTCGGGGTTGTCGATGCGAAGGAACGACGCGTGACGTGCTGCACTCTCCACCCCCCGATGTCTGTGACGTCCCGTTACTGGAGCAACCTCGGGAAACTGGGCGGACGTCGAGGAGCGCGTCAAGATCACGTCCCGACGGGCCGTGAATCAGGCAGTTGCAGCGACCCGCCCGGAACCACGTCGGTTGCGGGCGGTGCCGATCACGCGGCAGATCATGTAGATGACGAACGCGATCGTCGTGATGAACGCCGAGACCGGCACGCCCGGCGCCAGCGCGAGCAGGATGCCGCCGACCGCCGAGATCTCCGCGAAGACCACAGACAGCACCGTGGCGGCGAGCGGCCCGCTGACCACCCGGGCCGCCGCGGCGGCCGGGGTGATGAGCAGTGCCATCACCAGCAGCGCGCCGACGATCTGCACACCGAGTGCGGCGGTGACACCGACGAGCACCGCGAACACGATCGACAATGCGCGCACCGGGACGCCGCGTGCAGCCGCGACCTCCGGGTCGGTGCTGGCGAACAGTAGCGGACGGTAGATCACCAGCAGCGTGAGGATCACGACGGCAGCGCACGCGGCGAGCAGGGCGATGCCGGTACCGCCGGGCGCCACGATCTGACCGGTGAGCAGCGAGAAGGCGGCGCCGGTGCGTCCGTCGTAGGCCCACAGCAGCAGGACGGCGAGACCGAGTCCGAAGGCCATCACCACGCCGATGACGGAGTCGCGTTCGCGGGCACGTGTCCCCAGGACCCCGAAGAGGATCGCGGCGATCACGGCACCCGCGACCGCACCGATCCCGACGGAGACCCCGATGATGAGCGCCGCCGCGGCACCGGTGAGCGACAGTTCGGAGGTGCCGTGGACGGAGAACGCCATCTGACGGCTGATGATCAGCGGGCCGATCACTCCGGCGAGCAGACCGAGGATCGCACCGGCGACGAGCGCCTGCTGCACGAAGTCGTACTGCAGGAGTTCGACGGTGGTCTCCACGTCGAACATCCGCCCGAGGGCGTCGGTGAACTTGCTGCTCATTCGTGATCCTCGTGATCGTGGTGGACGCCTTCCCCGGGGCGCAGTCCGCCGGCGCTGCCGAGCGCGTCGATGGCGTCGCCGGTGCCGACGACCACCAGGCGGCCGCGCATCTCGAGCACTTCGACGTCGGTGCGGTAGAGCTCGGAAAGCACCTGCGAGGTCATCACCTCGGCGGGGGTGCCGATGCGGAACTGGCCGTCGACGAGGTACAGCACGCGATCCACCAGCGGCAGGATCGGATTGATCTCGTGGGTGACGAACAGGACGGAGGTGTCGTGGTCGCGGCGGCGGCGGTCGATGAGCGCCGACACCAGGTGCTGGTTGGCGAGATCGAGACTGAGCAGCGGCTCGTCGCACAGGAGTACGCGCGGATCTCCCACGAGCGCCTGCGCGATACGCAGCCGCTGCTGCTCACCACCGGAGAGCGTGCCGATCGGGGCTCCGGCATAGGTCTCTGCGCCGACCTGAGCGATCGCGTCGTCGACCGCGACGCGGCGCCGCCGGCGCGTGCGCAGGCCGGTGCCCCAGCGATGTCCGTCCATGCCGAGGCCCACGAGATCGCGTCCCCGCAGCGGGACGCCCTCGTCGAGAGACTTCTGCTGCGGCACGTATCCGACGTGCGAGTTCCCGGTCCGGACGGCCTGCCCGGCGATGGTCGCGGTTCCGGAGGTGAGCGGGAGCTGGCCGAGCAGCACCTTGAGCAGCGATGTCTTGCCGGCACCGTTCGGTCCGAGCACCGCCAGGAACTCGCCGGGTTCGACGACGAGGTCGAGTCCGTCCCAGAGGACCCGATCGCCGAATGCCAGCCGGGCATCGCGGAGTTCGACTGTGGGCGTGCGGTCGGATGGAGGAGGTGTCACCGGAGTCCGTGTTCTCGATCGGATGGTCAGGAGGCGGTCTCGAGCGCGGCGGCGAGGGTCTCGGCGGTCCGGGCCTGCCACTGAATGTAGTCGACACCTTCGGGCAGGGTTTCGAAAACCTCGACCACGGGGACGCCCGACGACTCTGCTGCCGTGCGCATCTCGCGGCTGATCCGGTCCTCGGTCTGCGGGTTGTAGATCAGGACGCGAACCTGCTTGTCGACCAACAACTGCCGTGTCGCCGCGATCGCCGCCGGGGACGGATCGGTGCCGTTCTCGATGGCGTTGGTGAAATCCGGGGGAGTGATGTCGTCGAGCGTCGCGGCCGAGACGAGGTAGTGGCCGATCGTCTCGGTCTGGGCGACGGGTGCGTCGCCGTGTGTGTCGGCGAGCTTGTCGACAACATCCGCGACGTAGTGCAGGTTCTCGTGGAAGCCCGCGGCGTTGGCCTCGTAGACGGCGGCGCCGTCGGGGTCGAGTTCGGCGAGCTGCTCGGCGACGGCGTGCGCGACGGCGTCGGCGGTCGCGAGGTCGTACCAGACGTGCTCGTTGATGCCGCCGTGGTCGTGACCCTCGTGCGAGTGCCCGTCGCCGGCGTCGGACACCTCACCGCTCTCGTGCGAGTGGTCCTCGGAAACGGTTGTCTCCGAGTCGCTCTCGATGGCGTCGTCGGTGCCGTCCTCGTCGCCGTGATCGTGTCCGGCGTGCAGATCCGAGTACGCGCCGGATTCGAACAGGGCGAAGGCCTCCACGACTGCAGGCTTGTCCCCGGTGGCGCCGAGGATGTCGTCGACGAATTGGTCGTAGCCACCGCCGTTGTAGACGACGAGCGAGGCGTCGGAGATCGCCGCGGCGTCGAGGGGGCTGGCCTCGTAGGAGTGCGGGTCGGCGTTCGGTTCGGTGATGAGCGAGCGGACCTCGATGCGGTCTCCGGCCACCGCCTGCGCGATCGACCCCCACACGTTCGTGGAGGCGACGACGCTGATCTCGTCGTCGTCGGCGCCGGAGGTATCGGTGCCGCACGCGGCGAGGGCGGTCGCGCAGGCTACGGCGGCGGCTGCGAGGGCCGTGCGGGAGGACAGTCGCACAGTTCTTCTCCTGAGGATCGGCGGTCTTCGACGAACGGGGTCCGGAACGACCGAGCGACCGACCCAAACGTTATTGGTAACCGTTACCGTTCCACTTTAGCGGACGACACCGAGCCCTCCTACCATCCCTGGGTGGTCGTGACCATGGACACAGGACTACGGTCCTCTCATGTCCAGGTCTCGTCAGCCGCGCCGACAGGCGACCCTGGCGTCGATTGCCGCCGAGTTGAAGATCTCCCGCACCACGGTCTCGAACGCGTACAACCGCCCCGACCAGTTGTCCGCCGAGCTACGCGAACGTGTCCTCGAAGTCGCCAAACGACGCGGATATGCCGGCCCGGATCCGATGGCGCGGTCGCTGCGCACCCGCAAGGCAGGAGCCGTGGGGGTCCTGCTCACCGAAGCGTTGAGCTATTCCTTCCGGGATCCCGCCGCCATGAGTTTCCTGTCGGGACTGTCCGAGGCCTGCGAAGCGGCCGGACAGGGACTACTGCTCATCCCCGCCGGACCGGGCCGGACCGACGACGAGGCCGCACAGGTCGTGCACCGCTCGTCCGTCGACGGCTTCGTCGTCTACTCGGTCCCCGCCGAGGACCCCTATCTCGCTGCCGTGCTCGAACGGCACCTCCCGATCGTCGCGTGCGACCAGCCGCGCGGGCTCGAGAACACCCCGGTGGTGGGCATCGACGACCGGCGGGCGATGCGCGATCTCGCCGCCCACCTCATCGAACTCGGCCACCGCCAGATCGGCATGTTGTCGATGCGCCTCGGCCGCGAACGGCACGACGGGGTCGTCGACCTGTCGACCCTCGAATCCGGCGCCTTCCACGTGCAGCGCGAACGCATCCGCGGCGTCCAGGACGCCATGAGCGCCGCAGGGCTGGCCCCCGAATCGCTCACCGTCGTCGAGCGCTACACCCACACCGCGGAGGACGGCCTGTCCGCCGCGGCGCAGATCATGCGCATGAACCCGCGGATCACCGCGCTCGTGTGCACCACCGACGTGCTCGCGCTCGGCGCTCTCGCCTGGGCCAATCAGATGGGTCTCGACGTGCCCGGCCACCTGTCGATCACCGGCTTCGACGGCATCGACGAAGCGATCCGCGAAGGCCTCACGACCGTGAGGCAACCGCAGAAGGACAAGGGGCGGCGCGCAGGCGAACTGCTCCTCGCCGCCCCCTCGCACTCCGGTGTGCCCGCGCTCGAGACCCTGGGGACCCAGCTGTGGTTCGGTGCCACCTCGGGTCGGGTCGAGAGCGAGTGGTACGCCGAGTGACCGAGCGGCCCCGCTCGTAGCTCAGTGCTGCCGGTCGCCCGTGGCCTTCGCGCCCGACAGCAGCTGGGCGCAGCGCAGCAGACCGATGTGACTGTACGCCTGCGGGTGGTTGCCCAGCGCACGCTCCGCGACGGGGTCGTACTCCTCGCTGAGCAGCCCGGTCGGTCCGGCCGCCGCGACCAGCTGCGCGAACAGCGCCTCGGCGTCGTTGCGCTGCCCGACCAGCAGGTAGGCCGCGACCAGCCACGCCGCGCACAGGTGGAAGCCGCCTTCGGCGCCCGGCAGGCCGTCGTCGCTGTGATAGCGGTAGACGGTCGCGCCGCTGCGCAACTCCCGTTCGGTGGCCTGCACGGTCGCCCGGAACCGCTCGTCCTGCGGGTCGACGAGTCCGGTGAGGCCGATGAACAGGGTGGCCGCGTCGAGATCGGTGCCGTCGTAGGCCGAGGTGAACGACTGGACCTCGTCGTTCCAGCCCTTCTCGGTGACCTCCTCGGCGATCTCGTCGCGCAGCGCCGCCCAGCCCTCGCCGGCGGTCCGGCCGAACTTCTCGGCGAGCGTCAGTGCCCGGTCGACGGTCAGCCACCCCATGACCTTCGAGTACACATGGTGGCGGGGTGCGTGGCGGATCTCCCAGATGCCGTGGTCCGGTTCGAACCAGCGCCGTTCGACCGCGGTGACCATCGAGCAGACGAGCTCCCAGTCCCGGTCGGTGAGGGCACGGTCGTGGGACACGCCGCGCGACTCGCGGCTGTGCGCGAGGTCGGCGATCAGGTCGACGATCGGGCCGAAGACGTCGAGTTGCACCTGCTGGTTCGCCGCGTTGCCGACCCGCACGGGCCGCGAACCGGCGTATCCGGGAAGCGAGTCGATCACGGCCTCGGGCGGCAGCGGTCCGCCGGCGAGCGTGTACAGCGGGTGCAGACGTTCGGGGCCCGGCACGGTCTCGAGGACGCGGTGGACCCAGTCGAGATAGTTCTCGGCCTCCTCGAGGGATCCGACCCGCACGAGCGCCTGCGCCGTGAGCGCGGCGTCGCGCAGCCAGCAGTAGCGGTAGTCCCAGTTGCGGACACCGCCGATCTCCTCGGGGAGCGAGGTGGTCGCCGCGGCGAGGATCGAGCCCGTCGGACCGTGGACCAGCCCCCGCAGGGTGAGCGCCGAACGCTTCATGAGATCGGGCTTGAGCGGCGGCAGCTCGAGCTGGGACGCCCACGTGTGCCAGTAGGCCTCGGACTGTGCCCGACGCTCGACCTCCGGCACCGGGTGCTCATCGAGATCGTCGGTGCCGCAGCGGAGTTCGAGGATGATGTCGTTCTCGGTGGGGTCGACCACGGCGTGGGCCGTCTGGTGCACGCCATCCGTGGTGATGTCCCACCGCACGCCGGGGGAGCGCAGGACGTAGGGCTCGTTGAAGCCCATGACGCGGATGCCGTCGTCCTCGACCTCGAGGGTGACCTGTCCCTGTCCGAACTCCGGTCGCGGGGCGAAGGTCACCACCGCGCTCGCGCGCCCGGTGATCACGCGCGTGAGGTCGGTACGGCCGGCCTCGACGTCGTGCGGGAGGTAGTCGATCACCGCGAGCGACGCCCACCGGGTCACCACCGTCATCGTCGAGTCGACGTAGCGCTGGCTGAGCGGCAGCGCCTGGCGGGTCGGGCCGATGGTGAAGTGACCGGCTGCGTCACCGCCGAGGAGGTGGGCGAACACCGCCGCGGAATCGGGTTCGGGGTGGCACAGCCAGGTGATCGTGCCGTCGGGGGTGACGAGTGCCTTCGAGCGGGGGCTCGCGAGCATGGTCAGGCGTTCGATCGGCGCGACGTGGGCGCCGGACAACCAGGTGCGACGTTCCTCGAGCAGGAACGCGAGTGCGGCGATGACCTCTTCGCTGGTGCGGACGCGGTACTCGGCGGCGGTGTCGCCGTCGCCGATCTTCACCCCGACGTCCGGGCCCTGCAGCGAACGGAAGGCCTTCTCGTCGGTCACGTCGTCGCCGAAGAAGACCGCCGCGCTGGCGGCTTCCTGGTGGCGGATGACGTCGAGCGCCTTGCCCTTGTCGGTGGGCACCACGGACAACTCGATGACTGCCTTGCCCTCGGTGACCTGCACACCGGGCTGGAGCGCGAGGCCGCTGCGCACGAGATCGAGGGCCTGCTCGGCATCGGCGGGAGAGGCGTTGCGCACGTGCAGCGCGGCGCTCGCGGGCTTGGCCTCCACCTGCACGCCGTCGAACCGGGATGCCACCGAGTGCAGTCCCTCGACGATCGTGGCGAGGAGGTCCCTCGCGTCGGGATCGATCTCGTGGACGAATCCGATGTCGAACTCGGAGCCGTGGCTGCCGACGAGTTTGACCTCGACCGGCAGGCGCGACAGGGCGGCGAGATCCTTGAGAGCGCGTCCCGAGATGACGGCAGCGGCCGTCGACGGCAGAGCGGCGAGGCCCCGCAGCGCCCGCACCGCATCGTCGTGCGGGTAGGCCTTCTCGGGATCGCTCACGATGGGGGAGATGGTGCCGTCGTAGTCGGTCGCCACGAGCAGGCGGGGCGTCCGCGCGACAGCCACCAGAGCACGTCGAAGGTCAATCGGAAGATCGTGGGCACTCACCTGCTCCACGTTAGGTCAGAGTGGGGCACGAATCCGACCCGGTGGGTATCGCGACCACGTGTTTCCGGTTACAGGAAGCGGCGGATCGGACGTCGGGCTTCCGGCGCGAGCGCCGCGGGGCTTCGGACGCGAGCGCCGCGGGGCTTCGGACGCGAGCGCCGTCAGGCTTCCGACGCGACCGTCTTCGGCACGCGCGAGCCGTCGCCGAGCAGCAGCTCCACCGTCAGTTCGAGCCGGCGGGCGACATCGGTGGCCGACGAACGGCGCGTGAGCCAGGCGACGAGATTCGACAGCCACACGTCGCTGATGACGCGTGCGATGGCGAGTTCTTCCTCGGTGGGCTCGCCGTCGTTCATGGCCCGTGCGAACAGTCGGTCCATGAGGGTGCCCACCTGGTCGACCTCGGCGGCGGCGGAAGCGTCGGCGAACATGAACGCCCGTGTCATGGCCTCGGTGAGCAGGGGATCGCGCTGCATGGCCTTGGTGATCAGGCCCAGGATGAGGTGCATGCGCTCGAGGGGGCTGTGGCCGGGTGGGATCCGGCCCTTGCCTTCGATGCGGGCGAATTCACGGCCGAGGGCGGAGACCAGCAGGTGGACCTTGGACGGGAAGTATCGGTAGAGGGTGCCGACCGCGACGTCCGCGCGTTCTGCCACCGCCCGCATCTGCACGGCCTCGTAACCACCCTTCGACGCGAGCGCCAGGGTGGCGTCGAGAATCCGCTTGCGCCGTTCCTTCTGGGCATTGGAACTGAGATCGTCCTCGGTGAGGGCGGTCAGAGTTCCGTGTCCGTTGGCACGGGAGCGGGACGGGGTGGCCATAGATTCGTTTCCTCACGCCTTGACTCTGAATCGGTGCCATATTAGAACACGTTCTAGCAATGATGTCATTCGGAAGGGCGGAAACCGCTGTGAGTATCGCCACGACCGAGGAGCAGCGGGCCGTTCAGGCATCTGTCCAGGCCTGGTCACGTGCCGTAGACCCCATGTCGACGATACGTCGCGCAAGCGACGCGACGTGGCGCGACGGCTGGTCCTCCCTCGCAGAACTCGGAGTCTTCGGCGTCGCCGTCCCGGAGGAGGCGGGCGGCCTCGGCGCGACCACCGTGGACCTGGCCGTCATGCTCGAGCAGGCCGCCTACGAACTCGCACCGGGCCCGATCCTGACCACCGTCGTGGCCGCCCTCGTGTTCGGCCGTGCCGGTGAGACCGTCGCCAAGACGACGGAACGGCTCGCCGAGGGTGAGGTCCCCACCGCGCTCGCTCTCGACTCGGCCGTGACCGCGGAGCCGGCGGGTGACGGAGTCCTGCTGCGCGGTGAGGCCGGACCGGCCGTGGGTGCCGAAGCCGGGATCGCCGTGCTCGTCCGTGTCGCGGGTGAAGGTGATCCGGCCGTCGAGAGCTGGGCGCTCGTCGAGGCCGATGATCCGGGTCTGCACATCGAACCGCTCGAGACCATCGACGCCTCCCGCGCGGTGGCCCGCGTCCGCCTCGACGACGCGACGGTCCCGGTCGATCGGGTCGCGACCGTCCCGGCCGGCTTCGTGCGCGACCTGACCGCCGGCCTCGCCGCCGCGGAGCTGGCCGGTCTCGCCGGCTGGGCGCTGACCACCGCCGTCGAGTACGCGAAGATCCGCGAACAGTTCGGAAAACCGATCGGTTCGTTCCAGGCCGTCAAACACATCTGCGCCGAAATGCTCTGCCGCACCGAGAAGATCCGGGCCGTGGCCTGGGATGCGGCGGTCACCGTCGACGCGCAGCCCGACGAACTGCCGATCGCGGCGGCGGCCGCCGCAGCGATCGCACTCGATGCCGCGGTGCAGACCGCCAAGGACGCGATCCAGGTGCTCGGCGGCATCGGGTTCACATGGGAACACGACGCACACTTCTATCTCCGCCGTGCGGTCGCCACCCGCCAGGTGCTCGGCGGTTCCACCGCGTGGCGCTCGCGGCTGACGACCCTGGTCCGCGACGGCGCGCGCCGTCACCTCGGTATCGACCTGTCCGATCACGAGGAGAAACGCGCGCGGATCCGTGCGGAGGTCGAGAAGATCGCCGCCGCACCCGAATCCGAGCGCCGTGTCGCCCTCGCTGAATCGGGCCTGCTCGCGCCGCACTGGCCGCCGCCCTACGGTCGCGGAGCCGGCGCCGCCGAACAGCTCGTCGTCCAGGAGGAGCTCGCCGCCGCCGGCATCGAACGTCCCGACCTCGTGATCGGCTGGTGGGCGATTCCGACCGTCCTCGCACACGGAACACTCGAGCAGATCGAGCGTTTCGTGATGCCCACCCTGCGCGGCGATGTGGTCTGGTGTCAGCTGTTCTCCGAACCCGGCGCCGGCTCGGACCTCGCGGCGCTGCGCACGAGTGCCGAGAAGGCCGACGGCGGATGGGTGCTGCGCGGGCAGAAGGTGTGGACCTCGCTCGCACAGCAGGCGGACTGGGCGATCTGTCTCGCCCGCACCGACCGCGACGTCCCCAAGCACAAGGGCATCACCTACTTCCTCGTCGACATGAAGTCGGCGGGCATCACGATCTCGCCGCTGCGCGAGATCACCGGCGACGCGTTGTTCAACGAGGTCTTCCTCGATTCGGTCTTCGTGCCGGACGACTGCGTGGTGGGCAATCTCGGCGACGGCTGGAAGCTGGCCCGCACGACCCTCGCCAACGAACGCGTCGCAATGGGGGGCAAATCGTCGCTGGGGCCGCGCATCGAGGAACTGCTCGAACTGTCGACCCCCGGCGATCCCGTCGCCGAGGACCGCATCGCGACGCAGATCGGGGAGGCGACGGTCGGTTCGCTCCTCGATCTGCGGGCGACCCTCGCGCAGCTCGAAGGGCAGGATCCGGGCGCCGCGTCCAGCGTCCGCAAGCTCATCGGCGTGCGGCAGCGGCAGGACACCGCCGAGCTCGCCATGTGTCTCGCGGGCGAGGCCGGCTGGGTGGAAGGTCCGCTCACCCGGGAGTTCCTCAACACCCGGTGCCTGACGATCGCCGGCGGAACCGAGCAGATCCTGCTCACCATGGCGGCCGAGCGGCTCCTGGGCCTGCCGCGCGATTGAGCGGTCCTTCCGCAGGGCGCCGGGGAGTGCTACAACTAGAACACGTTCTATTCGAAGGTGGGTGACGGTGGACTTCGCACGTGACGAGACACAGGAGGAAATCGCCGGTGTGGCGGCCGGTCTCCTGAAACGCGGCCTCACCGACGACGCGTTGTGGGCCGCGCTGGCCGACGCCGACCTGCTCTCGCTCGCTCTGCCGGAGCGTCTCGGCGGGTCGGGCCTCGGGCTCGGCGAGGTCGCCACCGTGCTCACCGAGATCGGACGCGGAGCCGCGCAGACCCCGGCCCTGGCCACCCTCGGCCTGGGCGTGCTGCCGATCCTCGCGCTCGCCTCCGAACAGCAACAGGACGACCTGCTCGCCGGCGTCGCCGGAGGAGCCGTGCTCACGGCCGCGCTCGGCGAACCGGGGCGCGCCTTCCCGGAGCAACCGGCCGCCACGGCGGTCGCCACCGACGGGGGCCACGCGGTCACCGGTTCGTTCGTCGCCGTGCCCTACGCCGATCGGGCACGCGTGGTGCTGCTGCCCACCGACGCAGGCGTGGTCGCGGTGGCTCCCGACGCCGTGGGCATGACCCTGCGTTCGAGCCCCACCTCGACCGGCTCTCCCGAGTTCTCGGTGCGCGCCGACGGCGCCGTGGGTGTCCTGCTCGCCGAATCCGGCACCGACGCTGTGACGATGCTCCACCGGATCGCGCTCGCCGCCGTGGCGGCCTTCGCCGACGGACTGCTCTCCGGGGCAACCGAACTCACGGCGAAGCACGTCAGCGAGCGGCACCAGTTCGGCAAGCCGCTCGCGACCTTCCAGGCCGTCGCGCAGCAGATCGCCGACGTCTACGTCACCGCCCGCACCCTGCACGTCGCGGCGCTGTCGTCGGTCTGGCGCCTGGCCGAAGGTCTCGACGCCGCGGACGATCTCGACATCACCGCCTACTGGATCGCCGCCGAACTGCCGCCGGCCATGCGGGTGCTGCACCACCTGCACGGCGGCGTGGGTGTGGACGAGACCTATCCGCTGCACAAGTACTCGTCGACCGCCAAGGACCTCGCCCGGTTGCTCGGCGGCGCCTCGTACCGACTCGACCTCGTGGGGGCCCGGTGTTCATCGATCTGACCGACGACCAGCGCGCACTGCAAGCCGAACTGCGGCGCTACTTCAGCAGCCTCGTCTCACCCGAGGAGGCTGCGATCATGCGCACGGAGCGGCACGGCCCCACCTATCGCGAGGTCGTGCGTCGCATGGGCAAGGACGGTTGGCTCGGCGTAGGCTGGCCCGTCGAGTTCGGCGGCCGCCGCTTCGGCGACGTGGAACAGCAGATCTTCGCCAACGAGGCCGTCCGCGCCGACGTGCCGTTGCCGAGCGTCACCCTGCAGACCGTCGGCCCGACCCTGCAGGTCTACGGGACCGACGAACAGAAGCGAAAGTTCCTGCCCGCCATCCTCGCCGGCGAGGTGCACTTCGCCATCGGCTACTCCGAACCCGAGGCCGGTACCGACCTCGCCGCCCTGCGCACCACCGCCGTCCGCGACGGCGACCACTACATCGTCAACGGACAGAAGATCTTCACCACCGGCGGGCACGACGCCGACTACATCTGGCTCGCCGTCCGCACCGGCCCCGCCGACTCGCGTCACCGCGGCATCTCCGTGCTCATCGTCGACACCAAGGATCCCGGCTTCAGCTGGACGCCGATCATCACGTGCGACGGTGCCCACCACGTCAACGCCACCTACTACAGCGACGTACGCGTTCCCGTCGAGATGCTCGTCGGCGAGGAGAACAAGGGCTGGAAGCTCATCACCACCCAACTCAACCACGAACGCGTCATGCTCGGCCCGGCCGGTCGCGTCGCCGGCATCTACGACCGGCTCGTCGAATGGGTCCGCGCCCACGAACTCCGGGACCGCCCCGAGGTGCGATGCGCACTCGGCGAGATCCACGCGACCTGGCGACTCAACGAACTGCTCAACTGGCAGGTCGCGGCGAGCAGCAACGACGCCGTCGACATCGCCGATGCCTCGGCGACCAAGGTGTTCGCCACCGAGCGGATCCAGCGCGTCGGGCGCCTCGCCGAGGAGATCGTCGGTGCCTTCGGCGATCCGGCCGACGACGACACCGCCGATCTGCTCCGCTGGCTCGACATGATGGCCAAACGCAATGTCGTCATCACCTTCGGCGGTGGCGTCAACGAGGTGATGCGCGAACTGGTCGCCACCGCCGGTCTGGGCATGCCGCGGGTCCCGCGGTGAGGCAGGAGAATTCGGTGACACAAGGTTCGGTGACACGAGATGCTCGGGGGAGGATCCCCGAGGAGATCCGGCAGGCGGCCGAGAAGGTCCGCGGCGACGGCCCGTCCGCGCCGCGACCCGGCCGCGATCCGGTGAACATGCCGATGATCCGCAACTGGCTCGAGGCGATCGGCGACGACAACCCGATCTACACCGACGAGACCGCGGCGATCGCAGCCGGTCACGGTGGTCTCGTGGCCCCGCCCGCGATGGCGCAGGTGTGGACGATGCGCGGCCTCGGCGCCGAACGCGAGAAGGACGACCCGCTCGGCCGGATGACGCAGATCCTTGACGACGCCGGCTACACCTCGGTGGTCGCCACCAACTGCGACCAGATCTACCACCGCTACCTGCGCCACGGCGAGCAGGTGACGATCGAATCCACCCTCGAGGACGTCGTCGGCCCGAAGCGGACCGGGCTCGGAGAGGGATGGTTCTTCACCACCCGCAACCTGTGGAAGGTCGGCGACGAGGTCGTCGCCGAGATGCTCTTCCGCATCCTGAAGTTCGCACCGCCGTCGAAGGACGAGCGCGCGGAGACGTCGGAAGACCGGCCCACATCCGCGGTACCCGACGATCTCGACCCCACGCGGATGCTCCGCCCGTCCGTCTCCCGCGACACGCAATTCTTCTGGGACGGCGTGGCCACCCACGAACTGCGCATCCAGCGACGCCCCGACGGCACCCTGCAGCACCCACCCGTCCCGGCGCTCTGGCTCGACAAGTCGGAAACCACCGACTACGTCGTATCCTCCGGTCGCGGAACGGTGTTCAGCTTCGTCGTCCACCACGCGCCCAAGGTGCCGGGGCGGCAGGTGCCCTTCGTCGTCGCGCTCGTCGAACTCGACGAGGGTGTCCGGATGCTCGGTGAACTCCGCGACGTCGACCCTGGACAGGTACGCATCGGGATGCCGGTCGAGGTCACCTTCCTCGACTTCCCCGGCGACGACGAGACCGGCGGGCAGCCGTGGACGCTGTACGCCTGGAAGCCCCTCGAGGAGGACGTGTGAACACCCCGACCGTCACGACGGGCGAGAGCCTGCCCTCCCTCGAGATCCACGCCGATCCCACCTTCATCGTGTCGACGTCCCTGGCCACACGCGACTTCCAGGACGTGCACCACGACCGCGACAAGGCACAGCAGCGCGGATCGAAGGACATCTTCGTCAACATCCTCACCGACACCGGCCTCGTGCAGCGCTACGTCACCGACTGGGCCGGCCCCCGCGCGGTGGTGAAGTCGATCTCGCTGAGACTGGGTGTGCCCTGGTACGCCTACGACACCCTGACCCTCTCGGGTACCGTCGCGTCCGTCGAGGACGGACTGGTCACCGTCGACATCACCGGCACCAACAGTCTGGGCAAACACATCACGGCCACAGCCACTGTCGTGATCGGAGGCACCGCATGAGCGGCCTGTCGGGTGCAGCGGCGATCGTCGGCATCGGCGCGACCGACTTCTCGAAGGACTCCGGCCGCAGCGAACTCCGCCTCGCGGCCGAAGCGGTGTGCGCCGCCCTCGACGACGCGGGACTGACCCCGGCCGACGTCGACGGTCTGGTCTCGTTCACGATGGACACCAACACCGAAGTGGCCGTGGCCCGTTCGGTGGGCATTCCCCACCTGAAGTTCTTCTCCCGCATCCACTACGGCGGCGGTGCGGCGTGCGCGACGGTGCAGCAGGCGGCGATGGCCGTCGCGACCGGCGTGGCCGACGTGGTGGTCGCGTACCGGGCGTTCAACGAGCGGTCCGGCGCGCGGTACGGGCAGGTCAACATTGACCTTGCCGCACAGGTGAATTCGTCGGGAACCGACAACGCGTTCTCCTACCCGCACGGGCTGAGCACACCGGCCTCGTTCGTCGCGATGGTCGCGCAACGCTACATGCACGTCTCCGGTGCGACGAGCGCCGACTTCGGCGCCGTGGCGGTCGCGGATCGGGCGCACGCCGCCACGAACCCGAAGGCGTTCTTCCACGGCAAGCCGATCACGCTCGAGGACCACCAGAACTCGCGGTGGATCGCCGAGCCGCTGCACCTGCTCGACTGCTGCCAGGAATCGGACGGCGGCGTCGCGATCGTCGTCACCAGCGCCGAGCGGGCGAAGGACCTGAAGCAGACCCCAGCGATGATCGCGGCCGCGGCGCAGGGGAGCGGACCCGATCAGTACATCATGACCAGCTACTACCGGGACGGGCTCACAGGCCTGCCGGAGATGGGCATCGTCGGCGACCAGTTGTGGGAGCAGGCGGGCATCGGGCCGCAGGACATCGCCACGGCCGTGCTCTACGACCACTTCACCCCGTACGTGCTCATGCAGCTCGAAGAACTCGGTTTCTGCGGCCGCGGTGAGGCCAAGGACTTCGTCGCCGACGGCATCCAGGTGGGCGGACGGCTACCGATCAACACGCACGGCGGTCAGCTGGGCGAGGCCTACATCCATGGCATGAACGGCATCGCGGAGGGCGTACGGCAGATCCGCGGCACGGCCGTCAACCAGGTCGACGACGTCGACCACGTCCTGGTCACGGCAGGAACAGGAGTTCCGACCTCAGGGCTGGTGCTGTCGCGGTCCTGACGCCGTTTCCCTCTCAGGGGACCGCAGGCCTGCCTACTATGAAGGCCCACACTCCGGTGATATCCCCGTGGGAGGACCCATGTCGGTCACGGACGGACATGTCGTGCATCCGACTCGCGAACAGCGGGTCCAGAACGGTCTCGCCGCTCGGAGGGGCACTCCCGTCGAGTCGCTGGCCGATCTCGGGGAGTCGTCCCGGGATCCGATCGCGCTGCTCGAGAGTCAGGCGCAGTCGCGCGTCCCCCAGCTCGTTCCGGTCCGGTACGGCCGCATGGCGACGTCGGCGTTCGCGTTCTTCCGCGGTGCTGCACTGGTGATGGCCGACGATCTGTCGCGCACATCCGACAGTGGTCTGCACACACAGCTGTGCGGCGACGCCCACGCGAGCAATTTCGGCCTGTTCGCGACTCCGGAACGGAGAACGGCCTTCGACGTCAACGACTTCGACGAAACCTATCCGGGGCCGTTCGAATGGGACGTCAAGCGCCTGGTCGCAAGCCTCGAGATCGCCGGTCGCGACAACGGGTTCACCGCGAAGGAACGCCGGAAGATCACCCGGGCATGTGCCGCAGAGTACCGCGAGACGATCTGTAGGCAAGCGCAACTCGGAAATCTGGCCGTGCGGTACTCCCACCTCGATCCCACGACCGAGATAGCGGGGTTGGGTGGCCTGCTGGATGCGAAGATGGAGAAACGCACGCGGAAAGCGCTCGACAAGGCCTCGCGCCGCGACAGCCTCCAGGCACTGGAGAAGCTGACCACCATCATCGACGGTCACCGCCGGATCATCAGCGATCCGCCGCTCATCGTGCCCGTCGAAGAGGTCTTCGCCGACCTCGACGCCGAGGCGATCTACGACGAGTTGTACGGCCGTGTCCGTTCGTACCGGGCGACACTACAGTGGGACCGCCGAGTCCTCCTCGAACAGTTCGAACTGGTCCAGGCCGCGCGGAAGGTCGTCGGAGTGGGCAGTGTCGGCACGCGGGCGTGGATCCTCCTGCTGCGCGGTGCGGACGACGACGATCCGTTGTTCCTGCAGGCGAAGGAGGCCCAGCGTTCGGTGCTGTCGTACTACGTCGACGGTCCGACCTTCCGGAACGAGGGCGAACGGGTCGTCAACGGTCAGCGGCTGATGCAGTCGGCGAGCGACATCTTCCTCGGCTGGCAGCAGGGCGCCGGGGCCGACGGGGTGAACCGGGATTTCTATATCCGTCAGCTCCGCGACGGCAAGGGTTCGGCGGTGATCGAGGAGATGGTGCCCAAGGGCCTGAAGCTCTACGGCCGACTCTGCGGCCGAGTCCTCGCCTTCGCCCATGCGCGGGCCGGCGACCGGATCGCACTGGCGGCCTATCTCGGCACGGACGAGGAGTTCGACGAGGCGGTCTCGTCGTTCGCGGTGGCCTACGCGGACCGCAACGAACGCGACCTGCAGGCGCTGCACGACGCCATCGAACAGGGACGGGTGAAGGCCCGGACCGGGCTCTGATCCCCGTCTGATTCGTGCCTGCTCCCCGGGCATGTCCGCTGTCCGGGAATCACCCATCCGTCCTTTCGCTCGGCGCGGTACAAGGGAGGCGATCACGCGCCGACGGAAGGACGTCATGATGGGTTTCGAGGGCAGGGTCGCATTCGTGACGGGAGCGGCGCGGGGCCAAGGACGCTCGCACGCCGTCGCATTCGCCGAGGCAGGCGCCGACGTGGTCGTCTGCGACCGGTGTTCCGACTCACCGGTGGTGGGATATCCGCTGGCGACCGAGGAGGACCTCGCGGAGACGGTGCAACTCGTCGAGGCGACCGGTCGCCGCGCCGTCTCTGCGACACTCGACACCGCCGACCGCCCGGCGATGGACGCGCTGGTGGCCCGTGCCCACGCCGAACTCGGGAGGATCGACATCGCGGTCGCCAATGCCGGGGTGTCGGTCGCGGCACCGGTGTACCGCATGCCGCAGGAGATGTGGGACGAAGCGATCGCGTCCAATCTCACCGGGGTGTTCAACACCGTCGCCGCGGTCACGCCGGGGATGATCGAACGCGGCTACGGTCGTATCGTCACGGTGTCGTCGATGCTCGGCCGAGCGGGCAACACCAACATGGCCGCGTATGCGGCGTCGAAGTGGGGCGTGATCGGCCTGACGAAGAGCGCGGCCCTGGACCTCGCGCAGAACGGCATCACCGTCAACGCCGTCGCCCCGGGCAACATCTCCACGCCGATGATCCACAACGACGCGCTCTACGGGATGCTGCGGCCCGACCTCGAACATCCGACCGCCGACGATGTCGCTCCGGTGTTCACCTCCCTGCACGCACAACCGGTGCCGTGGCTCGACCCGGCCGAGGTCACCCGTGCGGTTCTGTTCTTCGCCGACGAGGCGTCCGCACACATCTCCGGCACCGTGCTGCCGATCGACGCCGGCAACGCCGCCCGGGTGACGGGCTGAGCGATCCTCCCGGCGGAGCGATGAGAAAATCCGTCGAACCGTGTCGGTCTCTTCGTGCACACTGTGCTCACCACCACAGTCAGGGGAGAAACTGATGGCCGACGCCATAGTTGCAGAAGGACTGATCAAGACATACGGGCAGCTCAGAGCGCTCGACGGGGTGGATCTGCGAGTGCCGGAGGGGACGGTCACCGCGCTGCTCGGGCCCAATGGGGCCGGAAAGACCACCACGGTGCGGGTGTTGACGACACTGCTCGTCCCCGATGCCGGTCGCGCCGAAGTGGCGGGATACGACGTCCTCACCGAGGCGCGAAAGCTCCGCTCCAGGATCGGAGCATCGGGGCAGTACGCGGCGGTCGACGAGTATCTCACAGGCTTCGAGAACCTCGAGATGGTCGGCCGGCTGTACCACCTCGGCGCCAAACGCAGTCGCCTCCGGGCACGCGAGTTGCTCGAACAGTTCGATCTCGAAGAAGCGGGCGATCGCCCGGTCAAGGGTTATTCGGGCGGTATGCGACGCCGCCTCGACCTCGCCGGT
This sequence comes from Rhodococcus sp. DMU2021, assembly GCF_019641445.1. Taxonomy (NCBI): domain Bacteria; kingdom Bacillati; phylum Actinomycetota; class Actinomycetes; order Mycobacteriales; family Nocardiaceae; genus Rhodococcus; species Rhodococcus sp. DMU2021. Next base: position 75,553 of record NZ_JAIFKB010000007.1, read on the forward strand.
GCGCTCGTCGCCGATCCTCCGGTGCTGTTCCTCGACGAACCCACGACGGGTCTCGATCCGCGGGCCCGCCTCGGGTTGTGGGACGTCATCGACACCCTCGTGCAACGCGGCACGACGCTGCTGCTGACGACGCAGTACATGGACGAGGCCGAACGCCTCGCCGACGACATCGTCGTGATCGATCGGGGCACGGTCATCGCCCGCGGCACGGCCGACGAGCTCAAGAGCCGCGTCGGTGGCGAACGCATCGAACTCGCCGTGACCGACACCGATCAGCGCGACCGCGCGGTTCGCGAGCTCGAATCGGTGGCGTCCGGGGAGGTCAGGGTCGAGCGCAGTACCGGCCGCATCACCGTGCCGGTCAGCGGCGACTCGGGCGGCGGAACCGACGGGCTCGTGACGGCGCTCGGGAAGCTGTCGGCCGCGGGCATCCGGGTCTCCGACGTCGCACTGCGGAAACCGACCCTCGACGACGTGTTCCTCACGCTCACCGGTCGCGGCACGGACGAGAAGGTCGAGGAGGCGGTGTCGTGAACACACTCGAGATGGTCGCATCCGACGGCCTGACCATTGCCAAGCGCAACATGATCAAGATCAAGCGTGTGCCGGATCTGCTGGTCTTCACGACGCTGTCGCCGATCATGTTCGTGCTGCTCTTCGCATACGTCTTCGGCAGCGCGATCGACGTTCCCGGCGTCTCGTACCGGGAGTTCCTCATCGCAGGCATCTTCACCCAGACGGTCATCTTCGGATCCACCTGGACGGGCCTCGGGATGGTCGAAGACCTGCAGAAGGGCATCATCGACCGGTTCCGGTCGCTGCCGATGGCCCCGTCCGCGGTGCTCATCGGACGCACCAGCACCGACGTGCTGATCAATGTGCTCAGCCTCGTGGTGATGTCGTTGACCGGTCTTCTCGTGGGGTGGCGGATCAACACCTCGGTCGGTGAGGCGCTCGCCGGCTACCTGTTGCTGTTGTTGTTCGCCTACGCCCTGTCGTGGGTGATGGCCGTGATCGGCATGTGGATCCGCACGCCCGAGGTCTTCAACAACGCGAGCTTCATGGTGATCTTCCCGCTGTCGTTCATCGCCAACACGTTCGTCGACCCGTCGTCGATGCCGACGGTGCTGCGCGTCATCGCCGAGTGGAATCCCATCTCGGCCGTCACGCAGGCGGTCCGCGAACTGTTCGGCAACACCAATCCCATGGTGCCGCCCCCCGACGTGTGGCCCCTGCAGAATCCGGTCCTCGCGTCGCTGATGTGGACAGCGTTGATGCTGATCGTGTTCGTGCCGTTCGCGATCCGCAGGTACCAGAAGGCCGTCAGCCGCTGACCGTCGGCGTCCGGCCGGCGGGTGGGTTCATCCCGGGTAGGGCGCGTACTGGCGCTGACGCAACAGCGTCGCCAGGTGCACGGCGTTGCGGGCGACGGATTCGGTGGTCGAGCGCACCGCTTCGGGGATCTCGTCGAGATCCTTGAAGTCGGTGCCCGACATCGCCTCGCCGTTCCAGTAGGTCGAGCCCTGCGCAGGGATCGAGAAACCGATGTCGTTGAGGCTCTGGAACAGGTCGGCGACGATCTTGTGCGCGCCGTCCTCGTTGCCGACGACTGCGGCGATCCCGACCTTGCCCACCATGCGTGGACGGTTCTCGTCGTCGGTGTTCGACAGTTCGGCATCGAGCCGCTCGAGGACGCGCTGGGCGACGCTCGACATGTGTCCCACCCAGGTCGGTGTGGCGACGAGCAGGATGTCGGCCGAGACGATGCGCTCGACGATCTCCGGCCATTGATCCCCATCGCCCATGTCGGCTTCGACACCGGGCTTGACGTCGAAGTCGACGACCCGGACGGTTTCGACGCTGACGTCGTGCTTCGACAGTGCGTCGAACACGTGCGCCACCATCTTGTCGGTGCTGGACTCGGCGGGGGACGGCTTGAGCGTGCAGTTCAGGGCCACGGCGTGCAGTGCTGTCATGTGCCCGGGATACCCGAGTTACACCACGACAATCACCTACAACACGACAGTCAGCGACCGCGTGCGGCCGCCCAACTGTCGATCGCCGCCGAGAACTCGAACGAGGTGGGCAGCAGCGCCACCTGGTCGGCCGGGCCGGGCTGCAGCGGGCCGAGTTCCTCGAGACTGTGGTTGGCGGTGGTGAAGTGCTCGAACTGCAGGTCGGTGTGGGCGAGGGCGTTTCGCAGCGGCTCGACCTGCGCGCAGTTGATGTTCAGGTCCTTGTCGGAACAGGTGAGCAGCACCGGGGTGTCGGCCGCCAGCTCCGCGGCGAGCTCAACCGGGTCGAGCTGGTCGGACTCGAAGAGGAACTTCGCGTTCGCGGGGTTCATGCCGAACTGCGCGAGGATCGGGTGCAGATCGGTGGGGAAGGCCCCGGTCGTCCGCAGCGACTCGACGGCACGCGGCAGGTCGGCCCGGACCGCCTCGCCGTCGGGGCCGAGCTGTCCGGAATCCACCACGGCATTCAGCTGGGCGGTCAGCAGGTCCAGGTAGCGCATCGGCAGCGGAGCGAGAAGTGCGAAGCCGCTTCCGATACCGCGATCGGCGAGTGCGAGCGCGGTCAGTGCACCCTCGCTGTGTCCGAGGACGAGGATCTCCTCGGGGGAGATTCCGGTGTGTTCAGCGAGCAGACGCACCGCGGCTTCGGCGTGGTCGACCTGCTCGGTGAAGCCGTACTCGCCGATGGTCTCGACCGTGTAGGACCCGAGGCCCGTCTCACCGGCCCCGATCTTGTCGAAGCGCAGGCTCGCGATGCCGTGGGCGGCGAGTGCGTCCGCGGTGCGCACCAGGGTGTCGGCCGCCCAGCCGGGCTGGTTGCCGTTGCGATCGGTGGTGCCGCTGCCCGGGAGCAGCAGTGCGGCGGCCACCGCGGCTCCGTCCGGGTTGCGGAGGCTGCCGTGGAAGGTGGTGCCGTCGGCCTCGAAGGTCACCGGGGCGTCGGTGCCGTTCGACACGGCGACCGAACCCGTGTCGGGAAGGGCCACCGCGGTTCCCGCGAGTGTCACACCTCCCGCGAGAACCAGCACGGGCACAGCAGCAGCACCGATCCACCTTCGCACGTTCCGCATGGTGCGAACCCTAGCAAAGGACTGCGCTGTGCCCGTGGTGAGCGAGGACGCCCGTGGGAGATCAGGGGAGCAGGGTGTCGATGAAGGTGTTGCTGAAGACCCGATGCGGATCGAGACGGTTGTAGACCGCGCGAGCCGAATCCCAGTTCTCGTCCGAGGGAACACCTTCCCGGTAGGTGTCGGGCAGGCCCTGCGTCAGGATCTGCTCGTCGGTGTACGGCAGGTCGGGACCGAACGCCCAGCCCTTCGACCATTCCGGCCGGAAGGTCGAGTCGCTTCCGTTGTACCGCTGCCGCATCCACTGCTCCATCTCCCGGTAGAAGGCGAACATGCCGGGAGTTCCCGGGACACCGAGAACGTTGAGCCAGATGGCGGTGTCCCATTCCGGGTGGTCGGGACGCGGGCGGGTCGACGCGATCGTCGGCGGTCCCGCCGACGGGACGAGGACGTCCTCCGGCCGATCCAGTCCGCAGCACCGGATTTCGACCGGACCGTTGAGAGGGAACTGTCCCAGGCTGCGGTAGTGCTCGATGCGCTCGGAGAACCAGTGCGCGAAGTCGTGGATCACGTTGGCGATGTTGGCGCGGTTCGTGAGCACCGCACCGCCACCCTCGGTCAGTCGCAGGGTGGTCGCCTTGATGTAGAACTGCAGATCCTTCGACCAGCCCCAGATGTCGGACGATCCCGTCGCTGCGAGACCGGCCACGGTCACGCCGTAATAGGTCTGACCGAAAGCCGGTGCGATCGAAGTGTTCCCGGCCGTGATGTGCCCCAGCAGGTCGGTGATCGGTTCGGGCACGTTGTCGGAGAACGGGTAGTTGTACGGCCCGGTGACCTCCCGCGAGGTGGCCGGCTTCTCCGGTGCGAGCGACCACACCTTCATCCACGGACGTTCCGTGAACGGATACCAGATCGCCTCGGCCCGCCCCGCCGAATCGACGAACGACTCGAAGGTCCGACCCGGCGAACCGGCGGGGGAGAACAGTTCCTGCCAGGTGATGTCGGTGAAGGACTGGCAGCGCATGCGATAGTTCGGTCCGGCCTGCAACGTGACGGACGTGATGAACGTCCGGCCGAGATGCGTGAGCAGCGGGGTGATCTCGGGATCGGCGCGGGTGAAGGTACGCAGTGCGTAGGCGCTGCCGTCCCACACGACGGCGGTCAGTTCGGTCACGAGATTGCTCAGCGACCCGAAGGTGTGACCGGGGAGGGTGGATTCACCGTTGGCGGGCAGGGCGGCGCCGTGCGCGTTGACGGCGAGCGCCCCGGCGATCGACAACACGCCGGGCGCAGGAAGATTCGCGAGTCCGAGACCGTGGTCCTGCAATGCAGTGGTGATGACGTCGAGCGTCGCGCCGGGACCTGCCGTGACGGTCGCGGGGGAGCCTCCGGGGTTCACCTGGACCCAGTCGAGATGGAGCATGGTGTCGGCGAGGATCACCCGGTCGACGGGTGCGCCGTTGACGATCGTCAGCGGTGTCCAGCCGTGCATGGCCCCGCGCGGACGGATGGTGTATCCGTTCTCGTGCGCCCAGTTCACCAGGCGCACCACGTCGTCGGGGGTGCGAGGCGCGCAGGTCCAGATGGCGTCCAGCATGATCTCCTTGGACCAGTTCTGGTACGCCTGCTGGTAGAGATCGATGCCGTCGGGGAACACCGGGGGAGTGGGGAGCGTCGAGGCCGCGGACCCGGAGGGGACGGCATGTACCGGGGTCCATCCACCGAGGGCGGAGACCGCCAACGCACCGGCGCCGGCCGCGAGGAAACCGCGCCGCGACAGGCGCGGCGACGAATCACGAAGTGTCATGTTCGAATGTCGCTCTTTCGGGAGGGCGTGGCGATCACGCCACGGTGAGTACCACGTCGGCCAGGGCAGGGGCGAGATCGCGTTCGATGACGGAGACGGTCACGAGTTTGCGGTCGCCGTCGTTCCACACGCGCACCCGGAGGGTCTCGCCGGGGAAGACCACACCGGCGAACCGGGCGCGGAATCCCTTCACGCGCGATGCGTCGGCGTCGAGCAGACCGTCGGTCACCGCCTTGCACACGATGCCGTAGGTGCACAGCCCGTGCAGAATTGGTGCCGGGAAGCCCGCCGCGGATGCGAACTCGGGATCGGAGTGGAGGGGATTGCGGTCGCCGCACAGGCGGTAGAGCAGCGCCTGCTGTGGAAGGGTCGGCACGTCGAACTCGGTGTCCGGTTCACGATCGGGATACTCCACCGACTCCGACGGGCCGCGCTCGCCGCCGAAACCACCCTCACCGCGGGCGAAGATCGACGACCGCGCGGTCCACAGGGGATTGCCGTCGAGATCCTCGGTCACCGATTCCTGCACGACGACCGCGGCCTTGCCCTTGTCCCACACCTCGGCGATGCGGGTGACCGTGCGGCCCTTGCCCGAAGCGGGGATGGGCGCGTGCACGGTCACCTCCTGGCTGCCGTGGACGACCTTGGCGAGATCGATCTCGATCCCGGGGAACGAGACCTTCGGCGGCTCGACCTGGTGGAAGGTCGCGGCGACGGTCGCGAAGGTGGGGGGTACCTGGGGACCCCTGTCCCGGAGGTAACGCAGTTCACCCGCGTCGGTGGGATGGGACCCGGCACCGATGCCGAGGTTGTAGAGCTGGACATCGGTGCTGCTCCACTCGAACTCCTGAGCGGGCAGTTCGGCTCCGACGGCAACCGAGGGATCGATGGGCACGGGGTACTTCCTTTCTACGGCTCGAACGCGAGTCGATCGGGTCACACGGTGTCGGCGGATTCTCGCAGCTCTTCGGCACGTTCGTCACGCGTGCGGTCCAGGATGTCCAGGGCCGCGAGATAGCCGAAGGTCATCGCCGGTCCGATGGTGGCGCCGGGCCCGGCGTAGGTGTGACCCATGACCGGGGAGCTGGCGTTACCGGTCGCGTACAGGCCGTCGATCACGCTGCCGTCCTCGCGCACCACCCGGCCATGGACATCGGTGACGAGCCCGCCCTTGGTGCCGAGATCGCCGGGGACCACCTTGAACGCGTAGAACGGGGCCTTGTCGACCACGCCGAGGCTCGGATTCGGCTTGTTGCGCGGATCCCCGTAGTAGTGGTCGTAGTGGGATTCGCCGCGGCCGAAGTCCTCGTCCTTGCCGGCCCGGGCGAAGCCGTTGAACCGCTGCACCGTCTCGGTGAGGGCGTCGGCCGGTACCCCGATCTTCTCGGCGAGTTCGGCGACGGAACCGGCCTTGACGAGCACCCCGGCCTCGAGCCACCGGCGGGGGAAGGGAGTGCGGGGGGTGATGCCGGCGAAGGTGTAGCGGTCGCGGTAGCGCTGATCGAGGATCAGCCAGCTGGGGATGTTCTCGCCCGGTCCCTCGCCGCGGCCGTGCTTGCCGCCGTACATCGCATGCGTCGCTTCGACGTAGGGCGCCGACTCGTTGACGAAACGCTTGCCTGCGGCGTTGACCATGAGGCACCCGGGGAGGCTGCGTTCCGACAGTGCGAACCACGGGCCGCCGGTGAGAGTGAAGGACGGTCCCCACCAGGCATCGTTCATGAAATCGACTGCGGCGCCCAGCTTCTGTCCGGCGCGGATGCCGTCTCCGGTGTTCGCCTTCGCGCCCACGGTCCACTCGGTGCCGATCGGCTGACGCTGGTACTGCGCCCGCATCTCGGCGTTGTGCTCGAAACCGCCGCTTGCGAGGATCACGCCCTTGCGGGCACGGATGACGCACTTCTCGCCGTTCGCGACCACCTCGACGCCGCGCACGACCCCGTCTTCGACGACGAGGTCGGTGAGCGCCGTCTCCAGTAGCAGGGGCACACCGGCGTCGCGCAGACCGATCCGCAGCCCGGCCATGAGCGCCTGGCCTCGGACGAGCAGGTGCTTCTTGGTGATGTTCGCCCAGACGAACCGAGCGCCGACCCGCATGGCGCGAACCGGTCCGCGCGGATTCCGCATGAGCAGGTTCAGCCACTTGTAGTCGGCCTGGGTGATGACGAAGTTCTTGGGAGCTCGGGCGTAGTCGGGTTCGAGGAGAGCGAGATCCTCGCCGAGACGGCGGCCGTCGAAGGGCGTCGGTTCGACCGAACGGCCACTGGGACGTCCGCCCGGCGCCTCGGGGTAGTAGTCGGAATAGCCCGGTACCCATTGCAGTTCGAGGGCGCTGTTCTTCAGGACGAAGGAGAGCATCTCCGGTCCGCGATCGATGTAGGTGTCGATCTTCTCGGCAGGTACGCCGTCGCCGATGATGCTGTGGAGGTACTTCCGGGCTTCTTCGGGGGTGTCGTCCACCCCGGCGGACTTCAGCGCCTCGTTGTTGGGAATCCACACACCGCCGCCCGATCGGGCGCTCGACCCGCCGTAGCGCGACGCCTTCTCGATCAGGACCACGTCGGCGCCCTTGCGGGCTGCGGTGATGGCGGCGGTCATTCCGCCGGCACCGCTGCCGACGACAACGATGTCGTACTCCTGCTTCGTCATGTAGAACACGTTATAGAAATGGCGGTGCCGAGTCCATCCCCGAATGCGAAGAGTCCTGGACGTGAAGCGAAGACGCGGTGACGCCGACACTGGAACGCGATATCGCCGGCCGACGACGAGCGACGGCACCGTCCGATAGGGACGGTGCCGTCGCGGGGTCGATCGGGGTCGGAATCGGTCAGGTGGGTGATCCGTCCGGTACGGGAAGGGTGCCGTCGAGCACGGCCCGGTCGATGCTCTCCCGGAGCCGCGGACACCCTTCGCGCGGTGTGATGGACGAGCCTCGGAGCGAGGCGGTCTCGCGGAAGGTCGGGCACACGGTGTCCGGATCCTCCTGCCACTGCACGCTCGTGTGCGACAGGCTGTTCTTGCGCACCAGCACGCAGGTGTCGCACTCGCGGCACTGCACCTCGTGCTGACCCGAATCCAGATAGTTGATCTTGTCGATCGCGGTCTGGGCGGCGACGGCCTCGGCCCGCTCGGGCCACTGGGAGAAGTCCGGGGACTTCGCCCATCTGCTCCGCCGGGTCGAGGCACTCATCGTCACACCTCCGCTTCCTGCTTGCCCTGTTCTTCCTCGCGCTTCTTACGCTCGAGATTCTCGGCGACCTCCTTCTCCCAGGCCTCGTTGGCCTTGGCGGTGTCGACCTCGAACTCGAAGCGGCCCGTCATCTTCTCCGTCACGTCGGCGACGTCGACGTAGAACTGCTCGTACCAGCGGCGGAGCTGGTAGACCGGACCGTCCTCATCGCACAGCAGGGGATTGTCGATCTTTGTCTTGTTCTTCCAGATCTCGACGTCCTGCAGGAAGCCCTCGCCGACACCCTCGGTGAGCTTGGCGGCCAGCACGTCGGACTGCTCGGGTGACATGCCCTGCGGCTTCTTGACGATGATGCCGTACTGCAGCATGAACGAATCGTGCGTGATCGGGTAGTGGCAGTTGATCAGCACGGATTCGGTCTGGTACCCACCGTAGTTGTTCTTCAGCGGATTGATCATGTAGGAGGGGCCGTAATAGGCCGCGTACGACTCGAGCGTCGACTCCAGCCCGTACTGCGTCGCCATACCCTTGTCCGGCCGGCCGCGGGTGTTGAGGTACTGCTCCGCGATGTGCCCCTCGAAGACGTTCTTGAAGAACGTGGGGAAGGCGTAGTGGATGTAGAAGAAGTGCGCCATGTCGACGACGTTGTCGATGATCTCGCGACAGTTGGAACCTTCGATCCGGATCTGGTTCCAGGTCCAGTCCGTCCACTCGTCCGAGCCGTACTGCTCGATCTCGGGGATGGTGACCTCCGGAGGCGGGGTGTTGCCCTCGGGGTCGTTCCACACGAACAGCTGGCCGTGCTTCTCCATCGTGATCCACGAACGGGTGCGGGCCAGCGGGGGAACACGCTTGGCGTACGGGATGTCCGTGCACTTGCCGTTGCCGCCCCAGCGCCAGTCGTGGAACGGGCACGCAACCGAATCGCCCTTGATCTCGCCCTGTGACAGGTCGCCGCCCATGTGGCGGCAGTACGCGTCGAGCACCTTCGCGTCGCCGTTGCTGTCGGCCCACACCACGAGTTTCGTGCCGAAGGCCTCGACGGCGTGAGGCTTGCCGTCCTTGAACGTGCGACTGAGGCCGAGGCAGTGCCAGCCTCGCGCGAAACGCGTCCGGACCTCTCCGACGTCGATCTCGCGAATCTGTGCCATGTCCGCTCACTTCCCTCCGGAAATCTCTTCTAGAACACGTTATAGAATTCGCGTCCCGAGGGGAAGGGTTCGGGGACTTTGGTCCCGCCACAGAGATTGTCTACCTGCGGGTGCGGCGCGTCTCGACACGAATAAGAACATGTTCTAGTCTCGGTACAAGCGATCAATTCCTGAACAGACGGGAGCGTCCAGTGGGTGACCACGACAGCCACGAGGTACTGCAGCGGATCGACGCTCTGCTGCCCACGCTGCGAGAACGTGCGCAGGAGGCCGAGAATCTGCGCCGGGTGCCCGACGACTCGATCAAGGAGCTCCAGGAGGCCGGCTTCTTCAAACTTCTGCAACCGGCCCAGTGGGGTGGATACGAGGCCGATCCCGTCACCTTCTTCACCGCGGTGCGCAACATCGCGAGCGCGTGCGGCTCGACCGGATGGGTCTCCGGCATCATCGGCGTCCACAACTGGCACCTCGCACTCTTCGACCAGCAGGCCCAGGAAGAGGTCTGGGGCGACGACACCGACGTCCGCATCTCCTCGTCCTACGCGCCCATGGGTGCCGGTGAGGTCGTCGACGGCGGATACAAGGTCAACGGTGCGTGGGCCTGGTCGTCCGGATGCGACCACGCGAGCTGGGTCGTCGTCGGTGGCCCGGTCATCAAGGACGGCCGCCCCGTCGACTTCGGCAGCTTCCTGATCCCTCGTTCCGAGTACGAGATCGACGACGTGTGGCACGTGGTCGGTCTGCGCGGCACCGGATCCAACACGATCAAGGTCAAGGACGTCTTCGTCCCGCGCCACCGCTTCCTCAGCTTCAAGGCCATGAACGACCTCGCCTCGCCCGGGCTCGAGCGCAACACCGCACCCGTCTACAAGATGCCGTGGGGCACCATCCATCCCACGACCATCTCGACGCCCATCGTCGGCATGGCCTACGGCGCGTACGAGGCGCACGTCGAACACCAGGGCAAGCGTGTCCGTGCGGCGTACGCCGGCGAGAAAGCCAAGGACGATCCGTTCGCCAAGGTGCGCATCGCCGAGGCCTCCAGCGACATCGACGCGGCCTGGCGCCAGCTGTCGGGCAACGTCGCCGACGAGTACGCCCACCTCCTCGCCGGCGAGGAGGTTCCGATGGAACTGCGGCTGCGGGCGCGTCGCGACCAGGTCCGCGCGACCGGCCGTGCAATCACGTCGATCGACCGTCTCTTCGAGAACTCGGGTGCCACCGCACTCGCGGACGGCACACCCATCCAGCGTTTCTGGCGCGACGCGCACGCCGGTCGTGTGCACGCCGCCAATGACGCCGAGCGCGCCTACGTGATGTTCGGTGCCGCCGAGTTCGGTCTGCCGATCACCGACACGATGGTCTAGGGGTGGATGTGACCGCAATCGACGAGATCACCTACGAGTCGACCTCCCGTTTCGCGCAGGTCCGCGACGACCTGCGCCTGCACTACCACGAGGCCGGTGTCGGCAACGACACCACGATCGTCCTGCTCCACGGCGGTGGCCCGGGCGCGTCGTCGTGGTCGAACTTCGCCAGGAACATTCCGGTGCTGGCACAACGGTTCCACGTGCTCGCCGTCGACCAGCCCGGCTACGGCAGGTCCGACAAGCCGACCGAGCATCCGCAGTACTTCGTGCACAGTGCGTCCGCGCTGAGCGACCTGCTCGACACGATCGGGATCACCGACCGCGTCCACCTCCTCGGCAACTCGCTCGGTGGTGGTGCCGCCGTGCGGTTCGCGCTCGACTACCCCGAGCGCGCAGGGCGACTCGTCCTCATGGGGCCGGGTGGGCTGAGCGTCAACCTGTTCGCACCCGACCCCACCGAGGGGGTCAAGAATCTCGGCCGGTTCTCGTACGAGCCCACCCGCGAAAATCTCGAGGCGTTCCTGCGGATCATGGTGTTCGACCAGTCGCTGATCACCCCCGAGCTCGTCGAGGAGCGGTTCGCGTCGGCGAGCACCCCCGAGTCGCTCGCTGCGGCGAAGGCGATGGGGAAGTCGTTCTCCAGCGCCGAATTCGAGAAGGGGATGCTCTGGCGCGACGCCTACAAACTCCGTCAGCGGGTACTGCTGATCTGGGGTCGCGAGGACCGCGTCAACCCGCTCGACGGTGCACTCGTCGCACTGAAGATGATCCCGCGTGCACAGTTGCACGTGTTCGGTGGATGCGGCCACTGGGCCCAGCTCGAGAAGTTCGACGAATTCAACCGCCTGACAGCGGATTTCCTCACGGATGGAGTCGAATAGATGAGTATCCGGTCGCTGGCATATCTCCGGATCGGCGCCACCGACGTCCCGGCCTGGCGCGAGTACGGACTCAAGGTCCTCGGCATGATCGAGGGCAAGGGCACCCACGCCGACGCGCTGTACCTGCGGATGGACGACTTCCCGGCCCGGCTCGTCATCGAGCCGCACGAATCCGACACGCTGCTCGTCTCGGGCTGGGAGACCGCGAACGCCGCCGATCTCCAGTCGGTTCGCGACAGTCTGTCCGCGGCAGGCGTCCCGTTCAAGGAGGGCACCGCCGAGCAACTCGCCGATCGTCGCGTCGACGAACTGATCGTCTTCCAGGATCCGTCGGGCAACACCCTCGAGGCGTTCCACGGTGCCGCCCTCGAACACCGCCGCGTCGTCAGCCCGTACGGGCACAAGTTCGTCACCGGCGAGCAGGGTCTCGGGCACGTGGTGCTCTCGACCCGCGACGACGAGGAATCGCTGCGCTTCTACCGCGACGTGCTCGGTTTCCGCCTGCGTGATTCGATGCGGATGCCTCCGCAGATGGTCGGCCGGCCCGCCGACGGAAAACCGGCCTGGCTGAGGTTCTTCGGATGCAATCCGCGCCATCACAGCCTCGCCTTCCTGCCCATGCCCACCCCGTCGGGTATCGTGCACCTGATGATCGAGGTGGAGAACTCCGACGACGTCGGTCTCGCCCTCGACCGCGCACTGCGGAAGAAGGTCAAGATGTCGGCGACGCTCGGTCGCCACGTCAACGACAAGATGCTGTCCTTCTACATGAAGACCCCCGGCGGATTCGACGTCGAATTCGGTTGCGAGGGGCTGCAGGTCGAGGACGACGACTGGATCGCCCGTGAATCCACGGCCGTGAGCCTATGGGGCCACGACTTCTCGGTGGGAATGCAGTAATGACCGCGCCGGAGGCCGGAGAGAACGGTGCGATCGACCCACGGGCCTTCCGCACCGTGCTCGGGCAGTTCTGCACCGGCGTCACCGTCATCACCACCACCGAGGACGACGGAACGCCTGTAGGATTCGCGTGCCAGTCGTTCGCAGCGTTGTCGCTCGACCCGCCGCTCGTATTGTTCTGCCCCACGAAGCAGTCGCGGTCGTGGGCGGCCATCGAACGAGCGGGCCGCTTCTGCGTCAACGTCCTTGCCGAGGAACAGCAGGAGACCTGCGCGCGGTTCGGTTCTCGCGAACCCGACAAGTTCGCCGGACTCGACTGGACGCCCTCCCCGTTGGGCTCACCCGTCCTGACGGGCTCGCTTGCGCACATCGATTGCACGGTCGAGACGGTGCACGACGGGGGAGACCACTGGGTGGTCTTCGGTCGCGTGTCGTCGCTGAGCGAGGTGCGCGACGAGAAGGAACGCCCGCTGCTCTTCTACCGCGGGCAGTACACCGGGATCGAACCGGAGAAGACGACGCCGGCGCCCTGGCGCGACGACCTCGAAGCGTTCCTCACCTCTGTCACGGAGGACACCTGGTTGTAGATCGCAGGACCGTACCGCGCGACACGTGGTACCGCACGACGAAGCCGGGACGACCACATCGATTGTGGTCGTCCCGGCTTCGTGTGTGGATCAGGAACGGTCGGCGCCGGTCGCGTCGTCCGGTTCCTCCTCGTAGTACTCCGTGGTCACGACGCGGCGCACCAGGCGCGGCTTGCGCGGCCGGTCGGCGTCCTCGCCGCCTGCCGTGTCCGTCTTCGCATCGGCCGTGCTCGTGTCGGCCGACGGCGGCGGCGTGAAGTGCGCCGGCCCCGTCGGTCCCGGACCGACGATCTCCTGATCGCTGCCGCTGTCGCTGCCGGGAGCTGCGTGGCGGGCGGTGTCCGCCGCCGAGTCCGCGGTCCCGGACGGTGTGGACGAGTCCGCGGTCCCGGACGGTGTTGACGGCGTCGACGCGGTATGCCCCGGCATCGAGTGCTCGAGCGATTCGTCCCGCTGGCCCTCGCTCGGCCGGTAGTTGCCGGCGATCTCCTCACGCGCGACGTCGGGCGGTGTCGGTGAGGGCCCGGTTCCCGCCGATGTGGTGGTGCCGTACGTCTCGCCGGTGTGCGGCGTCCCGGTGCCTCCCGGTCCGCCGGCCGCGCCACCGACGAGGCCACCACCGGCTGCGCTCCGCTCGCCGAGGCCGCTGCGGTCGTCGGTGAACCCGGCCCGATCGTCCGTGAATCCGCCCTGATCGCCGGTGGATCCACCCCCTGCAGGGGTGTCCCCGAACCGGCGGTAGTAGCGGTACAGCTCGTCCTCCTCGAGCGGGGTCAGCTCACCGTTCTCGTCGATGTTCGGGGCGCCGGTGATCGTGTCCTTGTCGAAGGGCAGGCGCACTCCGGTGCTGTCGAGCACGGCTTCGTCGATCGGGGCGAAGTGCCGGCGCGTTCCGAACAGACCCGTGACGACGGTGATCCAGGCGGGTCGGCCCGTGTCGTTGTCCAGGTAGACCTCTCCGACGCGTCCGAGCTTGTCACCGTCCGGCCCGTACGCGGTGGCGCGAGCGAGGGTGTCGATGTCGTCGTTGCTGATCATGATGTCCTCATCCGTGGGCGATGCGGCTTCCTGCTGTGCGGATGCCCTGCGGTGCGAGTGACGAAACGCTGCCGTTACACCGCTCGCCGTTGCGTCGACCATCCCCGCGTGTTATCCATATTGTCAACAATCCGACAACCGGCACGAGGGTTCGCGCCCTCGGCTGTTCGGAGGGATCGTCATGACCCGTCTTTCACCCCGCCTGCTGCAGGCAACGCCCGTCACCGTCGACCACGCCGAGGGGTGCTACATCCACGGCACCGACGGACGTCGGTATCTCGACTTCACCGCCGGCATCGGCGTCACGAGTACCGGCCACTGTCACCCGCACGTCGTCGAGGCCGCCCGCCGGCAGATCGGCTCGCTGATCCACGGGCAGTACACGACCGTGATGCACCGGCCCCTGCTCGAACTCACCGAACGCCTGGGCACGGTGCTCCCCGAAGGACTCGACTCGCTGTTCTTCGCCAATTCGGGCAGCGAGGCAGTCGAGGCGGCGCTGCGTCTGGCCCGCCAGGCGACAGGGCGACCCGGAATCGTCGTCTTCCACGGCGGTTTCCACGGCCGTACCGTCGCCGCCGCCACGATGACCACCTCCGGAACCCGTTTCTCCGCAGGGTTCTCGCCGCTCATGGGCGGTGTACACGTCGCTCCCTTCCCCACGGCCTATCGCTACGGCTGGTCGGAGGAGGAAGCGACCGATTTCGCCCTGCAGGAACTGGACTACCTGTTCGCGACCCTCGTGGCGCCGGACGAGATCGCGGCCTTCGTCGTCGAACCGGTCCTGGGCGAGGGCGGTTACGTCCCCGGCAACACCAGGTTCTTCCAGGGACTGTGGCAGCGGGCCGACGAACACGGCATCCTGCTCGTCTTCGACGAGATCCAGACCGGATTCGGGCGGACCGGAAAGTTCTTCGGGCATCAGCACTTCGACGTGCGACCCGACATCATCACCATCGCCAAGGGCCTCGCGAGCGGTTTCCCGCTGTCGGGTATCGCCGCCTCCGAGGAACTCATGGAGCGCGCCCGTCCGGGATCGCAGGGCGGCACGTACGGAGCTAATGCGGTCTCCTGCGCGGCGGCCGTGGCCACTCTCGACGTGATCGAAAAGGAGGGGCTCGTCGACAACGCCGCCGCACGTGGACGTGAACTGCTCTCCGGTGCACGGGAGAACACGATCGACGCCATCGGCGACGTGCGCGGCCTCGGCCTCATGGTGGGCCTCGAGTTCACTACCGACGGAGCACCCGACCGGGAGCGGGCGTCCGCAGCGCAGCAGCTCGCCGCGCAGAAGGGGTTGCTGCTGTTGACCTGCGGTGCGCACATGAACGTGGTGCGCATGATCCCGCCGCTGATCGTCACCATCCGGCAGATCGAGGATGCGCTCGGGATCTGGTCCGAGGTCCTCGCCGAGGTCCGATAATCCGTCGAACGAGGGAGTCCGCGTGGCCCGATACATCACGATCACTCTCGACAAGCGCGACATCACGTGCAGAGCACGGCTTCTCGACGACGAGGCGCCGCTCACCTGCGCGGCGGTGTGGGACGCCCTGCCGCAGAGCGGTTCGGCGTTCCACGCCAAGTACGCCCGCAACGAGCTCTACACCCTCGTCCCGAGGATCACCGCGGCACCGCACCGGGAGAACCCGACGGTGACGCCGATCCCGGGGGATGTGTGCCTGTTCGACTTCGAACCGTGGGAGATCGGTAATCCCGCATACGGTTACGAACCCGGCTCGCAGGCCCATGCGCAGCAGGGAGCGACCGATCTCGCGTTGTTCTACGGCCGGAACAATCTGTTGCTCAACGGCGATGTGGGCTGGGTGCCGGGCAACGTCTTCGCGACGATCGAGGATGGCCTGCCCGAACTCGCCGTCGCGTGCAACGACCTGTGGATCCAGGGGGTCGTGGGGGAGACGCTGAGCTTCGCACGCGCATAGACGGGCACCGCACGGGAACGGCACCGCACAGACTGTGCGGTGCCGTTCCCGTGCAGACCTCTTCTTCAGCTCAACGCGTACTCGGCGAATCGCGCGACGGCGAGCAGCAGATCGTCCGAGTGCCGCGGCCCGACGATCTGCAGACCCACGGGCAGACCCGCCGAGGTGGTGCCCACAGGGATGCTGATGGCCGGCTGCTGCGTGAGATTGAAGGGATAGGTGAACGGGGTCCACTGCGGCCACGAGGTCAGCGACGAATCCGGAGGCACGTCGTGGCCGGCCTCGAAGGCGGGGATCGGCATCGTCGGGGTGATCAGCACGTTGTACCTCTGGTGGAAGATCCCCATCGTGATGCCGACCGCCGCCGCGACCGCGCGGGCCTCGAGATAGTCCACGGCACCGAGTTGTTCGCCGTGGGACCACACGCGTCCGAGACCGGGGTCCACCTTGTCGCGCGTGCCCTCGGGGAAGGTCTTCAGCATCGTCGCTGCGCCTGCCGCCCAAAGGTTCTCGAAGGCATCGAGCGGATCGGGGAAACCGGGATCGGCGGCGGTCACGCGCAGCCCGGCTTCGTCGAGGACGCGGACCGCCCGGTCGACGATCTCACCGACCTCGGGGTCCACGTCGACGTAGCCGAGGGTCCTGGAATAGGCGACGTCCATCCCCACCACCTCGCGGTTGAGGCCACCGCGGAAGGTCGTCAGCGGCGGCGCAAGGGCCGTCGGGTCCCGGGGATCGGGCAGCGCGAGGATGTCGGTGAGCAGCGCCGCGTCCTCGACCGTCCGGGTGATCGGCCCGGCGTGCGCGAGCGGCCCGAACGGGCTGGCGGGGAAGATCGGGATCCGGCCGTGAGTGGGCTTGAAACCCACCACGCCGCAGAACGATGCGGGGATGCGGATACTTCCCCCACCGTCGGTGCCGACGGAGCACGGACCGAAGCCGGCCGCGACCGCCGCCGCGCTGCCACCGGACGAGCCACCGGCGGTCTTCGTCGTATCGACGGGATTCGTGGTCACCCCGTACAGGGCCGAATCGGTCACCGCCTTCCACGCGATCTCCGGGGTGGTGGTCTTGCCCACCAGCACCATTCCGTCCTCGCGCAGCCGGGCCGCGACCGGGCTGTCGACGTTCCAGTCCTGGTTCTCGTCGATGGCCTGCGAGCCCCGCAGGGTCGGCCATCCGTCGGTGAGGAAGACGTCCTTGATCGAGATGGGGACCCCGTCGAGCAGGCCCTTCGAATAGCCGGTCCGCCACCGCTCCTCGGAGCGGCGTGCCTGGTCGAGGGCCTTCTCCTCGTCGACGAGGCAGAACGAGTTGATCTCGCGATCGTGCGCCGCGATCCGATCGAGCACGGCCCGTGTCACCTCGACGGGAGACAACTCGCCCGAGGAGAACGCCGACACGAGTTCGACGGCGGTCATGTCTGTGGGCTCCATCGTGCCTCCTTCTCGTCGGACGATGCCGACTCTCACGCGCCGGGCACGTAACCCAGCTTCTTGTCCACCACGTTCCGAAGAGGTTCGCCACTGCGGTGACGGTGGAAATTGTCGATGAAGACGTCCACCAGCGCATCGCGCCAGCCCACGAAATCCCCCGAATTGTGCGGGGTGATCGAGACGTTCGGCATGTCCCAGAGCAGATGGTCCTCGGGGAGCGGCTCGACGTCGAGCACATCCAGTGCGGCACCGGCGATGGCGCCCGACCGCAGTGCCTCGACGAGGTCGTCGGTGCGCACGAGTTCGCCCCGCCCGACGTTGACGAAGCGGGCCTGCGACTTCATCGCGGCGAACATCCGGGCGTCGAACAGGTGCCGGGTCTGCTCGGTGAGAGGCGCGGCCACGACGACGAAATCGGCGTCGGCGAGGGCGCCGGGAAGATCCGCGGTCGTGGTGACGGTGCCGAAATCGGGGTCGTCGTCGCGAGGGCGCCGGCCCGAGCCTCGGACCGTCATCCCCACGGCCGAGAGCAGGCGTGCGATCGCGCGGCCGATCGGACCGGTGCCGACGACGAGCACGGAGCGACCGGCGATGCGTTCGGACTCGCGGTGCTTCCAGATGTGCTCGCGCTGGAGCCGCAGGGATTCTGGGATGTCCTTGGCGAAGGAAAGTATCTGGGCGAGTACGTATTCGGCGATCGCCCCGTCGAAGACTCCGCGGGAATTGGTGACGACCACGTCGCTGTCGCGCAGGTCGGGGAACATGAGGGCGTCGACCCCGGCCGCGGCGACATGGATCCACTTCAAGGAGGTCGCGGCGTGCCAGGCCGCGGGCAGGGCGTCGGTGAGGAAGTCGTACGCGAAGAGGATGTCGGCGCCGTCGAGTGCGTCGGCCAGGCCGGCGGCGTCGGTGTAGCGCACCGTGGCGTGTTCGGCCACCGGGGCCATCCACGCACGATCCGGCACGGCTTCGGCATGAAGCACTGCAACGACCGGCTGGGCATCCACGTTGACACCGTAAGAGCGCCTCGTATTATTGTCAACAATCCTCAAGGCTGAGGGAACTCTTGACGAAGCCGAGGGACCGTATGGAACTGAACATTCCCGAATTCGAAGGTCCTCTGGCTCAGCGGGGCATCGGTGTGATCGCCCCCTTCGATCTCGCCCTGGAACGAGAACTGTGGCGATGGGCGCCGCTCGAGGTCAGTCTGCACCTCGCTCGAACCCCCTACGAGCCGGTGCCGGTCAGCCGTGCCATGGCCGAGATGGTCTCCGACCGGCGGCACCTGATGGTCGCGACCCGCGACGTGCTGTCGGTGGAACCGGAAGTCGTTGCGTATCTGTGTACCTCGGGCAGTTTCGTCAACGGGGTGGCCTACGAGAAGGCCCTGTGCGACGCGATCTGCGGGGCGGGCGCACCGTGCGCGGTCACGACCTCCGGAGCGCTGCTCGAAGCCCTCCGCGCACTCGACCTGACCCGCATCTCGGTGATCACCCCCTACGACCGGGAGCTCACCGACCTACTGCGCGACTTCCTGAACGAGGCCGGAACCGATGTCGTCCGGTCGTCGCATCTCGGGCTCGGCGGCGGCATCTGGAAGGTCAACTACCGCACCATCGCCGAACACATCATCGGGGCCGATACCCCCGAGTCGCAGGCGATCTTCGTCAGTTGCACCAACCTGCCGACCTACGACCTGATCGCGCCGCTCGAACGGGAACTCGGCAAGCCGGTCCTCACGGCCAACCAGCTCACCATCTGGGCGTGCCTGGGACGGATGAAGTTGCCCATGACCGGGCCGGGAAAGTGGTTGAGAGGAGTGTTCTGAATGCATCGTGACCGTCCGACCATCGGGATCGTCTACCCGGATCATGCCGCCGAGGACGACTACCCGTTCGCCGCCGAACTCCTGGGGGTGAATCTGCCCGTCGCCCACATCTACGGAACCGATCTGCACGCCGTTCCCGAACTCCTCGACCTCGGGAGCCCGGCCAAGCTCGCCGGGGGAGCGGCGCAGTTCGCGGACGAGCCCCTCGACGCTCTCGTGTGGGCGTGCACGTCGGGCAGCTTCGTGTACGGACCCGAGGGGGCACGCACCCAGGTCGAGCAGCTCTCCCGGGACGCGGGAGGCGTGCCCACGACCAGCACGAGCATCGCGTTCGTCGCCGCACTACGGGCGCTCGGAGTCGGCCGGGTGGCCGTGTCGGCGAGTTATCCGCGGGACGTCGCCGAACTGTTCGTCGCCTTCCTCGCGGACGCCGATGTCGAGGTCGTCTCGCTCGCCGACGCCGGCATCGACACCGCCGCCGAGGTCGGCACCCTGACCGACGAGGCCGTCCTCGAATTCGTGAGGACCAACGATCATCCCGACGCACAGGCGGTCCTCGTGCCCGACACCGCGATGCACACGCTGCGGATCATGCGGGAACTCGGGAAGGAGACCGGCAAGCCGGTGCTGACCGCCAACCAGGTCACCGTGTGGCACGGCCTGGAACTGGCCGGATATACAGTGGAATGCCCGGAGCTGGGCTCACTGTTCGAGGAGGATACCGATCATGGTGCTCGGTGATCTGGAAGATCTACGTCCTGTCACCCGGCCGTCCACGGCCGAGCTCATCGCCGAACAGATCCGGTCGGCCATCGTCCGGGGTGCGCTCGGTCCCGGGGAACAGCTGGGGGAGGCCGAACTCGCGGCGCACTTCCAGGTCTCCCGGGGCCCGCTGCGAGAAGCCATGCAGCGGTTGCTGTCCGAAGGTCTGCTCTACAGCATCCGCAACCGGGGCATCTTCGTCACCGAGCTCACCTTCGACGACGTCGTCGACATCTACCGCAGCCGCTGGGTCATCGAGGGCGGTGCCCTCGACCTGGTGCTGGAGGGCCGTCGCGAACAGACGTGGAAGGCCCTCGAACCGGCGATCGAGGAGATGCGCACCGCCGCCGAACGCGAGGACGCCACAGGTGTCTCGGACGGCGACCGGCGTTTCCACGAGATCCTCGTGGCCAGTGCCGACAGTCCGCGGCTCGTGCGGGCAGCCCGCACGCTGCTCGTCGAGACGCGGATGTGCCTCGGCGCGTTGCAGACCACCTATCCCGACCTGCACGTGCAGGTGGACGAGCACGTCGTGCTGCGGGAGGCGATCCGCACCGCCGACCGGGAGGAGGTGCGGCGTCTGCTCGACGAGCACCTGCACGACACGGTCACCCGGCTCCGCGAGCGTCAGAACGTCGACGGCGTGATCGCGTCCGGCTGATACGGCTCAGCCGGGAGGGGTGAACGACGACAGGGCCGTTGCGGCGATGTTGCCGCCGGCGTCCTCCGACGCCAACCGTCCTGCCGCGACTTCGGTTGCGGCACAATGGACCAGGCTGTGCAGGACCGACGCCAGCCAGGACGACGACAGGTCGGTGCGGAACGTCCCTTCGGCGCGACCGCGCTCGATGAGGGCGGTCGCGCGGGCAAGCAGGCCGTCGTGTGCGGCGCGTACGTCCTCGGCGGGAAGTGCTTGTTCGGCCGCCGCGAGCAGTGCCCCCGCGTCGGCGGTCAGCGACCACGAGCCCGCGATGAGGCGGTGAAGGGCGTCGCGGGGGTCGCCCGTGAGGTCGATCCGGTCCACGGTCTGTTCCGCCTCGGTGAGCGCGCGCTGCACCACGGCGGTGACGAGTTCTGCGCGAGTGGGGAAGTGGCCGTAGAGGGTGACACGCCCGACGCCTGCCGCCTTGGCGATCTCCCCGATGCTCGCGTCGGGGTCACGACTCAGTGCGATGCGCGCGGCGTCGAGGATCGCCTCGATGTTCCGCTCGGCGTCCGCACGTTTCCTGGTGCGAAGCGATACGGGACGGCGGGATGTCTCGTGGGTGGTCACGGATCCTCCTCTTGTCGAACACTGATGTTCAGGTTACGCTGACCATCAACTCGAACATCACTGTTCAACTTAGGCGGATCCTCATGACGAGCTCCGACATCACCATCGTCCCCGTCGATCGACCTGCGACCGGCATCGACCCGAAGGCGCTGCTACGAGGGGTGCTGCGCCGGTGGCCGAGCCTCGTCGCAGTCGCCCTCGCCGCGTTCGTCCTCGCGGACGGGGGCACCGACTTCCCGGCGATCCTCACCGGCGCGGCACTGGTCTATCTCGGTGCCGCCGTGCTGGGTCGTCGCAGCGCGGCTTGGCCGCTGTTCCTCGGCGCCGTCGCGCTGATCGGCGTCGGCAAGGTCGCCGTCGTCGCGTTCGGGGTGCCGGTCGAGATCACCGTGGTGATGGTTGCGCTCGGTGCCGCGGGCGCCGTCTACGGACTCGCGCGCACCCCGGCCGGCCGGGCGATGCTCGTCGGGCCGTCGACCGTGGCCATGCTGGGTTTCGGTGCCGTCGCGGTGGCCGCGGTGACGGTCACTCCCGTCCCGGCGGGCGTGATCGTCGGGCTCGGACTGCTCGGTCACGCCGCGTGGGACTACCTTCATTTCCGCCGGAACACCGTGGTCGCCCGCTCGCTCGCGGAGTTCTGCGGTGTGCTCGACACCCTGCTGGGTGTCGCGGTGATCGTCCTCGCCGTCTCGGGCGCGCTCTCCTGAGTCCAGGAGAGTCTCAGACGACGGTCGCGTTGCCGAAGATCATCCGCAGATCGGCGATCGACGACGAGGTCAGTGCGCGTCGGGGCAGACCGAGCGACCGCAGTTCGTCGGCGATCGGATGCGTCCCCAACCGTAGGGTCGCGCCGCCGAGCCGGGTGCGCACGCCGCTCGGATTCATCTCCCAGGTCGTGCAACGGGTGACGTCGTCGATGTGCGAGTAGGCGGCGAGCGAGGCTGCAAGGCCGTTGCCCGGCACCGGAAATCCGGGCGCCACCGCCAGTTCGGCGATCAGCACTCCGTCGGCGGAGACCGAACCGCGCTTGGTGCTGCTGTCGTGGTCGGCGTCGAAGTCGGCGAGGGTCTTCGGGAAACCCCAAATGCCGCGTCCCGCCGCAAGAGTGAAGTCGCCGTCGACGGGCAGATGGTGGATGAGCGCACCGGCCTGCCCGCCGACCAGGCTCCGCCAGTCGCCGACGATGCCGTCGCCGCGGTTGTGATGGTTGCGGACGAGGAAGCACACCCCGAACTCGTTGTACGGGCCGAGGTCCCCGTCGACGTAGTCCACGAAGACGAGCGTGCAGATCCCGTGGCCCGGGCGGTACTGCAGGATCTCGAGCCCGGTGCGGGCGACGAGTTCCTGCGCGGGGCGCACGGGAACCGAGAACATCCCCATGAACGCCGTGGCCGTTCGGACCTGCACGGGCATGGTGACCGGCTTGCCCAGCACCACATGCGTCGTCGTCTCGCTCATCGCTGCCTTCCGGAAGTCGGACGTGCGTACCCCGACAATGAGAACACGTTCCAGTTCCGGGGGGAAGGGACTAGGAAGGAGCGCCGATGTTCATCTCGTCGGGATGCGCGCCCACCCGCGTGCCGTCGTCGAGCGTGTCGAGTTCGCTGAGGTCGAGCTCGTCGAGTTCGAAGTCGACGACGTCGATGTTCTGGGAGATGCGCTGCTCGTGCACCGACTTCGGGATGACGATCAGCCCGTTCTGCAGATGCCAGCGGATCAGCACCTGCGCGGCCGACTTGCTGTGACGATCGGCGATGCGGGTGACGATCGGGTCGACGAGCAGGGTGTTCGGCTTCGAGTTCGGACCCCACCCCGAGTTGCTCGTGCCACCGAGCGGGCTCCACGACTCGACGGCGATGCCGTGCTCGGACGCGAACCGGCGGATCTCCTGCTGCGGCAGGTGCGGATGCAACTCCACCTGATCCACCGCAGGCAACAACCCGCCACGATCGACGAGCAACTGCAGGTGGTGCGGTTCGAAGTTGCACACCCCGACCGCCTTCGCGCGCCCGGACTCGGCGATCTTCTCGAGGGCGTCCCAGGTGCGCAGGATCCGTTCGCGGTCCTGCAGCGGCCAGTGGATCAGGTAGAGGTCGACGTACTCGGTGCCCAGCTTCTTCAGGCTCGTGTCGAATGCCTTCAGTGCCGGCTCGTAACCCTGATCGGCGTTCCACAGCTTGGTGGTGACGAAGATGTCCTCGCGCGGCACCGACGACGCGGTGAGCGCGCGGCCGACGCCTTCCTCGTTGCCGTAGGCCGCGGCCGTGTCGATGTGCCGGTAACCGGCCTCGTCGATCGCGTATCGGACCGCGTGTTCGGTCTCGTCGTTGGTGGCCTGCCAGACTCCCAGGCCCAGCTGCGGGATCGTCGTTCCGGAATTCAGCGTGATCGTGGGAGGTGTCATCTCTCCGACGTTAGCGAGCCGCCGCGTCGGGCGCGAGTGATCCCGGACGATCGGGTGCTCTCCGGCCCGCGGGCTCCGAGGACGGGTGTCGAGTTCATCCGCCGGACGCCGGGGGACGGCAGGCGAGCAGCGCCGCCCACGTATCGACCTCCCGTCGGCCCGTCAGCCGCACGACCGGCAGATCGGGACATTGTGCGAGCGCGGTGAGGACGCGGTCGCGGTACCCACCGTGGGTGCGCGGTGAACTCCTCGACGTCCCCGCCACGAGGACGCGGCGGGGACGCACGGGGAGTGGAACCGAGGAATCGAGGAGGCGCATCACCGATCTTTCGCAGGGATCGCCGCCGACGATATTGCTCAGGCCGATATTGCGCTCAGGTACTCGCGCGGTTGCCCGAACAACTGGGCGCTGCCGTGCGCCCGCTTGAAGAACAACTGCGCGTCGTGCTCCCAGGTGATCGCGATCCCGCCGTGCAGCTGCACGGCCTCCGACGCGACCTGTTGGAAGGCTTCCGAACAGTAGATCTTCGCGGCGTACGCGTCCTGCGGATCCTGCGACAACGCAGCCGCATACGACATCGATCGCGCCGTCTCCACGAGCGCGTACATGTCGGCCATGCGGTGCTTGAGCGCCTGGAACGACCCGATTGCGCGACCGAACTGCTTGCGGTTCTTCGCGTAGTCGACGGTCAGGTCGAGCACCGCTTGCGCGGCACCCACCTGCTCGGCCGACAGGGCGATCGCCGCGGACGCCCGCAACCGGTCGACGAGATCGTCGGACGATGACAGGCGACGACCGGTCACCGCCGAGAACGACACCTCCGCGAGGGAACGCGTGGGATCCATCGTGGGCACGCGGCGCCGCGACACCCCGTCGGTCTCCGGATCGACCTCGAACAGGCCGACCGTGTCACCGTCGGCGGCGAGCACGAGCAGGGTGGACGCGATGTCGCCGCCGAGCACGTAGTGCGCGGTTCCGGTCAGCACGTTGCCCTCGGCGCTCACGCCGGGACGCTGCCAGCCGGTGGCCGACGCCCAGCACACCGCGACGACCTCGCCGGCCGCGATGCCGGGGAGCAGACGCGCCGCCGCGTCGGCATCACCGGACAGCAGCACGGTCTGCGCCGCGAGCACCGCCGACCCCAGGAACGGTGACGGGGTGAGCGTGCGGCCGAGTTCCTCGAGCACCACGTGGGCCTCGACCCACGAGGCGCCCACACCGTCGTACTCCTCCGGAACGGCGAGGGCTGCGACCCCGACCTGCTCGACGAGCATCGTCCACAGTTCGTCGTCGTACCCGCTGCCGGTCGTGATCGCCCGCCGGACGGCAGCCGAATCGGAGTGCTTGGCGAGCAGGGTACGCACCGAGTCCCGCAGTGCGGCACGATCTTCCGTCTCGAACGTCATGACGCCTCGCTCTCGAGTGCCGCGACCACGCGTGCCCGGTGCTCGTCGGGGGTGCCCCACGCGGTGACGAGCGCGCGGACCTTCGTGATCCACAGCGACAGATCGTATTCCTGGGTGTAGCCGATCGCGCCGTGCACCTGCAGTGCCGTGCGCGCGGCGAGATAGGCGGCGTCGCCGCACGCGACCTTGGCCGCCGAGACGTCCCGGGACGCAGTGGACAGCTCGTCGCGGACGGCGATGGCCGCACCGTGCAGCAGCGGACGTGCCATCTCCAGCGCGACCGCCACCTCGGCGAGATGGTGCTTGACCGCCTGGAAGGAGCCGATCGCGCGGCCGAACTGCTTGCGCTGCTGCGCGTACTCGACGGTGGTGTCGAGCAGAGTCCGGCCCAGGCCTTGGAGCTGAGCTGCAGACGCGAGGACACCGATGTCGAAAGCCGCAGCGGTATCTGTGGATCCGAGCGACTCGCCGACGGTGAGCGAGGCGAGCGTGCGCGACCGGTCGACCGACTCGCGCGTGTCCCCGGCGGTGCCCATCGAGACGGTGCCGTCGGCGACGTGCAGCGCGAGGTCGGCGACGTGGGCGTCGACCGCGTACGGCGCGTGGGGGAGCATCGCGACGGTGGCGAGCGATCCGGCGGCAAGCGGGCCGAGACGCTCGGGTGCCACGGCGGCGAGCAGAACCGGTGCCACCGCGACGGTTTCGACCACCGGACCGGGTACAGCGTGGCGACCGAGCTGTTCGACGGCGACGACGAGATCGACCGCGTCGGCCCCGAGGCCGTCGTGCTCCTCGGCAACGAGCAGACCGTTGACGCCGGTCTCGGCCAGTCGCTCCCACACCTGCAGACCCGGTGCCGTGTCGCCGCTGTTCCACGCACGGATCACCTGCGGCATATCCGACTTGGTGAGCAGGGCGTCGATACTGGACGCGAAGTCCTCATGGGACTCGTCGAGTGCGAATCTCATCGATCACCCCTCGGAAGGCCGAGCAGCCGCTCGGCAATGACGTTCTTCTGGATTTCGTTGGTACCGGCGTAGATCGGGCCCGACAGCGAGAACAGGTAACCGTCGGTCCAGCCGTCGACGAGTTCGGCGTCCACACCCTGCAGGTCGAGCGCCGTCTCATGCGTGGCGATGTCCCACTCGGACCAGAACACCTTGTTGATCGACGATTCGGCGCCGAGCTGTCCGCCCGCGGTCAGGCGCGTGACGGTCGCCCAGGTCGACAGCTCGTAGGCGCGCGCCCCGATCCACGCGTCGGCGACGCGGTTGCGCAGCGCGGTGTCGCCGTGGAGATCGGACTCGCCGTAGGCGCGCAGCAGCCGGTCGGTGGCCGCCAGGAATCGGCCCGGCGCACGCAGCGACAGACCGCGCTCGTTGGAGGCGGTGCTCATCGCGACCCGCCATCCTTCGTTCACCGCACCGATCACACCGGACTCACCGGGACGCTCCGGGTCGTCGGGGACGAAGACGTCCTCGAGGAAGATCTCTGCGAAGCCCGGCTCACCGTCGAGCTGCGGGATCGGTCGCACGGTGACGCCCTCGGCCCGCAGGTCGAACATGAAGTAGGTGATGCCCTTGTGCCGCTGGGCCTCCGGGTCGGAGCGAAACAGACCGAAACCCATGTCGGCATAGGACGCCCGCGAGCTCCAGGTCTTCTGGCCGTTGAGCAGCCAGCCGCCGTCGACTTTCGTGGCGGTCGAGCGCAGCGACGCGAGGTCGGAGCCGGACTCGGGTTCCGACCAGGCCTGGGCCCAGATGTCGTCGGCCCGGGCCATGCGCGGCATGATGCGGGCGAGCTGTTCGGGGTGGGCATGCTCGAACAGGGTGGGGGCGAGCAGGAAGATGCCGTTCTGGCTCACCCGGCCGGGCGCACCGGCGCGGTAGTACTCCTCCTCGAACACGACCCACTGCTCGAGGGTCGCGTCGCGGCCGCCGAGTTCCTCGGGCCAGGAGACGACCGACAGGCGTGCATCGGCGAGGGTCCGTTCCCACTGCCGGTGTTCCTCGAAGCCCTCGGCCGTGTCCATCGACTCGAGCGGCGTCGTGGGGACGTTCTCGGCGAGGAAGGCGCGTACCTCGTCGCGGAACGCGAGGGTGGCGTCGTCGAGCTGCAGATCCACTACTTCGCTCCTTCCACCGGACGAGCGCTCGCGGCCATCGACTTGGCGTTCATGCCGCCGAGCGAGTCGGCGCCGACCTCGGCGTTGTGCGCGTGCGCGAAGTGGTGCAGGCCGAAGACCGAGTCCATGCCGTTGCGCATGCCCATCTGGTCCTCGCACTGGTTGACGGCGCGCTTGGTGAGCGCGAGCCCGAAGCGGGGCATCTCCGCGATGCGGGCGGCGAGGGCGAGGGTCTCGTTCTCGAGTTCCTCACGCGGCACGACGCGGCTGACCATGCCCACCTCGTAGGCGCGCTGGGCACTGAAACGGTCACCGGTGTAGAGGATCTCCTTCGCGAAGCGCGTTCCGAGGATCCACGGGTGCGCGAAGTACTCGACACCCGGGATGCCCATGCGGACTACGGGATCGGAGAAGAAGGCATCCTCGGACGCGACGATCAGGTCGCACACCCACGCCAGCATGAGACCACCGGCGATGCAGGCGCCCTGCACCGACGCGATGGTGGGCTTGGGGATCTCGCGCCAGCGGCGGCACATCCCCAGGTAGACCTCCATCTCACGGGCGTAGCGCTGGTCGCCGCCGGGCTTGTCGACGTGGTCCCACCACATCACGGCCTTGTTGTCGTAGTGGACGTGGTGGTCGCGGCCCGGGGTGCCCAGATCGTGGCCGGCGGAGAAGTGCTTGCCGTTGCCGGCCAGCACGATCACCTTGACCTCGTCGTCCTCGACGGCCCTCTCGAAGGCGGCGTCGAGCGCGTAGGTCATGACCGAGTTCTGGGCGTTGCGGTAATCGGGTCGGTTGAGAGTGACGATCGCGACGCCGTCGCGCACCTCGTAGGTGACGACATCGGGCTCGAACGGGACGGTCATGACTTCTCCTCACGCAGAACGTTCTTCAGTACCTTGCCGGACGGGTTTCGGGGCAGCGCATCGATGAACCGAACCGATCGCGGCGCTTTGAAGTTGGCGAGTTTCTCTCGGGCGTACGCGATCACGTCGTCCTCGGTGAGCGGATGTCCGTCCAGCGGGACCACGAACGCCCGGCCGACCTCACCCATGCGCTCGTCGGGGACACCGATCACCCCGACCTCGTGGACTCCCGGCAGGCGCAGCAGTGCCGCTTCGACCTCCGCCGGGTAGACGTTGAATCCGCCGCTGATGTACATGTCCTTGAGACGATCGGTGATGTCGAGATAGCCGCGTTCGTCGACGGTCCCGACATCGCCGGTGTGCAGCCACCCGTCCTCGTCGATCGTCTTGGCCGTGGCCTCGGGATCGTCGAGATAACCGAGCATGACGTTCGGGCCGCGCAGCAGGATCTCGCCCTTGTCGCCGATGCGCACCTCGAACTCCGCGGTGGCGCGTCCGGACGAGGTGGAGACGGTGACGGGATCGTCGTCGGTGCGGCACATCGTCGCGACGACCGCCTCGGTCTGCCCGTAGGCGGTGAGCACCGCGTCGAAGCTCAGTTCGTTCTGCATGCGCTCGACGAGGGAGACGGGCACGGGTGCGGCGCCGGTGACGGCGATGCGCAGGTTGCTCAGGTCGTACTCGCCGCGCCGCGGGTGGTCGAGGATGGACTGGTAGATCGTCGGGGCGCCCGGGAGGACGCTGATGCGCTCGGCCGCGACCATCGCCATGACCTTCTCTACGTCGAAGGTCGCGAGGGGGATGACGGTGGAGCCCTCGAGCAGTGCGGCGACGAAGCCGGCCTTGTACCCGAAGCTGTGGAAGAACGGGTTGATGATCAGGTAGTTGTCGTCGATCGTCAGTTCGGCGCACTCAGCCCACGCCTGCGCGACACCGATGCACTGACGGTGGGCGCTGAGCACGCCCTTGCTGCGGCCGGTCGTGCCCGAGGTGAACAGGATGTCGGAGACGTCGTCGGGGGTCACGGCCGCGGCGCGCGCGTCGGCCTCGGTGCGGGCGGCGTCGGTGGCGGAGGACAGGAAGTCCGCCCACTCGACGACCCCGTCGATCGGCGCGTCGTTCCCGCCCAGCGGGACCCGCACGGTCGTCGGGATCGACAGTTCCGGAGCGGCCTTGCACAGTTCGGTGTAGCGGTCGGTACCGAGGAAGTCGCCGACCACGACGAGGGCCTCGGGGCGGACGCGCTCGACGACGTCGGCGGCCTCGTTTCCGGTGTAGCGGGTGTTGAGGGGTACGACGACCCCGCCGGCCCAATGTGTACCCAGGGCAGCGATCACCCAGTGGAACGTGTTGGGTGACCAGATGACGACGCGCGCACCGCGTTCGACGCCGCGGGAGACGAGCGCCGCGGCGACATCGCGGACGTGGTCGCGCAGTTGTGCGAAGGTCAGCCGGGTGTCGCCATCGGCGATCGCGAGCAGGTCCGGCCAGGTGTCGGCGGCACGTACGAGTGCGGCCGGAGTGGTTCTCGGTCGTGTGTTCACAGAGCTCCCTACCTAGCAATTGCTTGGTAGGTTATCGTACGGATGTGCACGAGAGCGAGAGCCAGGAAAATGCGGAGTTCGCAGCCACCGTCCGACAGTGGCTCGAAGACAACCTGACCGGCGAATTCGCCGAGCTCAGAGGCAAGGGCGGACCCGGAAGCGAACACGAGTTCTTCGAACAGCGACTCGCGTGGGACCGACATCTGGCCGCTGCCGGATGGACCTGCATCGGCTGGCCCACCGAGTACGGCGGGCGCGGCGCGAGCATGGATCAGCGCGTGATCTTCCACGAGGAGTACGCGAAGGCGAACGCGCCCGCGCGCGTCAACCACCTCGGTGAGGAACTGCTCGGCCCCACCCTCATCGCGTTCGGGACAGAGGAACAGAAGCAGCGCTTCCTACCCGGGATCCGTAACGTCACCGAACTGTGGGCGCAGGGCTACTCGGAACCGGGAGCCGGCTCCGACCTCGCCAACGTCTCCACCACCGCCCGCCTCGAGGGCGACAAGTGGGTGATCAACGGTCAGAAGGTCTGGACGTCGCTCGCACACGTCGCACAATGGGCCTTCGTCGTCGCGCGGACGGAACCCGGTTCGACCCGCCATCACGGCCTGAGCTTCCTGCTCGTGCCCCTCGACCAGCCCGGCGTCACGGTGCGGCCCATTCAGCAGCTCACGGGCACCTCCGAGTTCAACGAGGTCTTCTTCGACGACGCCGTCACCGACGCCGACCTCGTCGTCGGTGCCCCCGGCGACGGGTGGAAGGTCGCGATGGGTCTGCTGACCTTCGAACGCGGCGTCTCCACCCTCGGGCAGCAGATCGGCTTCGCCCGCGAACTCGACGGCATCGTCTCCGTCGCCGAGAGCAACGGTGCGATCGACGATCCGCACCTCCGCGAACGCATCGCCCGCGCGCGGATCGAACTGCGGGTCATGCGTGCCCACGCCCTGCGCACCCTCGGCGACGCCGACCCGGGTCAGGCCTCGGTCGCGAAACTGCTGTGGGCGAACTGGCATCGCGACCTGGGGCAACTCGCCATGGACGTGCAGGGATCGTCATCGCTCGTCGGCCCCGATCACGACCATGCCGGAAATCCCTCCGACATCACCGATCCCGAACATCTCGAGCTCGCGGAATGGCAGCGGCTGTTCCTGTTCACCCGCGCCGACACCATCTACGGCGGATCCAACGAGATCCAGCGCAACATCATCGCCGAGCGCGTGCTCGGCCTTCCCCGGGAGGCACGTCCGTGACCGCAACACCCCGTCCCGCATCCCCGCTCGCGACCCCGCCGGTCGAGACCCCCGGCCACGGACTGCTCCGCGACAAGAAGGTCGTGGTCACCGCCGCCGCCGGTACCGGCATCGGATTCGCCACCGCGCGTCGCGCGCTGCTCGAGGGCGCCGACGTGCTCGTCTCCGACTTCCACGAGCGCCGGCTCGGCGAGTCCGCGGAGAAGCTCGCGGCCGAGTTCCCCGAACAGCAGGTCGCGACGATCGTGTGCGACGTGTCGTCCACCGAACAGGTCGACGCCCTCATCACCGGCGCCGCCGACCGGCTAGGGCGCATCGACGTGCTCGTCAACAACGCTGGACTCGGTGGCGAGACGCCCGTCGTCGAGATGACCGACGAGGAATGGGATCGCGTCCTCGACATCACCCTCACCAGCACCTTCCGCGCGACCCGCGCGGCACTGCGCTACTTCCGCTCGGTCGACCACAACGGCGTGCTCGTCAACAACGCGTCGGTACTCGGCTGGCGCGCCCAGCACTCGCAGGCGCACTACGCGGCGGCGAAGGCCGGCGTCATGGCCCTGACCCGCTGCTCCGCGATCGAGGCCGCCGAATACGGCGTGCGCATCAACGCCGTCGCCCCGTCCATCGCCCGACACCCCTTCCTCGCGAAGGTCACCAGCGAGGAACTGCTCGACAACCTCGCCGCCGGTGAGGCCTACGGCCGCGCCGCCGAGGTCTGGGAGGTCGCGGCGACCATCGCGATGCTCGCGAGCGACTACACGACCTATCTGACCGGCGAGGTCGTGTCGGTCTCCTCCCAGCGCGCATGAACCCGCTCTCGGTCGGCTTGAAAGGATGTCCGTCATGACTCCCTCACGCGACGACACCTCCAGCAAGTCCGGACGCCGCGCGGAACTGCTCGACATCGCAGCCGACCTGTTCGCGTCGCGCGGTGTGCGGGCCACGACCGTGCGCGACATCGCCGACGCGGCGGGAATCCTCTCCGGCAGCCTCTACCATCACTTCGATTCCAAGGAGTCGATGGTGGACGAGATCCTGCGGGCCTTCCTCGACGACCTGTTCGACCGGTACCGCAAGATCGTCGCGTCGGGTCTGCCGTCCCGCAAAACCCTCGCGGCACTCGTCACCACCTCCTACGAGGCGATCGACCGGTCGCACGCCGCGGTGGCGATCTACCAGGGTGAGGCCAAGCATCTCGAGGGCGACCGCTTCGCCTACATCGGCGAACTCAACACCGAGTTCCGCGACCTGTGGGTGGGCGTGATCGAACGCGGCGTCGCGGACGGTTCGTTCCGGCCCGACGTCGACGTCGAACTGGTCTTCCGGTTCCTGCGCGACACCGTGTGGGTGGCCGTGCGCTGGTACCGGCCCGGAGGCTCCCTCAGTATCGATCAGGTTGCCCAGCAATACCTTTCCATCGTTCTCGACGGACTGTCGAACCAGAATTCTTCGTAAGGAGACATCATGACCGAGGCCTACATCGTCGACGCGGTGCGCACCCCCATCGGCAAGAAGAAGGGTGGGCTCGCGGACGTGCACCCGGCCGACCTGGGCGCGCACGTGATCAAGGCGCTCGTCGAGCGCACGGGCATCGACCCCGCCGACGTCGACGACGTGGTGTTCGGTTGCGTCGACGCCATCGGCGGCCAGGCCGGCAACATCGCCCGCACCGCGTGGCTGGCCGCCGGCTACCCGCAGCACGTGCCCGGCGTGACCGTCGACCGTCAGTGCGGGTCGAGCCAGCAGGCCCTGCACTTCGGTGCCCAGGCGATCCTCAGCGACACCGCGGATCTCATCGTCGCCGGTGGCGTGCAGAACATGACGCAGATCCCGATCTCCGCGGCCATGATCGTCGGGCAGCAGTACGGCTTCGACACCCCCTTCGGTGGGTCGAAGGGCTGGACGGAGCGCTACGGCAGCGACGAGGTGTCGCAGTTCAAGGGTGCCGAGATGATCGCCGAGAAGTGGGACCTCAGCCGCGAGGAACTCGAGAAGTGGGCGCTGCAGAGCCACGAGCGCGCCAAGGCCGCCATCGCCGAGGGACGCTTCGAGAACGAAATCGTCCCCTTCGGTGACGCCACCGTCGACGAAGGCCCGCGCGAGACCAGCCTCGAGAAGATGGCGTCGCTGCAGACCCTCGTCGAGGGCGGACGCCTGACCGCCGCCGTCGCCAGCCAGATCTCCGACGGCGCATCCGCGGTGCTGCTCGCCTCCGACGAGGCCGTGAAGAAGTACGGCCTGAAGCCCCGCGCGCGCATCCACCACCTCAGCGCCCGCGGCGACGACCCGATCTTCATGCTCACCGCCCCGATCCCCGCCACGCAGTACGCCCTCGAGAAGGCCGGCCTGACGATCGACGATATCGACCTCATCGAGATCAACGAGGCCTTCGCGCCCGTCGTCCTGGCGTGGATCAAGGAGATCGGCGCCGACCCGTCGAAGGTCAACGTCAACGGCGGCGCGATCGCCCTCGGCCACCCGCTCGGCGCGACCGGCACCAAGCTGATGGCGACGCTGCTCAACGAGCTCGAGCGCACCGGTGGTCGCTACGGCCTGCTCACCATCTGCGAGGGTGGCGGGACCGCCAATGCGACCATCATCGAACGCATCTGACCCACCCCCTTCACATCCGCGCGCCCGTTCGTCATCCGCTGCTGCGATCGCCGCAGCGGACGGACAGCGGGCGCGCGGAAGCGAACGTATGGTCCGGTCCGGAGGTGACGTCTACCCTCGAAGCATGTGCCGGAACATCACGGAGCTGCGGGGGCTCGAGCCGGCTGCGACCGCCGAGGAGATCGAAGCGGCCGCACGGCAGTACGTCCGTAAGGTCAGCGGGATCCACAAACTCTCCGACGCCACCCGGGAGCCGTTCGAACAGGCCGTCGCCGAAGTGACCGCGACGACGACGAGATTGCTCGCGGCCCTTCCCGAGCGGCGGCAACCACCGCCGTCGGTGCCGCCGCTACGTCGGCCCGAGGTGCAAGCCAGGATCGCCGCACGCGGCTGATCGATTCCGGTTCGTTCGTCGACGCGCGCGGGTAGCGTGACGCTGGTCGAGATTCGAGCACGTTCGAGGCCCGTCGCGACCTCCGCGGGTCTGCGGGCGAGCCTGGTGAGGAGCCGATATGGCTGTGGACCCGGCGCCGCCGACCGGCAGCGAGGTGGAATATCTCCGGACCGACCCCGATCTTCCACCGGTCGGTGTCGTCGACCGGACACCGATATCACCCACCGCGAGGATCGTCTTTCTCGTGCTCGCGATTCTGGGGGCGGTCGCCTGGTCGATCATCGCGCTGGTCCGCGGCGAGGAGATCAACGCGGTCTGGTTCGTCATTGCCGCCGTGTGCACCTATCTCGTCGCCTATCGCTTCTACGCGAAGTTCATCGAACGCAAGATCGTGCAGCCACGCGACGACCGTGCGACACCTGCCGAGGAACTCGAGAACGGCAAGGACTACATGCCGACGGACCGTCGGGTGTTGTTCGGCCACCACTTCGCCGCCATTGCCGGCGCGGGCCCGCTCGTCGGCCCGGTGCTCGCCGCCCAGATGGGTTATCTGCCCGGCACGATCTGGATCATCGTCGGCGTCGTCTTCGCCGGTGCGGTCCAGGACTTCCTCGTCCTGTGGATCTCCTCGCGCCGCCGCGGACGCAGCCTCGGCCAGATGGCCCGCGAGGAACTCGGGCCGATCGGCGGCGTCGCGGCGCTCATCGCGGTCTTCGTCATCATGATCATCCTGATCGCGGTGCTGGCATTGGTGGTCGTGAACGCGCTCGCCGACAGCCCGTGGGGCCTGTTCTCCATCGCGATGACCATTCCCATCGCACTGTTCATGGGCGTCTATCTGCGCTACCTGCGACCCGGCAGGGTCGCGGAGGTGTCGCTGATCGGCGTCGTTCTGCTGCTCGTCGCGATCATCGCGGGTGGCTGGGTCGCCGAGACCGACTGGGGAACGAACTGGTTCACCCTGTCCCCGGTGACGATTTCGTGGCTGATGATCGCCTACGGATTCGCGGCGTCGGTGCTGCCGGTGTGGTTGCTGCTCGCCCCGCGCGACTACCTCTCGACCTTCATGAAGGTCGGCACGATCGTCCTGCTCGCGATCGGGATCCTCGTCGCACGACCGAACCTGGAGATGCCCGACATCACGTCGTTCGCCATCGACGGTGACGGCCCGGCCTTCGCGGGGTCGCTGTTCCCGTTCCTGTTCATCACCATCGCGTGTGGTGCACTCTCGGGTTTCCACGCGCTGATCTCCTCGGGGACGACACCGAAGCTGATCGAGAAGGAGAAGCAGATCCGGCTCATCGGCTACGGCGGCATGCTCACCGAGTCGTTCGTCGCGATCATGGCGCTGGTCACCGCCTGCATCATCGACCAGCACCTGTATTTCACGCTCAACGCTCCGGCCGCCGTGACCGGAGGCACTCCGGAGACCGCCGCCGCCTACGTCAACGGTCTCGGGCTGGGGTCGCCCGACATCACCCCCGAACAGATCTCGGCGGCAGCCGAATCCGTCGGGGAGGAGTCGATCATCTCTCGCACCGGTGGCGCACCGACGCTCGCGTTCGGCATGTCCCAGGTGCTCAGCGACCTGTTCGGCGGCGACAGCCTCAAATCGTTCTGGTACCACTTCGCGATCATGTTCGAGGCGCTGTTCATCCTCACCACCGTCGACGCGGGAACGCGTGTCGCGCGGTTCATGCTGTCGGACTCGCTCGGCAACTTCGGCGGTCCCGCTCGCCGCTTCAAGGATCCGTCGTGGCGACCCGGTGCGTGGTTGTGCTCTGCGGTCGTCGTCGGTCTGTGGGGTGCGATCCTGCTGATGGGCGTCACCGACCCGCTGGGCGGCATCAACACGCTCTTCCCACTGTTCGGCATCGCCAACCAATTGCTCGCCGCGATCGCCCTGACGGTCGTGCTCACCATCGTCGTGAAGAAGGGACTGGTGAAGTGGGCGTGGATCCCCGGCGTGCCGCTGGTGTGGGATTTGATCGTGACCATGACGGCGTCGTGGCAGAAGATCTTCTCCGGCGACCGCGCGGTCGGGTACTGGGCGCAGCACCGGGCCTTCGTCGACGCGAAGAACTCCGGCGCAACCACTTTCGGTTCGGCGAAGACTGCCGACGAGATCGACGCCGTCATCCGCAACACGTTCATCCAGGGCACGTTGTCGATCGTGTTCGCAGTGCTCGTGCTCATCGTGGTCGCCGCAGGAGTAGTGGTGTGCATCAAATCGGTCCGGGCCGGAGGTATGCCCACCACCGAGACACCCGACGTGCCGTCGAAGATATTCGCGCCCGCGGGTTTCGTGCCGACCCCGGCCGAGAGGGAACTGCAGAAGGAGTGGGACGAACTGATCGCATCGGGCAAGGTCCGCGCCCCGGGCGCCGCACACACCCATGCCTCGCGGCATCGCGACGGGGACGGAGGTGGGTCGTGATCACAGCACTGCGTCGGGCGTGGTGGTGGATCGGTGCCGTCATGGGCGACCACGACTACGCGAGGTACGTCGAACTGCACCGCCGGCAGCATCCGGATCGACCACCGCTGAGCGAACGCGACTACTGGCGTGAGCGGCACGCTGCAGCGGATGCGAACCCGGGAAGCCGATGCTGTTGAGCGGGGAGGTCGGGCATGACGCCGTACGAATCGATCCGCGTCGAGACGCGCGATCGGGTAACGACTGTGATCATGGCCCGTCCCGAGCGCCGGAACGCGGTCGACGGTCCGATGGCCGCCGAACCGGCCGACGCGCCTCGTGCTCTCCAAACCGGTGATCGCGGCGGTGGAAGGCTACGCGGTTGCCGGTGGACTCGAACTGTCACAGTCTTCCCACAGACCTGCATGCGCAACGACCGCCGCTCGGTCTACGAACAGTTCGGCCGCTCCGAATCCGAGGCGCTCGGATTCGTATTCGCCCTCGGTATGGAGTCCGTCGGAAGTGACACGGTCGGAGGGGCCGCGCGGTTCGCGTCCGGGGAGGGCCGACACGGTTCGTTCTCCTGACCCGATCCTCGACACCGATCACACGATCAGGCCCCGCTCGCGCGCCGCGACCACTGCGGCGGTGCGATTATCCACCTCCAATTTGGTGAACGCGTGCACCAGATGGGATTTCACGGTTGCCTCGCTGACGAAGAGCTGTTTGGCGATCGCACGATTGGACAACCCTTCGGCGACCAGCGACAGCACTTCGATTTCACGGGCGCTGAGGTCGGCGCGGGGCTGCTGCATGCGGCGGTAAAGGCGCTGGGCCACGTCCGGGTCCAGGACGGTCTCCCCACGGGCCGCCGCGAACACCGATTCGATCAGCACTTTCGGGTCGGTGTCCTTGAGGAGGTAGCCCGCCGCACCGGCTTCGACCGCGCGCAGAATGTCCGCGTCCGTGTCGTAGGTGGTGAGTACGACGACCCTCGGCGGATCGGCCGCCGTCAGGATCCGGGCGGTCGCCTGCGCCCCGTCGATCCCCGATCCCAGACGCAGATCCATCAGCACCACATCGGGTTTCGCGGCCGACGCCGAAGCCACGGCTTCCTCACCCGACGATGCTTCGGCGACCACCACGATGTCATCGTGCGACGCCAGCAACGCGCGCAGTCCCGCCCGTACCACCGGGTGATCGTCGACGAGCAGTACACGTACCGCACTCATGCGACCCGCCCGACCGGAAGGGTTGCGGCAACCGCGGTTCCGTCTCCGGGTGCCGATTCCACGACGAGTGTGCCACCCAGTTCGGCCAGTCGTTCCCGCATCGACCGTAAGCCGAATCCACCGTCCTGACGTTGATCGAAGCCGATACCGTCGTCGACGATATCGAGCCGTACTTCGTCGGATGCGTAGCTCAATGTCACCCGTACCCGACGCGCCCGCGAATGCAACCGCACGTTGGCGAGAGCACTCTGGGCGACGCGGAGCAAGGCGACGTCGAAGTCCGTCACCAGCGGGATCGGATCGCTGTCGGTGAGTAGGTCACCGGTGATCCCGGTCTGCTGCTCGAGTTGGTCGAGCAGGCGCCGCAACGCGGATTCGAGCGGTGCGGACTCGAGCGCAACCGGCGCGAGCGCGTCGACCACCCGGCGGGCCTCGATCAGATTCTGCTGCGCGGTGTCCGCGATCTGCGCGAAGACCGCCGCAGAATTGTCGGGAGCGCGCTGCCCGGCTCGGGAGAGCAGCAGAATGGACGAAAATCCCTGCGCCAGAGTGTCGTGAATGTCACGCGCGAGGCGGGAACGTTCGGTCAGTGCGCCCGCTTCCCGTTGCAGCGCGACCAATTCGTCCTGCGCCCCGAGCAACTCTCGGTGCGCCTCGGTGAGTTCGTCCACCAACTGCTGTCGCTGCGCGGACTGCCGCACCAACTGTTGGTAGACGACGGCCATTCCGGCGGCAGCTGCCGCCCCGAACACCGGTCCGAGAATCGAGGCAACCGTGTTCGTGGTGCCGTGCCACAGCGTCGCTGCGATCGCTATCGCGGTCAGCATGATCGTCACCGTCAACGCGACCGGAGTGGAGAACAGGGGAAAGCACAGGAAGAACAGGGCGAACGCCAGCCAGACGAAGTTGACATCCGCCACCACGAGAGCCAACCAGCCCAGCCCGAGCGCCGCGAACCAGATCTGCCCCGACCGGCGCTGTACCGGCTCCCCGTTCTCGAAGCCCTCACGCTGCGCGAACCAGATCCCGAAGAGATACCACCCGGCTACCACGACAGCGAGCGCGACGATCGGAGCGGGATGAGCACTGTCGGTAACCGTGCGCACGACACCCACCGCGAGGAGCAGGAAGAACAGCAGATGGGCGCCGAATTGCATGGCGCGTAGCACCGGCACGGCCCCGCCCGAGTCAGACCCATCGGAATTCCGCATCTCGCCCACTCTAATACCGCACTATGCCGTCGACCGCACCGATCGACGACCTCCAACTTTCGATGGATCAGCGAACCCAACCAATGCGCGATGCCGGGAATGTTGCCTTGCACGACACTGAGATGCATGTTCCTCGCTTTCCGTGATCTCCGGTTCGCCAAAGGTCGCTTCACGCTGATGACCTCGGCCCTGTTCCTCATTTCGCTGATGGTGGTCACGCTGTCGGGGCTGACCTCCGGACTGGGTAATCGGTCTATCGCTGCGATCGAGAACATCGGCGCCGACCACTTCGCATTCGGTGCTCCCCCCGATGGCCGCTCGGTCTCGTTCGCCGAGTCGACCGTGACGACGCGGCAGTATGCGGAACTTGCGGAGGCCGACGGTGTCGATGCTGCGTCGATCATCGGGGTGGCACCCGCTCGGATCAGCGTCGACGGTCGAGAAGTTGCCGCTTCTGCGTTCGGCGTCGACGGGCATTCTTTCGCCGCTCCGGTCGTGCTCGGTGCCGGCTCGGTAGCCGTGGACGCCGACCTCGCCAATGACAACGGATGGACGAACGGAACCCGGATTTCGATGAGCGGAAAGGTATTCACCATCACCGCTCTGGTCGACGACTCGTTCTACAGTCATCAGCCCGTGGTCTGGATGGACCACGACGCATGGATGTCACTGCCGTCGGCCGGTGGCAGTGACGGCACCGTCGTTGCATTGCGGACCTCCGCAGGGTTCGACGCCGATTCTGTCGGTGAGGCGACCGGGACGGCCGTCACCGACGGCCGCGGTGCGCTGAACGCGATCGGGTCGTACACCTCCGAGCGTGGATCGCTGCTGTTGATGCAGACGATGCTGATGATCGTCAGCGCCTTGGTCGTCGGGGCCTTCTTCACGGTATGGACCATCCAGCGCGGCCAGGACCTCGCTGTGCTCAAGGCTGTCGGTGCCTCCACCCGCTATCTGCTCCAGGACGCACTCGGGCAGAGCTCGATCGTGCTGGTACTCGGATCCGGACTTGGAGCCCTGGCCGCAGCCGGTCTCGGAACGGCAGCCTCGCAGTCGGTTCCGTTCTCGCTCACGATGTCCACCACCGTGGTTCCGTTCCTCGCCCTCGTTGTGACGGGCATGATCGGCGCGGCTGCTTCCCTGGTCCGTATCGCCAAGGTCGACCCGCTCGCTGCCCTTGCAGCCGCTCGATGAGTCATCTACCGAGAACGAAGGACTTCGACATGAGTATCTGCTTACGCAACATCGTCCTCAGCTATCCCGACGGTGACGGGCATCGACGCGTCCTCGACGACGTGGATTTCGAGGTCCGACGCGGCGAATTCGTGGCTGTGACCGGTCCGTCCGGGTCCGGCAAATCGAGCCTGCTCGCTGTCGCCGGCCTTCTCATCACCCCCGATTCGGGTCGTGTCGTTATCGACGGCAGCGACATGACGGGACTGGACCGTGACGAGCGCACGACCGTGCGACGCGAGAAGCTCGGATTCGTGTTCCAGCAGTCGAACCTGCTGCCCTCGTTGACCGCAGTCGAACAACTGCAGATGATGTCCCATCTCGCGGGCGACTCGGTCCGCGAGAGTCGTGCCCGTGCCACGGACCTGTTGTGTTCATTGGGTCTCGACGGGCACCTGGACCGGCGACCCCACCAACTGTCGGGAGGGCAACGGCAACGGGTTGCGATCGCGCGAGGACTGATGAACGACCCCTCGGTGTTGCTCGTCGACGAGCCCACCTCGGCCCTCGACGAGAACCGCAGCCGCGAGGTCGTGGCCCTGCTCGCCGATCTGAGCCGGGATCGGGATGTGGCGATCGTGATGGTCACTCACGACCTGAGCCGGCTGACTCTCGTCGACCGCGCCTGTGCCGTGCGCAACGGGACACTGATACCCCTGCCTGGCTCCGTGCCGAGCGCAATTCACTGAAACAGCGGCGAACTGTTGTCACGCGGTATCGGGAATCTTCCTGACCGGGCCATGGCTTGGGCTTCGGCGGAGTGGGGTCGATTTTCCGGACCGCGGGAGGCATCGTGAACGACCCAGCGCCTGTGTCCGGCGACGCGCGGCGGAGTCTGCGCACGTCGGAACCGATCGAGACCGGTGTTGTTGTCGATTTCTCGCGGAAACTCGACAACAACACCGGTCTCGATCTGCTGGGAATCGGAATCAGGCGGCGGGACGCCCCTGATCGCGCAGGGCGGAGAGGGCGTCGATGCGCTCGACTGCCTCGGCGACGATGCGGTCGATCAGTTCCTGGCAGCTCGGCAGGTCGTCGAGCATGCCGACGACCTGGCCCGAGGCGAGCACACCGGCTTCGGTGTTGCCTTCCACGAGACCGGCCTTGAGGAGCATGGGGGTGTTGGCGGCCATGATGATCTGCTGCCAGGTGCGGTCGCTCGCCTTCTTCATGGCGAGGCCGTCCTTGACGATGGTCGACCACTTCATGCCCGTCATCGACTTGAACTTCGTCGCGTTCCGCGCGGCCGCGAGCAGTCCCTTCGCGTAGGTGGACTTCTCGAGGCTGTTCACCAGGTCGGTGTTCAGGACCC
Organism: Rhodococcus sp. DMU2021; assembly: GCF_019641445.1. Lineage (NCBI taxonomy): Bacteria > Bacillati > Actinomycetota > Actinomycetes > Mycobacteriales > Nocardiaceae > Rhodococcus > Rhodococcus sp. DMU2021. The sequence continues at coordinate 116,817 of NZ_JAIFKB010000007.1, forward strand.
GGTGCGGCATGCCGTCGACCTTGAATGACACCGTGGTGTCCTGCAGTCCCCGCGAAAGGTACTGCTGCTTCACCGAATCGGGAACAGCACTGTCGCTCGTGAGCAGGAACCGAGTGCCCATCGCGATGCCGGCCGCGCCGTAGGACAGCGCGGCGGCGAGCCCACGACCGTCGAAGAAGCCACCGGCGGCGACGACGGGGATGTCGACGGCGTCGAGGACGCTCGGCAGCAGCAGGGTTGTCGCGACGGGACCGGTGTGGCCACCGCCCTCGCCGCCCTGCACGATCACCGCGTCGGCGCCCCACGAGGCGACCTTCACGGCGTGCTTGGCAGCACCGATCGACGGCACGACGACGATGCCGTGATCCTTGAGCTTGGCGATCAGCTCCTTCTTCGGTGCGAGGGCGAACGACGCGACCTTGACCTTCTCGCGGATCAGCAGGTCGATGCGCTCACCGGCGTCCGAGGCGTCGGCGCGGATGTTGACGCCGAACGGCTTGCCGGTCAGCGACTTGGTCTTCGCGACCGCCGCTTCGAGTTCGGCGTAGGTCATCGTCGCCGAGGCGAGGATGCCGAGACCACCGGCGTTCGACGTCGCGGCGGTCAGGCGGGGACCGGAGACCCATCCCATGCCCGTCTGAACGATCGGGTGCTCGATCCCCACCAGGTCGGTCAGGGCGGTGCGCAGGACGGTCACAGCGAGACCTCGCGGTCGCGCAGACCCTTGGGGTCGATCACCTCGCGGATCAGACGCAGTTCCTCGAAGGTCGGCTCGCGGGTCACGCCCGCCTCGTCCAGGCCGGCGACCTCGAAGGAGGTGTTCTCCGCGACGGTGGACGCCTCGACACCCGGGTGCAACGAGAGCGCCCGGAAGGTGTGGTCGGGACCGCCGAAGTCGAAGACACCGAGGTTGGTGACGACCCGCGCGATGTCCAGGAAGCGGTACGCCGGGTTCTCGGGATCGACCTTGTCGTATCCGACACCCGAGACGATATCGACCGTGTCGACGAAGACGCGCGAGGAGTGCTTGCCGACCCAGTAGCTGGTCGCGTGGTTGATCGTGTTGCCGGGAGCGCCGCGCACACCGAACATCTGGCGTGTCGGCTGCTGGAGTGGACCGAAGGCCGACAGGTTCTGGTTGCCGTACCGGTCGATCTGGTTGGCGCCCATCACCACGTGGCGGCGGCCCGAGGCGACGACGTCGAACACCTTGCGGAAGGGCATCCAGCCTTCGATCGGTGCCTTCGCGCCGAGGGCCGGGACGTCGGCGAGGATGAGTGCTTCACCGTCGGTGATCAGCAGGTCGGGCTCGGTGGTGAGCTTGGCCAGGCGTGCACCGATCTGCGGCAGTGTCGCCATCGGGCTCGCCATGATCTCGCCGGCACCCGAGAAGATGTCGGCGCATGCGATCGCGCAGTACTCGGCGCGGGTCACGGTCTCGGTGGTGGTCATGCCTGCTCCTGTGCGAACTTCTGGACTGCGGCCTGGTAGTCGTCCTCGCTGCCAGAGAGGAAGCGGTCGACGAATGCCTGCCATGCCTCGGGGTCCTTGGCGGACTCGGCGTAGTGGCGCTGGAACTTCTCGTCGCGGCCGTAGCTGTCGCCCGCGAGGGTGAAGTGCGCCCCGTTCGGTGCTTCGACGATTCCGTCGACCATCATGCGGTTGAGCAGGAGCTGCTGCAGCGGAACCTCTTTCACGAGCTGCTCGGTCTCGACGATCTTCTCGACGGAGACGTAGCGACGTTCGGCGGCCATGCAGTAGAGGTCGTCGAAGTAGGGGTCCACGCCCTGGTAACCGGAGTTGCCGTGCTTGTCGCCGATGTTGAGGTGCACGAAGGACGCGTCGAGGTTCAGCGCCGGCATGGCGATGAGGGTCTCGGTGCCGTCCGGTCCGGGATACGGCGAGGTGACGGTCTTCAGTTCACCCTCCCAGAAGTCGACCACGGCCGAACCCAGGCCCGCGCGGAGGGGCAGGAACGGCAGGCGCGCGGCGGCGGCTTCCAGGCCGCACTTGATCATGCCCTCGTCCATCTCACGGGCGATGATCTCGCCGCCCGTGCGGGCCTTGGAGAACCACGGGTCGTAGAACGGTGCCGAGTCGAGCGAGACGAATCCGTAGTACGCCTTCTTCACCTTGCCCGCCGAACACAGCAGGCCCAGATCGGGACCGCCGTAGGTGACGACGGTCAGATCCTTCACGTCCGAACGGAGGATGGCCCGCACGAGGGCCATGGGCTTGCGGCGCGATCCCCAGCCGCCGAGGCCGATGGTCATTCCGCTGCGCAGCTCGCCGACCACGTCGTCGAGCGACATTCTCTTGTCACGCATGGTGTTCCGAACTCCTGGTGGTGTGAGGCGTCAGCTGTTGCTGCGCGGCTTTCCTGTTGCGACGAACTCGTCGCGGTGCTCGTCGGCGATGCCGGCGAGATTCAACTCGAAGGTGAAGCCCTGCTCGAGGCGGTAGCTCGTCTTCACGTCGACGGGGTCGATGCGGTTGATGGCTTCCTTCGCACGGCGGATGACGCGGGTGTCCTTCGCGGCGATCATCTCGGCGACCTCGCGTGCGGCGGCGTCGAGTTCGCTGCGCGGCACGACCTTGTACACCGAGCCGAAGTGCTCGAGCTGCTGCGCGGTGACGTTCTGCGCCGTGTAGTAGAGGGTGCGCATCATGTGCTGGGGGACGAGGCGCGCGAGATGCGTTGCGGCGCCCAGTGCACCGCGGTCGACCTCGGGCAGGCCGAAGACGGCGTCGTCGGAGGCGACGATGACGTCCGCGTTGCCGACGAGGCCGATGCCGCCTCCGACGCAGAAGCCGTTGACGGCGACGATGACCGGTACCTCGCAGTCGTAGACGGCGGCGAATGCCGCGGCACACCCGTGGTTGGCGGCGATCAGGGCGTCGAACCCTTCGGTGGCCTGCATTTCCTTGATGTCCACACCCGCGTTGAAGCCTCTGCCCTCGGCGCGCAGGATCACCGCGTGGGTGTCGAGACTGCGCCCGGCCGTGGTCACGGCCTCGGCCAGGTCGAACCAGGCCTGTGAGGGGAGAGCGTTCACGGGCGGGAAGTCGACGGTGACCGTGGTGATACCGGCGCTGTCGGAGGTCGAGGTGATGCCCATGGCATGTTCCTAACGTCTGTACCAAACCAAGCGATTGCTTGGTAAGTTAGCACAGGATAGCCGCCGGACCCAGAGGGTCGAAGGGCCGTAGGGTCGAAGTACGACCGATCATCGAGGAGAGAAGATGCCCGAAGCAGTAATCGTGTCCGCAGTACGGTCGCCGATCGGGCGAGCACGCAAGGGCTCGCTCGCGTCGATCCGCCCGGACGACCTGGCGACCCAGATGGTCGCTGCAGCGCTCGCGAAGGTCCCCGATCTCGATCCCACCGAGATCGACGACCTCATGCTCGGCTGCGGCCAGCCCGCCGGACAGTCCGGCTTCAACATCGCTCGCGTGGTCGCGGTGCAACTCGGCTACGACTTCCTTCCCGGCGTGACCGTCAACCGGTACTGCTCGTCGTCGCTGCAGACCACCCGCATGGCGCTGCACGCCATCAAGGCCGGCGAGGGCGATGTGTTCGTCTCCGCCGGCGTCGAATCGGTGTCGAGCTTCGTGACCGGCAACGCCGACGGTCTGCCCGACACCAAGAACCCGCTGTTCGACGACGCCCAGGCGCGTACCGCCAAGCTCGCCGAAGGCGGAGTGCCGTGGACCGACCCGCGCACCGAGGGTCTGCTCCCCGACGTCTACGTCGCGATGGGACAGACCGCCGAGAACGTCGCCTCCCACACCGGCATCTCGCGCGAGGACCAGGACCGCTGGGGCGTGCGCTCGCACAACCGCGCCGAGGAAGCCATCAAGAGCGGCTTCTTCGAGCGGGAGATCACTCCGGTGACCCTCGCCGACGGCACGGTCGTCAGCACCGACGACGGTCCGCGTCCGGGCACCAACTACGAGGCCGTCAGTCAGCTCAAGCCGGTCTTCCGCCCGGACGGCACGGTGACCGCCGGCAACGCGTGCCCGCTCAACGACGGTGCGGCCGCTCTGGTGATCATGTCCGACACGAAGGCGAAGGAACTCGGACTGACCCCGCTCGCGCGCATCGTCTCCACCGGTGTCTCGGGCTTGTCGCCGGAGATCATGGGTCTCGGACCGATCGACGCGACCCGCAAGGCTCTCGCCAACGCGAACATGGGCATCGACGACATCGACCTGTTCGAGATCAACGAGGCGTTCGCCGTGCAGGTGCTCGGTTCGGCGCGTGAGCTGAAGATCGACGAGGACAAGCTCAACGTCTCGGGCGGTGCGATCGCGCTCGGTCACCCCTTCGGGATGACCGGTGCCCGCATCACCGCGACACTCATCAACAACCTGCAGACCCACGACAAGCAGTTCGGCGTCGAGACGATGTGCGTCGGTGGGGGTCAGGGCATGGCGATGGTGCTCGAACGCCTCAGCTGAGCTCAGTCCTCCGAGTCGGTCGGGGGGTCGTCGGTCTGCCGCTTGCGCTCGTCCTGGCGCCGGCGGCGCGCGACCTCCCGGTTCGCGAGGACGGCCGCGAGCACGACCGGCCAGACGTACTTCGCCTTGTCTGCGACGGCCTTCACCCACTCGGGCACGGTGAAGTCGAACAGGGAGAATTCCGGCAGGGAGATGGTCGGCCACGGAATGTCGGGCCACGGAATGTCCGGCCAGGAAATGTTGATATCCCAGTCGGGCCAATCGATTTCGGGGATCGGGATCTGTGCGAGCAGCCAGAGCACGATCAGCGGCACGGCGACCCCGGCTACGGCGACCGCCGTGCGCTGGGCGGCGTATTTCCGGGGGTGCGCCCGGATCCATTCCTCGCGAACAGCCGCCTTGGATCCAGGCTCGGGGTCGAGGTCGACCCCGCCGATGCCGGTGAGGGCGGCTGCTGCCGCACCGAGTTCGGTGTCGCCGTCCCACCAGGTGACTCGTCGGGCCGGTCCGATGAAGGTGGGGAGCCTGACGGCGATCGCGCCGCGTTCGTGCCCGTCGAGGACGACCTTGTCATCGGAGGTCTTCTTCGTGGCGATCTCCTCGCCGTCGATCGTCCAGGTGATCCTGCGGCCCAGCCCGGCATCGTCGATTTCCACGGCGTGCTCGGCGCTCTCCCAGGTGAGCAGCCAGCGCTCCGGAGTCTTCGGCATACAGTAATAATAGAGCGGACACTCCATCAATGGCATCCAGGGAGCCGGGGACATGGCACGTACGGTCGATCCGGTCCGGCACGAGGCGCGCCGCCTCGGGATCATCGACGCAGCTCTGACCTGCTTCGCCCGACACGGCTACGACGGCACGACCACGGCCGCGATCTGCCGCGAGGCCCGCATCGGGTCCGGAACCTTCTTCCACTACTTCCCCACGAAACTGTCGCTGATGGTGGCCGTTCTCGAACTGGGCACAGCCGAAAGCGTGGCGTGGTTCGAGGCGCAGAGCGGGCGAACCGACGCCACCCGTGTACTCGACGAATACGCCGTTCGGGCAGCAGAGGATGCGTCGGATCCCCGTACGGCCGGCTTCGTCCGAGCGGTCGGGGCTGTGATGACCCGGCCGGAGATCGCGGCTGCTCTCGACCGCGACGCCCGCGCGCTGCGCGACGGATTGCTTCCCTGGGTGCGGCTCGCGCAGCAGGCCGGAGAGATCCGGACCGACCTGCCCGCGGATCGGCTCGTCACCTGGCTACAGGCTTTGCTCGACGGCTACCTCGGCGTCGTCGCCGCCGAGACGTCCTTCGACCCCGTGCTCGAACAGGAAACGCTCCGCGACGCCCTGCAGCGCCTGCTCCGGCCGTAGATGTGCAGATCCGTCGTCACCAGTGGCCGTGGGTGTCGCGCCAGCCCTTGCGGATGATCTTCCCGGTGGCGTTGCGCGGCAACAGGTTGCACGTCAGCGTCCATTGCGTCGGCACCTTGAAGTAGGCGAGACGCTCGGATGCGAAGGTCGTCAATTCCTCGACGGTGACCGTGGAGCCTTCGACGAGCACGACCACCGCAGCCACCTCCTGGCCCCATTCCGGGTGGGGCGCGCCGGTCACCATGCATTCGCGGACCGCCGGGTGCAGGGCCAGGACGCGCTCGACCTCCGACGGGTAGACGTTCTCGCCGTTCTGGTGGATGAGGTCGGCGCGCCGGCCCACCAGACGCAGACGGCCGTTCTCGACCACGCCGAAATCACCTGTGCGCAACCAGCGGTCGGGAGTGATCGCCTCGGCGGTCGCCGCCTCGTCGTCCCAGTAGCCGAGCATGACGAAGGGGCTGCGCACACACACCTCGCCCACGCGGCCGTCGGGCAGCCAGGCGCCGCTCTGATCCCGGATCTCGAGGCTCACCGTGATGATCGGCGCGCCCACCGTGCCGGGGAACTCCTCGAGTTCGGCGGCGGAGGCCACAGCGATCGACGTGCTGCACTCGGTGATGGTGTAACTGTCGACCATGGCGTGCTTGCCGAACGGAAGCCCTTCGCGCAGAAGTTGTTTGAACTCCGGCGTCGAAGGTTCCGAGGACAGGGTGAACCGGCTCAGCGAGGTGAGGTCGTATCTGTCGAGATCTTCGTCCTCGAGCATCCGCGCCGCCATCGACGGCACGGCCATCCAGTGGGTGACCTGTTCCGCCTCGATGAGTTCGAGCACGGGACGCACGCCGTACCAGCCCTGGTTCATCACCACGGTGCTGCCGGTGGCCAGGCGCGGCACGATCGTGTTGTGCAGGCTCGTGATGTGGAACAGTGAGGACGTCAGCAGATAGCGGGAGTCCGATGGTGCGGACCGGTCGTATGTGCCGCCGGTCCAGATCGTCGCGATCGCGTCGAGGTACCGGTGGTAGTCGACCACTGCCAGCAGATTCCGCTGCGAGTGCAACGCACCCTTCGGATCCCCGCTCGTGCCCGAGGTGTACAGGAGGACGGCCGGATCGTCCTCGGCGACTCTCGGGGGCGGCGGCTGCGCGCCGTCGAATTCGGCGATGAGGCGCGGTAGATCCTCCTCGATCGACAGCACCACCGTCTGCGCACGGTCGATGCCGGCCACGGCCGCAGCGCGCGGACCGTCGACGAAGAGCACCCGGGGTCGCGAATGACGGATACCGAATTCGAGTTCCGGTTGCACCCACCACGCGTTCAGGCCCACCGAGATCGCACCGAGGGCCTGCGTCGCCCAGAAGGCGGTGACCCACTCGGGCCGGTTCGCCGACAGGATCGCGACCCGGTCGCCCACGCCAACCCCGTACCGCTCGTGGAGCGCCGCGGCGAGGGCGTACGACATGCGCGCGTTCCGGGCGAAGGTGATCCGCTGATCGGTCGTGACCAGATACTCGCGGTCGCCCCAGGCGAGGGACTGCGAGAGCAGATCCGCCACGGCGACGTCGCGTCTGCGCATGACGGGTATCTCGGTGCCCAGGACGTCCTGCACGACGATCTCGAACTCGCCACCCGGACCGGTGAGTCGCGATACCAGCTGATCGAGGAAATGGGAGGGATCGGAGGGGATGGTCATCGCCTGTATCCCACCGGTGCCCCTGCACGCTTCACGGACGTCCCCTCCTCCATCGAGTGCGTACCGCCAGAATCTCACGACGGGTCACCCCGACTTCGAATGTACCGGTGAGTGGGACGGGCGGTGACGGTCACCATCGCTCTCCCTAGCCTGTGACCTGGGCGTCTGTGGAAAAGCGAGGTCCTGTCTCCGTCGGGCCGCCGCCCGGCGCCCCTGTGAGAAAGGACCGAAGACGAATGACCGCAACGACGCCGACGCCCGCGCAGTGGCGAGGCCACGACCTGGGTGCCCGCACGATCCGCTACGACGAGCGGGACGCGATCCTGTACGCGCTCGCGGTGGGCGCCGGCGCGGCGGACCTCGATCTCGTGTTCGAGGACCGGCTGCGGGTGTTGCCGACGTTCGCCCTGACGCTGGCCCAGTGGGCACCGGATGCGCTCGGTGCGCTCGGTGCCTTCGACACGGCCACCGCGCTCCACGGTTCCCAGAGCCTCGAGGTGCTCGCACCGTTGCCACGCTCCGGGGAGATCGCGATGTCGGCGCGCGTCGGTGAGGTCTGGGACAAGGGCCGGGCAGCGGTGTTCGAGGTCGTCGTCGAGAGCGAGTTCTTCATCGCGACGTGGTCGTTGTTCGCACCGGGAGCGGGAGGTTTCGGCGGCGAGCGCGGACCGTCGGCGCCGTCCGCGCCGGAGGGGGATGCCGACGTGATCGGCACGCTCGCCACACGCGCCGACCAGGCGGCGCTTTACCGGCTGACCGGCGACCGGCACCACATCCACATCGATCCCGAGGCTGCGGCGCGCATCGGACAACCCCGCCCCATCCTGCACGGCCTGTGCACGCTGGCGGCCGCGACCCTGCCTCTGGCCGACATGCTCGGAGGGCACCCCGCCGACCTGAAGACGCTGTTCGGGCGCTTCGCGGCCCCCGTCTTCCCCGGCGATGCGGCACAGGTCCGCGCCTGGGGTGACGCAGTGGACGTCCGGTTCGACGTCGTCACGGCGACCGGCGCCGTCCTGTCCGGCGGTCGCGCCGTTTTTGCTTGATCGCCACAACCGTCTGGAGGAAAGACTTGGACACGTTCGCAGAAGTAGTGCGCGCTCGTCACGGTGACCCGAAGGTAGGGTTGCGTTTCGAGGACCAGCAGTGGACCTGGGGCGAGGTGGTTCAGGAAAGCGCCGATCGTGCCGCCGCGATCGTCGCGACCGTGCCTGCTCCCGCAGATCGGCAGCGCCACATCGGGGTGCTGCTCGAGAACGTCCCGGACTTCGTCTTCTGGATCGGCGCCGGTGCCCTGGCCGGAGCAGCCGTCGTGGGCATCAACGCCAGCCGCAGCGGCCCCGAGATCGCCCGCGACATCGCGCACGCGGACATCGACCTCGTCGTCACCGAATCCCGCCTCGCCCATCTGCTCGAGGACACCGGCCACGGACTGCCGGCCGACCGCATCCTCGACATCGACGACGATCGCTACGCGGAGTTCCTCGCGCCGTTCCGCGGTGCGGATCTGCCGGAGACGATTCCGTCCACCGACGACATCGCATTGTTGCTGTTCAGTTCCGGTTCCACCGGCGCTCCGAAGGCCGTGATCGTCGGCCAGGGCCGGCTCGCACGCCTCCTCGGTCCGCTCACCGAACGTGTTGGCATGCGCGAGGATTCGGTCGCCTATCTGTGCATGCCGCTCTTCCACGGAAACGCACTCATGCTCAACCTCGGCACGGCCATGCGGGCCGGCGCGACCGTCTGCATGATCCGGAGGTTCTCCGCGAGCCGGTTCTCCGACGACATCCACCGCTACGGCGCCACTTTCGTCAACTACGTGGGCCGGGCCCTGTCGTACATCCTCAGCCGGCCGGAAGACCCCCGCGACCGCGCGAGCACCCTCGAACTCGCGTTCGGCACCGAGGCATCCGAAGCCGACGTGGCCCGCTTTTCCGAACGCTTCGGCTGCACGGTCGTCGAAGGCTACGGGATGAGCGAAGGCGTCTTCCGCATCAACCGCACCCCCGACACCCCGACCGGATCGCTCGGGGTCGCCGTCGGAGGCGTCGATGTCCGGATCTTCGACGAGGACACCGGGCAGGAGTGCCCCCGCGCCCGTTTCGACGAGACCGGTCGCCTCCTCAACAGTGACGCCGTCGGACAGATCGTCGCGTGCGGTGCCGCCCACACCTTCGAGGGCTACTACAAGAATCCCGAGGCGATGGCCGATCGGGTCAAGGGCGACGACTTCTGGTCGGGGGACCTCGGGTACCGCGACGAGAACGGCTTCTTCTACTTCGCCGGAAGATCCTCCGACTGGCTTCGCGTCGACAGCGAGAACTTCTCCGCCACTCCCGTCGAGCGCATCATCCTGCGGGTGCCGGGCATCCTGTCCGCCCCGGTCTTCGCCGTGCCCGATCCCACGACCGGGGATCAGGTCATGTGCGCCGTCGAACTCGAGCCCGGCGCGGAGTTCGACCCGGCGGTGTTCGGGGCGACCCTCGCCGAGCAGCCCGACATGGGAGACAAGTGGTGGCCGCGATTCGTGCGCGTCACCGCGCAGATCCCGCTGACGGGCAGCAACAAGGTGAACAAAGCCCCGCTGCGGGCGGTCGCGTGGAACACCCCAGACACGGTCTACGTGCGTGTCCGACGGACCTCCGAGTACGTCCTGCTCGGCGACGCGGAACGCACACGCATCGAGCGGGAGTTCGTGGCCAACGGCCGGGCGGCCCTGTTGCCGACCCCCGAACCTGCGCCGGTCGCATGATCGCGGTCCGGCCCGGTCTCACGACATCGGAAGGTCTCGACCAGTGAGATGGCCTCATCAGGGGTGATACCGATCACCTAGCGTTTCGGTCGTATCGCGACGGAATGCTCCAGCGGACTCCGCCGCCTGACCTCCTCAACGCTTCCCTCCCGAAAGGACGGACGACCGTGAGCATCGGCACTTCCGAACAATCCGAGATCCGCGAGATCGTCGCCGGGTCGGCTCCCGCCCGCTTCGCCCGGGGCTGGCACTGCCTCGGCCTGTCGAAGGACTTCAAGGACGGCAAGCCGCACTCGATCGAGGCATTCGGGACCAAGCTCGTGGTGTGGGCCGACAGCAACGACGAGATCAAGATCCTCGACGCGTACTGCCGGCACATGGGTGGGGATCTCAGCCAGGGCACGGTCAAGGGCGACGAGATCGCGTGTCCGTTCCACGACTGGCGCTGGGGCGGCAACGGGCGCTGCAAGAACATCCCGTACGCGCGGCGTGTTCCTCCGATCGCCAAGACCCGCGCGTGGCACACTCTCGACCAGGACGGCATGCTCTTCGTGTGGCACGACCCCCAGGGGAACCCGCCGCCCGCGGACGTGACCATCCCGCACATCGAGGGCGCCACGAGCGACGAGTGGACCGACTGGGTCTGGTACACCACCGAGGTCGATACGAACTGCCGCGAGATCATCGACAACATCGTCGACATGGCGCACTTCTTCTACGTGCACTACTCCTTCCCGGTCTACTTCAAGAACGTCTTCGAAGGCCACGTGGCCAGCCAGTTCATGCGGGGTCAGGCTCGTATGGACGCTCGTCCGCACGCGGACGGACAGCCGAAGATGCTCGGAAGCCGCTCCGACGCGAGCTACTTCGGACCGTCCTTCATGATCGACGATCTCGTTTACCAGTACGAGGGTTACGACGTCGAGTCGGTCCTCATCAACTGCCACTACCCGGTGTCCCAGGACAAGTTCGTCCTGATGTACGGCATGATCGTCAAGAAGTCCGACCGCCTCGAGGGGGAGGAGGCGCTGCAGACCGCCCAGCAGTTCGGGAACTTCATCGCGAAGGGCTTCGAGCAGGACATCGAAATCTGGCGCAACAAGACCCGCATCGACAACCCGCTCCTGTGCGAGGAGGACGGCCCCGTCTACCAGCTGCGGCGCTGGTACGAGCAGTTCTATGTCGATGTCGAGGACGTTGCGCAGGAGATGACCGACCGCTTCGAGTTCGAGATGGACACCACTCGCCCGGTGGCCGCGTGGATGAAGGAGGTCGAGGAGAACCTTGCCCGCAAGGCAGCCCTCGACGAGCAGGCAGGCGCGCAGCAGTCCACCACGACGGGCTAGGAGCCAAAGACATGCAGAACCGGATGGAACCGTTGCGCTGCGGCGAATGCGCCGCGCAGGTGCTCGTCCAGAAGAACAGCTGGGAGCACACGTCCATCCAGTGGAACACCGATGCGCGCCGTCGTTGCCCTGTCGTGCAGGACGACGACGGGCGCGACGGGCGACCCGGCGCGCCCTGGATGTCGTGTTCGCATCTCGACGCCGCGATCGCCAAGGCGGCTGCTTCCGGGGTCATCGAGGTCTTCGACGACACTCCGATCCGAGCCCCCATCGTGCAGTGACCTCTTCAGCTTCCGACTACCTCCCGAAGGACCAGTGATGGCCGAAACCCTCGATCTCGACCGCTCGTACTATGGCCCGTGGGCCGTCATCGCCGGTGGCTCCGAAGGCGTCGGCGCGGCATTCGCCGACGAATTGAGCCGCGCGGGTTTCGATCTCGTGCTCATCGCGCGTCAGCCGGGCCCACTGCAGGAGACGGCGGACAAGGCACGGAGCAACGGGGTGCAGGTGCGCACCCTCGCGCTGGATCTGCTCGACGACGATGCCGTGGAAGAGATCCGCAAGGCGACCGAGGACATCGAGGTCGGCCTGTTCATCTTCAACGCCGGCGCGAACAGCTACGGCCACGAGTTCGTCACCGGCGACCTCGATGGGTTCCGCGGCGTGATCGAACTCAACGTCCACCGGCAGATCGAGTTGTCGCACCTGTTCGGTGGACCGATGAAAGAGCGCGGGCGCGGTGGCATCATGCTGCTCGGGTCGCTCTCCGGCTACATGGGTGCCGAACACCAGAGCATCTACGCGGCCTCGAAGGCGTTCAGCCGCGTCTTCGCCGAAAGTCTGTGGCTCGAGCTCGCACCGCACGGCGTGCACGTGGTCGAACTGGTACTCGGTGTCACCCGCACCCCGGCGATGGTGCGCGCGGGCCTGAACTTCGACATCCCGGGGATGCTCGTCGCCGAGCCGGAAGACGTTGCGCGTGAAGGTCTCGAACGCCTCCAGGACGGTCCCGTGTGGGTCGCCGGCGGCAACTACGAGGCTGCGGTCAAGCGCAGCGGATTCCCGCGCGACAAGCTCGTCCGAGGCGCGGCTGCCGCGATGCGAGCGCTCCTGAACCGCTGAGCTCTGCCGCTTCCTCTACGACTCGTCCCCGGCTGCGGAACGGCAGCCGGGGACGCTTCATTGTCGGGGGTCAGAAGTCGATGCGCACGTGCTTGCTTTTCGGCTTGGCCTGGCACGCGAGGACGTATCCGTTGGCGATGTCCTCCTCGTCGAGGATCGCGGACGGCGGGGTGTCGACGTCGCCTTCGACGACGGTGCACGCGCACGACCCGCACTCGCCTTCCCGGCACGAGTAGGGCACGTCCAGGCCCTTCGAGAGCATGATGTCCACGAGAGTCGCGCTGCGCGGCCAGACGAGGTCGTGTTCCTCGCCGTCGAGCTGCACCGTCACGGAGGCGGCGTCGGTGTCCGACTCGTCGATCTCGACGGCAGGTACGTCGGCGAACGGATCGCCGGACAGGGAGGTGAAGACCTCGGCGTGGATGCGGTCCTTCGGGACGCCGGCCAGCAGCAGGCCTTCGCGGACGGTATCCATGAACGGCCCGGGTCCGCACATGTACGCGCGGTGATCGGCGAAGGTAGAGACCAGGGTCGCGAGCTGCTGCGGCGTCGGCAGGCCCTGCACGCTCTCGAGCCAGTGCACGACGGTGAGGGCAGTGGCGTGCCGGGCGGCGAGTTCGCGCAGCCTCTCGGCGAAGATGACGGACTTCTCGTCGCGGTTGCCGTAGACGAGCACCACGTTGCGATTGCCGCTGTGGAGAGCCGACTCGAGGATGGACAACACCGGCGTGATACCGCTGCCTCCGGCGAACAGTGCGAGTTTCTCGGTGAGATCGACCGGAGTGAACACGCCCGCCGGGGGCAGCACCTCGAGGGTTTGCCCTGCAGTGATGTTGTCGCACAGCCAGTTCGATCCGTATCCGTCGGCGGTGCGCTTGACGGTGACCTTGAGAGGCTCGCCGGTGTGGGGGGAGCTCGCGAGCGAGTAGCACCGTGCCACGGAACCGGTCCGATCGCTCGGGATGCGCAGGGTGAGGAACTGTCCCGGTTTGTAGGCGAAGCCCGCGCGGCGCTCTTCTGGCACGTCGAAAACCAGCGAAACGGCGTCGGCGGTTTCCTGGACGACTGCACCGACGGTCAGTACGACGGAGCGTGAACCGACCGGTGTCTCAACGGCTGTCATCGCAGTGGTTCCCTTCGATACGAATACTTCTCGATCGGATCACCGTAGAACGCCGACGGACGCCGACGCCCGTCTCCTCCCGGTAATCGGGACACGGGAGGAGACGGGCGTTCGGATCAGGCGGTGCGCACGCTGCGTGGGATCAGCAAGGTGATCCCGATGGTCACCACGGAGAGCGCGATGAGCATGCCGCCGACCATGTTGATTCCCGCGAGTGGGGTCGCAGCGAACGCGAGCAGCATGGTCGCGATCGACGTTCCGACACCCTGACCCGCGGTACGCAGCACGGCGTTCGTGCCGGTCGTCTCGCTGGTGTTGTGCTCGGGCACGGACTCGACGATCAGGTTCGGAATCGCCGTGTAGGCGAAGGCGGTCGCGACCGACACCACGACGACCATCGCGGTCATGGCCACCACGGAGTGGTGCGCGGTGAGCATGACGACGACGCCGACGATGAACAGGGCGGTACCGAGCAGCATCGACGCGCGTGAACCCACCGCGGCGGAGATCCGGCCGCTCAGCGGAGTGCAGACGAATCCGAACAGGGAGCCGATGAACGAGAGCCAACCCGCGTGCGTCGCGCTCAGGCCCAGGCCGAAGTCGCCGGTGGACGGCGTCTGCATGATGATCGGAATGATCATGGTGACCACGCCCAGCGGTCCCACCGCGATCGCGACGGTGGCCAGCATCGTGAGCGAGAACTTGCGGTCGGCGAACAGGCGCACGTTGATGATGGGGGAGGGTGTGCGCAGTTCCCACCGCACGAGCAGGACCAGAGCGACGACCCCGCCCAGGATGAGACCGAGGGTCCGCGGGTCCGACCAGCCCCATGACTGGGACTTGTTGACGCCGAGCAGGATCGCGGCGACCGCGCCGGCGAAGGTGACCGCACCGATGTAGTCGATCTTCTCGGAGGTCCCGGTGGGCCGGCGCCACGGGAGGACGAACCAGACGAGCAGCAGGGCGAAGATCGCGTACACGGCGGCGACGACGAAGATCATGTGCCAGCTGGCGTTGTCGATCAGCAGACCGGCGACGAGCAGCGACGCCGAACCGGCGGCGACCGCCGAGCCGGAGATCAGTGCGACGGCAACGGGAACGCGGGAAGCGGGAAGATGCTCGCGCGCCAGCCCGATGCACAGCGGCAGGATCGCACCGGCCACACCTTGGATCGCGCGGCCGATGATGATGCTGGTGAGGCTGTCACCGAGGGCGCTGACCATCGAGCCGAGCGCCGCGACGGCGAGCAGGACCATCAGGATCCGTTCCCGGCCGTACATGTCGCCGAGCCGGCCGCACACGGCGGCCGAGGCGGCCGAGACGAGGAGGAAGGCCGTCACCGCCCATCCGACCGTCGATGCGTTGCTGTCGAATTCGACGATCAACGTCGGGATCGCGGCGAACATCATCGATGTTTCGAACGCACTGATGATCTCGACGGCGATCAGGACCGACACGATCACCCATACCGGCTGCTGCCGGTCGAACCGGCTCCGCCCCTTCGGCGTTGCGGATTCCGGCTGGGAGAAGTCATTGGCGTAGGACGTCAAAGCGCATTCCAGACTCTCGGCGGCCCGATCGCGGGCCGTGTTTCCTGCCCCACGAATGGGAGTGGCTCGGATCACTTGGTATCGCAGGTGAGGGCTGTCACGCTGTTCTATCTCGCTGAGCGAGAACGATTTTGATGCGTCAGATGAGCGCGGCCTCGTGTACTGCGCGGTCGAACTCGGGCAGTTCCGCGCCGTTGCGAAGGGTCGTCGCGAGCGACGGGTCGGCGAGATGGAGCCGACCGATAGCGATCAGATCGAACTCGTCGTCGCCCAGGCGTCGTTCGAGTTCGGGAACGTTGTTGCGCACAGGTGCGCTGCCCTGGAGGCGGCTCTCCCGCAACGTCGTTGCGATTCCGACGCTGCCTACGGCCATCGAATGTGCGCCGGTGACCTTCTTGGCCCAGCCTGCGAGTGTCAGGTCGCTGCCTTCGAAGGCCGGCATGTCGAAGCGGCGGATGCTCGCGTCGAAGACGTCGACGCCGGCTTCCTTCAATGGGGTGAGGACGGCTTTCAGTTCGTCCGGGGTGTGGGCGATCCGGGCTTCGTAGTTCTGTTGCTTGTGCTGCGAGAACCGGTAGAAAATCGGCAGGTCGTCGCCGATGCGCGCGCGGATGGCGGCGACCACCGCGGCGGGGAAACGGGTGCGGCGCTCGAGGTCGCCGCCCCATTCGTCGTCGCGGAGATTCGTTCCCTCCCAGAGGAACGCGTCGAGCAGATAGCCGTGCCCACCGTGCAGTGCGATGCCGTCGAATCCGACTCGGGCAGCGGCGGCCGCCGCGTCGGTATAGGCCGCGACGACCTGCTCGATGTCCTCCACGGTCATGGCCCGCGTGGGCGCTGAGGCCCGGGAGATGTAGTCCTCGCCGTAGGACGTCACGCCGAGCTCGCCCCAGACTCCCGACGGCCGCATGGGGACGAGGTCGGGGTCGACATCTGCGGTCATCGCGCCCCAGAGGGGGCCGACGTGCCAGAGCTGGGGGACGATGCGTCCACCCTCGGCGTGAACCGCGTCGACGACGCGACGCCAGCCGTCGAGGGCTTCTTCGCCGTGCATGTGTGGCACGCGGGGATTGTCGACTGCTGTCGGGTGATCGATCGCGACGCCCTCGGTGAGGATCAGGGCCGTGCCGCCCGCGGCGCGTCGCCGGTAGTACTCCACGACATCCCGGCCGGGCACGCCACCCGGCGAGTGCGAGCGGGTCATCGGCGACATCACGATGCGGTTGCGGAGCTCGAGGGAACGGACCGTCAGGGGACGGAAGAGGGGGGACTCGGTATCCGGCATCGTGGTCTCGACTCTTTCGGCTCGTGCGGGCGACGGGTGCAGGCGGGTTCGGCCCACATCCGAGGTTGTACCCACCGCCCGGTCCGCGGGACAGGGACCTCCTGCTCAGTGAGACGTGCCGGCGGAAGCGCGAGGGGAGGGACGTAGATCGCGGGAGCATCGAGTCCGCTGATCGGGAATTGTGCGACAGGTCACTCGCCTTGTACTCTGGGCATCACTCACAAGAATCAATTTCAATTCTTGCTTTCGTGGGTGATCGGATTCCGGAGAAAGGGTGACGATGTCCGAGGCGCAACGTACGCAGGTCTCCCAGGCACCGAAGCGCGAACTGCCTGCATCGATGGTCGAGCGAATGACCCTCATCCTCGATGCCTTCGACGATCTCTCGTCGCGGCTCACCCTGGAAGAAGTCGCGTGCCGCACCCGGCTTCCGCGCTCGACGGTCCACCGCATCCTCGACCAGATGGTGCGACTCGACTGGATCGACCACGCGTCGTTCGGGTATTGCCTCGGCCGTCGTGCGAAGTCCATGGGAGAGGGCGACAGTGGGCACATCCGCGTCCGTGAGGCCGCGGCGCCGCTCCTCCACGAACTGCACATGACCACCGGGATGGTCGCGCACCTGTCTGTGCTCGACGGGCCCGACTGCGTCTACCTCGACAAGATCGGCGGCCAGCTCGCCGCGGCACTGCCGTCGCGGGTCGGCGGACGTGTCCCCGCCTACGCCACCGCCGGCGGCAAGGCGCTGCTCGCCGGACTCGAGCCGGAGCAGGTCGATGCCCTCTACCCCGGCCCGCAACTGCTGCGTCGCACCGAGCGGACCATCACCGATCTGTCGACCCTGCACCTCGAACTCAACCGCATCCGCCGTCGCCACGGTCTGGCCTTCGAGACCGGAGAGGCCACCGCCGGTATGTCCTGTGCGGGCGCCGCGATCCGCAGCCCTGCATCGCCGGTCGCCGCGATCTCCCTGTGCGGTCCCACCCGCCCCGGCCACCTCGAACGCATCGCGCCGCTGGTCGCCGATGCGGTCCGCACGATCTCGCGCGCGCTCTATCCCGAACTCGACACCCCTCGACGCAATCGCGCCGCACGCACGTCCGGAGCGTCGTGGTCGCCGCAGGTCATGGAGCGAATGCTCGCCACGCAGTCGAACGGCTGGATCTGACGGCCGGAGCCGGCAACATCACGCACCGCCCCGCGGCGGGCGGAACATCCCGGTGATCGGGAACGTTCGAGCCGCGTGAGGTGGATCACTGGAAACCTTCTCGTCATGACGACGGAATCGACTTTCGAGAACACGGCGAGAGAACTCGCGACCGACCGCGGCACCCTCCGCTACCACGAAGCCGGTCAGGGTGAACCACTCCTGCTGCTCCACGGCTCCGGACCGGGCGTCACCGGCTGGCGGAACTACCGCGGTGTGCTCGCCGATCTCGCCGAGCACTACCGGTGCCTCGTCCTGGAGTTCCCCGGCTTCGGCGTGAGCGACCCGTGCGAAGGACACCCGATGGCGATGGCCTCGGTCGCGGTGACCGACTTCCTCGACGGACTCGGCCTCGACCGCGTGTCGATCATCGGGAACTCGATGGGCGGCATCGTCGGGACGCAGTTCGCGATCGCGCAGCCCGAGCGGGTGAAGAAGCTCGTCACCATCGGAGGCGCCGGCCGTTCGGTCTTCGCGCCGTCGCCGGGCGAGGGCATCCGGCTGCTCATGGAGTTCACGGACGACCCCACGCGCGACAAGCTCGTCCGTTGGCTGCGGTCGATGGTCTACGACCCCGCGATCGTCACCGAGGAACTCATCGAGGAGCGGTGGGCACTGGCCACCGAACCGAAGACCCTCGAGATCGCCCGACGCATGTACAGCACCGCGGCCTTCGCTGCGGGCGCGAAGGCCGCTGCCGCCTCCGACGCCACCCCGTACTGGGCGCAGCTCCACAAGATCACCGCACCGGTGCTGCTGACCTGGGGTCGCGACGACCGTGTCAGCCCCGTCGACATGGCGATGCTTCCCATGCGCGAACTGCGCCGCGGCGAGCTCCACGTCTTCCCCAACTGCGGCCATTGGACGATGATCGAGGCGCGCGAGGCGTGGCTGTCGGCGGTGCTCGCGTTCCTTCGCCGCGACGACGCGTAGGCCCCCTCCGCGCGGACTCGTAACCCGCTCCCGCTCAGCCCCATCGACCGCTCCCGCTCAGTGGAAAAACGACGATACGGGAGCGGTCCACCTGAGACCGTAGGCGTCAACGGAACCGACGCTCACCACGCCGTATCGGGGGCGTCACCCTCACAGAGCTGGAGAGATCATGGGACAGGTGCTCGACTCCGTTTCGGAGTTCGCAGACGAGATCCGCGCGGACGGCGCCGAAGGCGACACGCTGATGCGGCTGACCGACCGCAGCGCGAAGAGGCTCCGCGACGCCGGCGTCATCCGTCTCCTGCAACCGAAGGAATTCGGGGGCCTCGAGGCGCACCCGCGCGAGTTCGCGGAGACCGCCATGGCCATCGGCGCCATGGACGGCGCGACCGGCTGGGTCAGCGGCATCGTCGGTGTCCACCCGTGGGAGATGGCCTTCTTCGACCCGAAGGCCCAGGAGGAGGTGTGGGGCGAGAACCCCGACACCTGGATCGCCTCCCCGTACGCACCGATGGGTGTGGCGACCCCCGTCGACGGCGGATACATCCTCAACGGCCGCTGGTCGTTCTCGTCGGGCACCGACCACTGCGACTGGGTGATGATCGGTGCGGCCGTGGGCGACAAGGACGGCAACCGCCTGAACCCGCCACAGAGCCTGCACGTGTTGCTGCCGCGGTCGGACTACCGGATCGACCACGACAGCTGGAACGTCGTCGGCCTGCGCGGCACGGGTTCGAAGGATCTCATCGTCGAGAACGCCTTCCTCCCCGAGTACCGGACCCTGCGCGCCGAGCGCGTCATGGGCGGGGTGGCGTGGCAGGACGCCGGACGCGACGAGACGCTCTACAAGTTCCCCTTCTCGTGCATCTTCCCGCTCGGCATCACCTCGTCGCTCATCGGCATCGCCGAGGGTGCGCTGAACTGCTACATCGAGTCCCAGCGCGAGCGGGTCACGGTGTCCGGCACCGCGATCAAGCAGGACCCGTACGTGCTGTCGAACCTCGGTGACGCCGCAGCGGAGATCGCCGCGTCGCGCGCCGCCCTGCTCGAAACCGTCGACCGCTTCTGGGATCTGACCGAGCGGGGCATCGAGGTCACCTTCGAGCAACGCGCGATCGGACGCCGGACCCAGGTCGCCGCGGCATGGCGGGCCGTGCGCGCCGTCGACGAGATCTTCTCGCGGGCCGGCGGCGGCGCGCTGCAGCTGAGCAATCCGCTGCAGCGCTTCTGGCGCGACGCGCACGCCGGTCTGAGCCACGCCATCCACGTCCCCGGTTCGATCTTCCACGCCGCGACGCTCACCCAGCTCGGCGAAGAGCCGCAGGGCATGATGCGGTCGATGATCTGACATCACATCCATTACGGCGAAGGAACATTCGGATATGACGGATATTCGGGGCCTGGGTTATCTCAGGATCCAGACCACAGACATCGCACGATGGCGCGAACTCGTCGTCGACGGACTCGGCATGGCGATCGGTACCGGCCCGGAACCCGACGGCCTGTACCTGCGTGTCGACGAGCGGCGGGCACGCCTGATCGTGCTGCCCGGTGAGGTCGACAAGGCACTCGCCGTGGGCTGGGAGGTGCGCGACGAGTTCGCGCTGCGTAGCGTGCGCGAAGCGGTCGAGAAGGCCGGCATCGCCGTCGAGGTCCTCTCCGAGGAGGAGTCGACCTACCGCGACGCCGAGCAGGTCATCGCATTCGACGATCCGGGCGGCACCCGCACCGAGGTGTTCTTCGGTCCGGTGCTCGACCACAGCCCCCTCGTGACGCCGTTCGCCGGTGTCTTCCACACCGGTGAGGAGGGACTCGGCCACGTCGTCCTGCCCACCGCCGCGTTCGCGGAGTCCTACGAGTTCTACACCGAGGTACTCGGGTTCCTGCCGCGCGGAGCGACGCGGCTCGGTGGCCTGTCGGCACCGCCGCCCGTGCGACGCGTGCGGTTCCTGGGCGTCAACCGCCGCCACCACAGCCTCGCGTTGTGCCCGGCTCCGCCCACCGCCGAGCCCGGTCTCGTGCACCTGATGCTCGAGGTCGAGACGCTCGACGCGGTCGGTCAGGCCCTGGACCGAGTGAACAAGTTGGGCTTCTCGATCTCGTCGACCCTGGGCCGGCACACCAACGACAAGATGGTCTCCTTCTACGTGCGTGCCCCCGGCGGATGGGACCTCGAGTTCGGTACCGAAGGCATGCTTGTCGACGAAACCTTCTACACCGCAGAAGAAATCACCGCGGACAGTTACTGGGGTCACGACTGGTCGGGCTCCGAGCCGCTCGCGGCGTTCTCGCCTCCGGTGGGCTGATCGAGTTCGTCCACCCGGATGCCTTCCGACGATGCCACGGCGTACGACGCCGTGGCATCGTCGCGTCGGTGGCCCTGTCCGATCGCCTCGGTACACCCGGGAGGGCGGCTCCCGGTGAGCGGGACCGGAAGGCGGTGCGTCACAGGCTTCGGGGAGAGTGATGTGGATTACAGATCGTGCCGGATCCTCACGCATCTCGACGCGGGCCGTCCCTACGCATGGAACGTACTCGCATGGCACACAAGGTGATCGACCGCCTCGGTGGGGTCGAGGAGGCCACGGTGTTCGGCCGTTCGACCAAAGCGCCTGCTGCCGTTGCTGCTGCGTTCAACTCCGATATCACCTACGCGCTCGACGCGGACGACACACTCTTCGACTCGGCGCACTTCGCGACGATCGTGGTCTCCTCGGCCCGCGCCGAGGCCGAACGCGTCGATGCGTCCGGCGACAGCCTGCTCCGTGCCGTCGCTGTCGGCTACGACATGACCGCGCGGCTCAACCTCGCATGCTCGTTCATGGAGGTCGTCGACGGAAAGATGAAGTGGTGGATACTCGACAGTGCCGTGAAGTACTGCCCGGCCTTGCTGCTACACGGGTGCCTCCATCGATGCGTTGCGCGCGCTCGTCCGTGAACACGGCCGGGGGCCGGACGATATCGAACACATCGAGGTTCGGCTCAACCCCGGCGCCTACAGCCAGCGGGAGTTCCACACGCCGGCAACGAGTATCGAACCCGACCATCGTGCCGCGGTCCACGGAGCCTTCAACCTCCCGGGCGGACCGGCCAGCTCACCATGTACCAGAACGACAATCAGGCGTTCCTGGTCATCGACGAACAGGCCTACGAGGAAGGAATGGCCACACCGACTTCGAGTCCGCAACTCCGTCGCCAGCCGACCTGGGTGTGAGACGGTGTCGGAGCTCGAGTCCGAAATGGGTCTTCCCGCAGGAACTCTCGGATCGACGGTGGGGCTCTACAATCGGCACGCCGAATCGGGGACGGATCCGGTCCTCGGAATGAAGGCGGAGTGGGTGCGGCCCCTCCGATCGCCGATCGCCGCGATCGATCTGCGTGGCATGACCGAAGGTTTCACCCTGGGGGACTGCAGACCTCGGTGGACTCGGAAGTTCTTCACGTGGGCTGAGATCCGATTCCCGGTCTGTATGCGGCGGGCCGTTGTACGTCCGGCCTCTCGGCGTGGGGCTACTGCAGCGGCATCTCCCTCGGTGACGGTAGCTTCTTTGGCCGGCGCGCGGGAATGCGTGCGGCGGCGAAGTGAGTGGCACCGGGATGTCCCCTCGGATGCGATGAGCGGAGCATTCCGGATCCGGGTCCAGGAGGGCTCCGCGTCTCGTGTCGTGCGAGCGTGCCACGGGGCGATGCCGGGTTCGCGACCCCTGCCGTGCGCCGGCTCTGCAATTCGCGCCGGCGGTCGGCGACCGGACCTCGGTGCCGGGTGCGCGGCCTGATCGGGTATTCGAGCACGCGAGGAGCGTTGTCGCCGTAGACGAAAAGGGCGGACCTCCTCACCGTCCTCCGCACGCATTGTGTATGTTCGACACCGCGAACAGGGGGGCATCGATGAACGAACACAGGACTGGGCACGGTTGTCGGGGGCCGGCGGGGGCGGGCTGCCGCCGGGATTCCTCGTCGTCTCCGGTGCGGAAGTGTGCGGTCCAGCCCTCGACGGCGGTGCTCGTCCTGCGGCGATCGACGGTTCGGCCGACCGGTTCGTAGGGAGCCGGTCCTCGGGCGAGGACGACCGGCACGGAATTCGTCTCCGTGCCCGGGACGAAGTACTTGCCCGAACGAGGATCTGGTGTAGAACGTTTCGGAAAGATGTAATTTTTGTCCGAAAAGCACGTTCTCTTCACCGTGAAAGGGAGATCCGAGAATTGGAGCCGAGCCGAACAGGTGCGCTGCAGATCGGTCGCTGGCGTCTCAAATACAGACTCGCGGCCGTGCTGTCGATTCCCCTCGTCCTCGCTGTCGCTCTCGGTGCCGTGCGCGTCACGACTCAGCTCGACGAGGCGCAGCGGTCGGCCGCATTGTCCGAGCAGACCGTTGTCGCGCCGGCGCTGCTCGACTTCTCCATCGCTGTGATCAGCATTACCGCCGCCACGAGCCTCGGATTCACGCCCAAGAGCGTGGCCGCGGACGATGTGACGCAGTCCATGGACACTCTGAGGGAACTCGCCGCAGGAAGCGATCTCAGCTCCGATGTCGCCGTAGAACTCGATGCGCTGCTCGCGCAGGGCGACCAGCTCTACGCCGCGGTCATGAACTCCTCCCTCGGAGCCGAGGAGTTCGGTCGCCTGACCACCGACTTCCTGGTGCGGTGCAGGGATATCTTCCGAGATCTGTTCGATCAGTTCGAGAACCACGACGCTCTCGTCGACGCCACGAACCTGCTCCTGATGTGGGACGCGCAGCTCAACCTCCTCGACCAGATGGAGTCCTTCCGGCTGCTGGCCACCAACCCCGAAGCCGCCCGGATCCTGGCGACCGGCGCCATGAACACCGAAGAGTCGACGCTGCGGCTCCTTCGAGGATCGGGGCTCGATACCGGGCAGATCGACGGGATGCTCGGCGATATCGAAGCGCGCCGTAGGTTGATCGAGAACTTCACGCCGAGCAGGCAATTCGGGGAAGACCTTCGCAACGCCGTACTTTCGGCGTCTCGGTCTTATGCGGAAGGGATCGACAGCGCCAGCGCGCGTATCATCGGGACGCTCGAAGAACTGGCGGACGAGACACGTACCGCGGCCACCCGCGACGCGCTCTTCGTCACGGCAGCACTCGTACTCGCCCTGCTCCTCGCGATAGCAGTCATCCGTTCCCTGTCGGTGCCCCTGGGACGTCTGCGAGACAATACTCTCGCAGCGGCGAACACCGAGCTTCCCGCCGCCATCGCGGCGGTCAAGGACGGGGCCGACATCGACACCGTCCGTCTCGCTCCCGTCGGCACCGATACGGACGAGGAGATCGGCGAACTCTCCCGAGCGGTGGATTCGATGAACACGCAGGCGCTGCGTCTCGCCGGCGAGCAGGCCCACCTGAGGAAACAGGTGAACGTGATGCTCGAGACGCTGGCACGCCGCAACAAGACCCTCGTCGAACAGCAACTCTCGCTGATCGAATCTCTCGAATACGAGGAGAAGGATCCCGCCCGGTTGCAGAGCATGTTCGCTCTCGATCATCTGGCGACGCGCATGCGGCGTACCGGCGAATCCCTGTTGGTTCTCGCGGGCACGCGCCCGCGTACTCGCAGCGGGCCCGCACCGCTCGGCGACGTGCTCCGCGGTGCGGTGTCCCAGGTGGAGAACTACCAGCGGGTGCAGATCGGGAACACCCCGCGCGGATATCTCGTCGGTAAGGTGGTGAACGACGTGGTGCATCTGGTGGCCGAACTCGTCGACAACGCGCTGCGGGCTTCCCCGCCCACCACTCCCGTCAGGTTCGAGTTCTCCTCCGCCGTGGAGGGTGGCCTGCTTCTCGATATCGCCGATCGCGGAATCGGTATTCCCCGAGATACCATGGAGGAGATCAATATCCGTCTCGCGGCGGGTGAGAATGCCGATGTCGACGCCCCGCGTCAACTGGGATTGTTCGTGATCGGGCGTCTGGCGGCCCGCAACGGCATGAGCGTGCGTCTGAGGCCGACCTTCGACACCGAGACGAACGCCGGTGTCACGGCGTCGGTCTACTTCCCGGCCGCTCTCCTCAGCGAGGTGCACACGGTCCAGCCCACCGTGATGACGGAACGCCCCCGCCGGCTCAGGACCGAGGAACTTCCGTCCTTGGTGCCGTCGACGACGCCCGCCGGAGGTATTGCCCACGGAAAGCATCGTGGTTGACGTGTGACCGGAAGTGATGCCACCGCCGTCTCGACGGCGGTGGCATCACTCGTACCGCGGGTGTTCCGGTCTGCCGGTGGTCTCGGCCGGCCACCGAACCGTGTTCGCACGGTACCCCCGGCTCACATCCCCCCCGACGGACCCGTCGGGAAGATGCACTGCGGACCCGGGGGGCGCGGCCACGGATGCCCCGTCAAGCGTTCGATGTCTTGTTGAAGCGTTCGAGCCGGGGTTCGCGATCCGTTGATGGGATCGGTCCTGGGCCTGGCAGTCGTCGCCACGATCTGCAGAACGGGAGTCGGGTTCGCATACGGTGCGATGCCCGCCCTGATCATGGGGGAGGTCCCTGCCACGGAGACGGCATCCGCCAAAAGCGTGAACAGTCTCATGCGGTCGGTCGGCACGTCCTCCGCTTCCGCCGTCGTCGGTGTCGTCCTCGCACAGATGAGCGTGCCGTTCGCCGGTCATACCATTCCCACGGAGTCCGGCTTCCGGGTCGTCCTGCTGACGGGCGCAGGCGTCGCGCTTCTCGCGGCTGTCCTCACCGTCGCCGGTCCGCAGCCGCGCCGGGCCCGTCTCGCGAAGGTTGCCGCCGGCGCGACGCCCTCCGTGAGGGTGTGACGACGACTTCCTCCGCCCGTCGGTAGCGGCGGACGGAGGAAGTATCCGCGGAGTTACCGCGCGTCGAGCCCGAACGCCCCGCGGTAGAACACCATCGGACTCCGGTCGCCGACGCACTCCAGTTCGGCGACCCGGCCGATGACGACGTCGTGATCACCCGCGACGTGCACGTTCTCCACCGATGCGTGCACCCGCAGCAGGACATCCGGCAGCGACGGAGTGTCCCAGCGGGACAATTCCCAGTGGAGACCGTCGAACTTCGGACCGCGGCTCGACCCGAAACGCGCGCACAGATCACTCTGGTCGGCACCGAGCACGTTGACGGTGAACCGGCCGACGCGGCGGATCCGCGGCCACGCGCGCCCGCGGTGATCCGCGCAGAACAACACGAGGGGCGGTTCGAGCGAGACCGACGCGAACGACTGGCATGCGAAGCCGGTGGGCCCGTCCTCGTCGAGACCGGTCACGACGGTGACGCCGCTCGCGAACCGTCCCATGGCACGTCGCATCTCGTCGGGGCCCGGCAGTTCGATCCTGTGGTCGGTGTCGCGGGTCGGTATCCGGGTCTGCATGTGGCTCACTCCGATTCGATCGTGGAGGTCGACTCCGACCGTCCTTCTCCGACTCCGACGTTACGGCCCGAGAAAGTCGGGACGGACCGGCTTCTCGCTCAGTGGACGCTCGGATCCGATGCCGTCCCAGCACGACGTCCGGTGCCCGTGCTCCCACCGTTCGGGACCGTGGACGATCCGCGATGCGACAATCTGCCGGGCGGTTCGGTGCAGAATCGACGGGTCGTCATCGTGGAAAGGGGGACCGGTGCCCAGAATAGGTAAGGCGCGGGACGGAGCCGAGCCGACCTCGGTCGAACAACGGCGACGCCATGTGCGGATCCTCGAGGCTGCAGCGCAGCTGGGGTCCGAGCACGAATTGGCCCGCGTGCAGATGACCGAGGTGGCGAAGAACGCCGAGGTCGCGATCGGCACCCTGTACCGATACTTTCCGTCGAAGACGCACCTGTTCGTGGCGTTGCTGCTCCACCGGCTCGAGCTCGGCGCCGACCGGTTGCCCGAACGGAAACCGGGGACGAGCGCGCGCGAGGCGATCACCGAGACGCTCGTCGAGATGACCCGCCGGTTCGTCGACCGACCACGCCTGGCCTCCGCGATGTTGCTGTCCAACAGCACCGCCCCGGCCTCGGTGGTTCCGGACTCCACCGAGGTGAGGCGGACGTTCCACCGAATCCTGTTCGAGAGGGCAGGCCTCGACGAGCCGACAGAGGAGGATCGCAACGCCGTGCGGCTGCTGTCGATGTTGTGGTCCGGACTGCTGGTGACCTATCTCAACGGCGGAGCGACCCTCGAGGAGACCGAGGCCGATGTGCGGAGGAGCTGCGACCTGCTGCTCGCGCACCTGTCGGAGTAGGGCACCGGAAACGACGCGAGTCCCCCTCCGCGGTCTGCGGAGAAGGACTCACGTCATCGGTGCGAGAAGACTATCCGGCCGCACCGATCGGGGGTGCGGTGTCCAGGACGTCCCCGAGGGCAGCTGCCGTCGCGTCGGCGCCGCCGAAGGTGAACGCAAGCTGCCGGCCCCACAGGAAGTAGCGGTGGATGGGGTAGTCGATGTCGGCGCCGATGCCGCCGTGCAGGTGCTGGCCGGTCAAGCCCACCCGCACACCGCCGCGGGACGCCCACCACTTGGCGACCAGGGCCGCGGAGTCGGCTTCGTCCTCGCGTCCGACGTCGATCAACCACGCGGCCTTCCGCACCGTGAGTCGGATCGCTTCGGTGTCGAGGTAGGCATCGGCCGCGCGCAATGCGACAGCCTGATTCGTCGACAGCGGGCGGCCGAACTGTACGCGCTCGGAGGTGTACTTCGCCGTTGCCCGCAGCGTCTCCTCGCACACCCCGAGCTGAACGGCAGCCAGAGCGATGCGGATACGACGACGGGTCCAGGTCGCGATCTCCTCACCGTCACCGGGCAGGACGTCCTCGGCTCCGATGTGCACGTCCGTGAAGCGCACCGCGGCTTCGGCGCCACGTCCGGTCACGGCGACCGGGACGGCCTCGACGCCGGTCGCGTCCACCGGGGCGACCACCACGGCGACCGAGTCGTCGTCGCAGCGGACCGGGACGACGACGCCGGCGATGATGGGAGCCCACGGAACGGACGGAATCTCACCGCTGATGACGAGATCGTCGCCCTTGCGGATCGCTGTCACCGTGGGGCTCGCGCCGGGGGTGTCGTCGAATGCGCCGGTCAGGACGACCGACCCGTCGATGAGCTTCGGAACGTAACGCTCGACCTGGGTTTCCGTGCCGAACTGTGCGAGCGGAAGAGCCGCACCGGCCACGGTGGACCACACGGGAACGGGTGCGACGCGGCGGCCCTGCTGCTGCAGGATCGTCGTGAGCCCGAGCATGCCCATGCCGGCGCCGCCGACGGACTCGGGCAGAGCGAGTCCGAGGATCCCGGCGTCGGCGAGTGCCTGCCACAGGGTGGCGTCGAAACCGCCCTCCTTGCGCTCCACCTCGACCACACGCTCGACCTTGGCCAGCGAACCGAAGACCTGCGACGCGAGGTCCTCGACCGCGATCAGGTCGTCATCGAGTTCGAATTCCATGTCAGCTCCTCGTCTCGGCCGGCGTCTTCACCGCAGCCTGTGCCGTCGCGTCGGGGCGCCTACGGGCGCCCAGGGTCATTCCGAGGGTCTTCGCCGCCACGATCTCGCGCATCACCTCGTTGCTGCCACCACCGAAGGTGTTGTTCTGCGCGCGTCGACCGAGCGCTTCGACCCGGCCTTCGATCACGGCGCCGTGGCTACCGGGACGCAGCAGACCGCGGGCGCCGAGCACCTCCTGCAACATTCCGTACGCGGCGACGACACCCTCGGTTCCGAACACCTTCGCTGCGGCGGAGTCGCCACCGTCGAGGGTGTTGGCCGCGATGTCCGACACCAGGCGCAGGTTCACGAGGTCGGCTGCCGACAGCAGCGCGTAGACCTCGGCGAGAGTCGAACGCACCCACGGGACGTCGAACAGCACACCGGGGCCGAAGGGCTCCTGCTTCGCCCAGGCGAGGACCTCGTCGTACATCTCGTTGGCGATGCCACCGCGGGCGGCCAGCGCGACACGCTCGTGGTTGAGCTGGCTCGTGATGAGGGTCCAGCCGCCGTTGAGCTCGCCGACGACGTTGCTCAGCGGAACGCGGATGTTCTCGTAGTACGTGACCGCTGTGCTGATTCCGCCGACGGTCTGGATCTCGGTGGCGGAGAAGCCCGGCGACGAGGTCGGCACGAGCACGACCGAGATCCCCTTGTGGCGAGGCGCGTCCGGATCGGTGCGCACGGCGAGCCAGATCCAGTCGGCGAAGATGGCCGAACTCGTGAACAGCTTGTTGCCGTCGATGACGAGTTCGTCACCGTCGATGCGTGCCCGCGTCTGAAGTGCAGCGAGGTCGGTGCCGGCACCGGGCTCGGTGTACCCGATCGCGAACTTCAGTTCACCCGTGAGGATCTTGGGAAGGAAGAAGTCCTTCTGTTCCTGCGTGCCGTACTTCATCAGTGCCGGCGCAACGGTGTTGAGAGTGACCAGCGAGACCGGTGCGCCCGCACGGATCGTCTCGTCGTAGAAAACGTACAGCGCCTCGGGATCCTCCCCGCGTCCGCCGTACTCCTCGGGCCACCCCAGGCCGAGCCAGCCGTCGGCGCCCATCTGCCGGTAGATCTTGTCGAAGACCGGTCCACCCTCGGTCTGATCGACCAGGGCGCGTCGATCGTCGTCGTCGATGATGCGGGCGAAGTACTCCCGCAGTTCGGTGCGCAGCCGCCGTGACGTGTCGGACAGCTCGGGATGCATGTGGTCTCCTGAGAGGTGGTCGGGGCCCGGGTTGCGGGCCTAACGGTCGGCCGAGAGGACGATCGCGCTGTGCGGCACCGGCGATCCGCCCGTGACGAGCACGTTGTCGAGTGTCTTCGCCGGCTGGTTCACGGAGGTGCCGCGGATGAGCCGGACGCCTTCGGCGATGCCGTTGACGCCGTGGATGTAGCCTTCGCCGAGCTGACCGCCGTGGGTGTTGATCGGCAGTCGCCCGTCCACCTCGAGGTTGCCGTCGGCGATGAAGTCCTTCGCCTCACCGCGACCGCAGAAGCCGTACTCCTCGAGCTGGAGCAGGACCATGGGGGTGAAGGCGTCGTACAGGATCGCGGCGTCGATACCTTCGGGACCGAAGCCGGCCTGTGCCCACATCTGCCGGGCGACGAGTTCGACCTCGGGCATCGCGTCGATGTCCTCGCGGTAGTAGCTGCTCATCGAGATCTGCTGAGGGCCGACGCCCTGCGCCGCGGCGGTGATGATCGCCGGAGGATGCGGAAGATCTCGCGCGCGTTCGGCACTCACGATGACCAGTGCCTGGCCGCCGTCGCTCTCCTGGCAGCAGTCCAGCAGGCGCAGCGGGTCGGCGAGCATCCGGGAGTTCTGGTGGTCGTCGATGGTGATGGGGCGCTCGTAGAACCAGGCCTTGGGATTGTTCGCCGCATGCTTGCGCGAGAGCACCGAGATCTGCCCGAAGTCTGCACTGGTCGCCCCGTACTTGTGCATGTAGGTGCGCGCCAGGAAGGCCTCTTGCTGAGCAGGAGTGAGCAGACCGTAGGGGTTGATCCAGTTCCGGTATTCCTGGTCGGTGTTCGAGTTGTACGCGAACGGCGGCGGACCGGCACCGAACCGGTGGCCCGAGCGCTCGTTGAAGGCGCGGTAGACGACCACGACGTCGGCGACACCGCTCGAGACGGCCAGCGCGGCCTGCTGCACGGGCGCGCAGGCACCGCCGCCGCCGTGAGGGATCCGGCTGAAGAACTTCAGTTCCGGGATGCCCAGCGCGCGGGCGACGGCGATCTCTGGGTTGGTCTCCATGGTGAACAGTGCGAAGCCGTCGACCTCTTCGACACCGATCTGTGCGTCCTCGAGAGCGGCGAGGACCGACTCGCACGCGAGTTGCCATTCGCTACGGCCGGAGTTTTTGGAGAACTCGGTGGCTCCGATGCCGGCGATGGCGGCGGCTCCGGAGAAGCCCTTGACGGTCATCGTGTCTTCCTCTCGTAGGGCTCCACCACGACCTCGGCAGTGACGTGGACGCCTCTGCTGTTGCGGCCCTGCACCTTCAGGGTGACGGCTGCGCCGTCGACGGCGGTCACCTCACCGTTCATGTGCATGGGGTCGCCGGGGAAACAGGGCACGCCCAGACGCAGCGACGCGCGGCGCACCCGCGCCGACGGCCCGGTCCAGTCGGTGACGTACCGGTCGACGAAACCGTTCGTGGCGTTGATGCTCATGAAGACGTCCGGTGTGCCGCGTCCGAGTGCGGCGTCCGGGTCGTGGTGCACGTCCTCGAAATCCTGCGAGGCGATCGCGGTAGCCACGATGGTGGTGCGATCCATAGGCAGGGCGAGTTGGGGAAGTTCCTGTCCGACAGTGCATTCGGCGAGGTTCATGCGTCTCCTCCGGGCTTGCGCAGCTGGGGCAGGATCTCGCCGTGTGCGTGCTCGGAGAATCCCACCTCGAGTTCCATGCCGATCTCGAGGGTGTCGTGGTCGGCGCCCGCGATGTCGGCGACGATGCGGATCCCCTCGTCGAGGTCGATCAGTCCGACGGCGAGCGGGTACTCGAAGGCCGGATCCTGCGGGTGGTGAATGACAGTCCAGCTGTGAAGCGTTCCGCGCCGTGAGGATTCGACGGTCTTCCATTCGAACGAGCGGCACGCGGGGCATGCCGGACCCGGAGGATGGCGCAGAGTGCCGCACTCGCTGCACTGCTGGATCTCGAGTCGGCCCTCACGGACGGCGTCGAACCAGAACTGGTTGTCCTGGGTGATGGTGAGCCGGGGGACGGCGGTCATCGCGTCTCCTTGTCGGTGTTCGGGTTGAACCGGAGCATCCGGAAGCGTTCCTCGGCGACGACTTCGCCGTTCTGGTCCTCGTAGCGCTTGTACAGCGTGAAGAATCGGCCGTGGCCGAGACCCGTTCGCTTGACCTCGGATACGGACTCGATCGTGTAGTGGGCGGTGATGTGGTCGCCCGGGACGAGTTCGCGGTGGTAGTCCTGCTCGACGTTTGTCGCGACGACGGAGGTGAAACCCTCCCGATCGAGGTCGGCAAGCATCCGGGAGTATGCGAAGTCCTCCACGACGCCCTCGGCGCGCTTGCGCTGCACGTCACGCCAGCGGCGGTAGCCGGCCATGATCCAGGTGGAGATCATGGCGGGCGGGCACACGACGGAGTCGCGTCCGGTCTCGCGCGCGGCCTCGGCGTCGACGTAGATCGGGTTGAAGTCGTCGTGGGCCTCGACCCAGTTGCGGATCATGGCGTCGTTGACGGCGTATCGGGCCACGCGGGGTGGTTCGGCCACCTGCCCGACGTACTTCTCGTAATCCTGCTCGACGGTCTGCATGGCCCAGTCACTCCTCTTCGACGCGCGCGTTCGTCGTCACGCTAAGTGGGGCCGACAAGCGAGTTCCCGTGATTCCCACTGAGCAGGAGCAGTGGCGGGGTGAGGGGGAGCTGGTACCGAACCAAGCGATTGCTTGGTAAGTTGTCGACGTGAGACCCGCGCATCCCGCGGGATGAATGACGTGGAGGCAGCGAATGGATCTGGGACTCGACGGCGCGGTCGTGCTCGTCACCGGGGGAATACGGGGAGTCGGTGCAGGCATCACCAGGGTGTTCCTGCGTGCCGGTGCGACCGTCGTGACGTGCGCTCGCAACGAGCCCGAACAGCCTCTCGAGGTGGACGGGCGGACCGCGGAGTTCCTGACGTGCGACGTCCGCGATGCCGATCAGGTGGCCGCGCTGATCGAGACCATCGTCGACCGCCACGGGCGGCTCGACGCCGTGGTGAACAATGCCGGCGGGTCACCGTACGCGCTGGCGGCCGATGCCAGCCCGAAGTTCCACGCCAAGATCGTGGAACTGAACCTGCTGTCCCCGCTGCTGGTCGCGCAGGCCGCCAACGCGGTGATGCAGAAGCAGGACACCGGCGGCTCGATCGTCAACATCTCGAGCGTGAGCGGATCCCGCCCCTCGCCGGGCACCGCGGCATATGGTGCGGCCAAGGCAGGCGTCGACAGCCTCGCACAGTCGCTCGCCGTCGAGTGGGCCCCGAAGGTACGGGTGAACTCGGTGGTGGTCGGCCTGGTCGAAACCGAACAGTCGCACCTGTTCTACGGAGACAAGGCCGGCGTCGCCGCAGTCGGCGAGACCGTTCCGCTGGGACGGCTGGCCCAGCCCGAAGATATCGGCCACTGCGCCGCATTCCTGGCCTCTCCGCTGTCGGCCTACGTCAGCGGATCGACATTGACCGTCCACGGCGGCGGTGAACGCCCTGCCTACATGGCAGCGGCCGAAACGAAGGAGACGAAGTGAGTGGACTGATGGACGGGCGCGTCGTCATCGTGACCGGCGCCGGACGCGGCCTCGGTCGCGCGCATGCCCTGGCATTCGCCGCGGAGGGTGCGAAGGTCGTCGTCAACGACATCGGTGTCGGCAGTGACGGAACCGCCACGGGGGAGAGCCCCGGTGAGCTGGTCGTCGAGGAGATCCGTGCGGCCGGGGGAGAGGCCGCCGTCAACGGCGACGACGTCGCCGACTGGGCCGGCGCCGAGAACCTCGTCAGGACCGCCCTCGACAACTTCGGCCGGCTCGACGTGCTCGTCAACAACGCCGGATTCCTGCGCGACCGCATGCTCGCCAACATGAGCGAAGAGGAGTGGGACGCGGTCATCCGCGTGCACCTCAAGGGGCACTTCGCGCCGATGCGTCACGCCATGACCTACTGGCGCGCCGAGGCCAAGGCCGGCAACCCCGTCGACGCCCGCATCATCAACACCAGCTCGGGTGCCGGCCTGATGGGCAGCATCGGCCAGGGCAACTACGCCGCCGCCAAGGCCGGTATCGCGACGCTCACGATCCAGGCCGCAGCCGAATTCGGTCGCTACGGGGTAACCGTCAACGCGATCGCACCCTCGGCGCGCACCCGCATGACCGTCGGGGCCGGTGGCGCGATGGCCGAGATGATGGCCGCACCCGAAGAGGGTTTCGACGCCATGGCGCCGGAGAACGTCTCGCCGCTGGTCGTGTGGCTCGGCAGTGCCGAAGCGAAGGACGTGACCGGTCGCGTGTTCGAGGCCGAGGGCGGCAAGGTGTCGCTGGCCGACGGGTGGCGCCACGGTGAGGCGATCGACAAGGGCGACCGTTGGGATCCGAAGGAACTCGGTCCCGTCGTCGAGAAGCTGATCGCAGCGTCGCAGCCGCCGACGCCGGTCTACGGAGCGTGATGTCCCCGCGCGTTTCCGGTGGTCATCACCGGAAACGCGCACGGACGGCGTCGCCGCTCTAGGCGGGCGTGCGGACGATGAGGGTGGAGCCGGGGAAGTAGGCAGCGAGTTCGGAACGTGCCTGCTTGAGCGTGGCGGTGCCGTAACCCTGCTTGCGGAACTCGGGATGCACCCAGATCCGCACCTCGACCTCGTTGCCGGTCAGCTCGCCGAACGCGAACCCGATGGCCTTCGGCTCGTCGCCCGAAAGATCTTCGGCCACAAGCCACATGCCGGACTCGTCGTCCATCAGCTCGCTGCCGCGCTGCCGCTCGGATTCGACCTGTTCGTCGCTGTCGTCACCCAGCTGGTCGGCGCAGCGCTGCTTGAACAGCGCCGTGTCGGCCGCGCTGTGGGAAATGGGCCGCAACCGGAAATGCGCGCCGGTCGCGTACGGACGCGCCGCCGTCGTCCACTGCAGCACCGCATCGAGATCGTCGAGTTCTTCACGGATCTTCTTCCGCTCCGCCTGGGTCAGACGGCGGAACGGAAGGTTCAGCACGGCCTCCGCGCAGAACTCGTCGATGTCGAGCAGCGAGGCGAGCTTCGCGACCGCGTCGCCCCGATCCTTGCTCTCGACGATCACGTCGAGCACCTCGTGGCGTCGTTCGAGCGCCCGGAGCAGCGCGGCCGCGATTTCCCGCCGGTCGAGCACCTTGTCGTGATCGGTGGTTTCCATCGTGCGACATCCCTTCGTCGAGAACCTGGACGTACGAGACTCAGTATTCCCGCACGGGACCGTCCCGGCGAACCGTGCCGGGCGGGACGCTCACTCGCACACGACGACGGGAATCACACGGTCGGTCCACGACTGGTAGTTGTCGAAGTCCGGGTACATCGCCGTCAGACGTGGCCAGTAGGCCGCTCGTTCCACGTCGCTCGCGACCCGCGCCCGCATGGTCCGGATGCGCGACTTGATCTGCACCGTGGTCTCCGGGTTCGCCTGGATGTTGCGGAACCACAAGGGGTGCTTGGGCAGTCCTCCCTGGGAGGCGACGAGGACCACCTTGTCGCCGTCCTCGAGGAACAGCAGCGGGACCGTTCGCGGTTGCCCGGTCTTCCGCCCGATCGTGGTCACCAGGCACACCGGGATGCCCCACGGGAAGGCGCTTCCCACGCGCCACTTCCCGCCGATGCGACCGCCGGTCGCCCGGTACGCCGCGACGTTGAACCGCGACATCCACTTGATGATCGAGATCGTGGCCTTCGAGTCGAGGCCCTTCGGCGCCGCTTCGGTGCCCATGTCAGATGCGCTCGATGATGGTGCCCGTCGCCAGCGCTCCACCGGCGCACATCGAGATCAGAGCGGTCGACGCGTCACGCCGCTCGAGCTCGTGCAGCGCGGTGGTGATGAGGCGGGAGCCGGTGGATCCGACGGGGTGGCCGAGCGCGATCGCGCCACCGTTGACGTTGACCTTGTCCATGTCGGGTCCGTGCACCTGGGCCCAGGACAGCAGCACCGACGCGAACGCCTCGTTGACCTCGAACAGGTCGAGATCGCCGACGCTCATGCCCGCCTTCTCGAGAACCTTCGCGGTGGCCTGGACCGGGCCGTCGAGGTGGAACTCGGGTTCGGCGCCGACGAGAGCCTGCGCGACGATCCGCGCCCGCGGCTTCAGTCCGAGTGCCTTCGCGCGGTCGGAATCCATGAGCAGCACGGCCGCGGCTCCGTCGGAGATCTGCGACGAGGTGCCGGCGGTGTGGATGCCACCCTCGAGCACGGGCTTCAGCTTCGCCAGCGACTCGGCCGACGTCTCGCGCAGACCCTGGTCGCGGGTGACGGTCGCCTTCTCACCGGTGCGGTTGCCCTCCTTGTCGACGACGGGTGCGACGACCGGCAGCACCTCGCGGTCGAACCGGCCCTCGTCCCAGGCCTGCTTCGCGAGCTGCTGTGAGCGCACGCCGAGTGCGTCGACGTCCTCGCGGGTGATGCCGCGGCGCCGCACGATGCGTTCGGCGGCCTCGAACTGGTTGGGCATGTCGATGCTCCAGGACTCCGGCCGGCGCGGGCCCGCCTGGTCGCCGACGTTGGCGCCGAGGGGCACCTGGGTCATCGCCTCGATGCCGCAGGCGATGCCCACGTCGATGGCGCCGGTGGCGATGAGGCCTGCGATGAGGTGATTGGCCTGCTGCGCCGATCCGCACTGGGCGTCGATGGTGGTCGCGCCGACCTGCCAGGGCAGCCCCGCGTTGAGCCATGCGGTGCGGGTGATGTTGTTGGACTGGGCGCCCGCCTGGGTGACGCAGCCACCGATGACCTGTTCGACGAGCTCGGCGTCGATGCCGGCGCGTTCGACGAGTCCGGCCTGGACGGCGCCCAGGATCTCGGCAGCGTGCAGGCCCGCGAGCCATCCACCCCGCTTGCCGATCGGGGTCCGTGCGGCCTCGACGATGACTGGTGTGCCCACTTCGGGCTCCTTTCTCCTACGTTCTTCGCAAAATAGAACAGGTTTCTCCGAGAGGCAACAGAACTCGATTATCCACGGGACGTGCAGATCTCTTGGTCGCGCGGCGCGCCTGTGTTTGAATGGTTCTAGAACGTGTTACAAATCACGCGAGCGGTACTCGCCAGGGCAGGAGAGATATCAGTGGCGCAGCCGAACATCCCCGAAGACATCGACTTCACCGACCCCGATCTGTACGCAGACCGTATGCCGTTCGAAGAGTTCGCGGAACTGCGTAAGACGGCACCGGTGTGGTGGAACAAGAAGTCTCCCGACGTCGGTGGTTTCCACGACGAGGGTTTCTGGGTTGTCTCCCGGCACGAGGAGGTCCGAGAGGTCTCCCGCCGGAGCGACGTGTTCTCCAACTGGGAGAACACTGCGATTCCGCGGTTCAACGACGACATTCCTCGTGAGGCCGTCGAGCTGCAACGTCACGTCCTGCTCAACAAGGACGCCCCCGAGCACACCAAGCTGCGCAAACTCGTCGCCCGAGGCTTCACGCCCCGTGCGATCAACGGCCTGCGCGACGAGCTCGACCGTCGCTCCAAGATGATCGTCCAGGAGGCCTGCCAGGCCGGTCGGGGCGACTTCGTCACGCAGATCGCCGCGGAACTGCCGCTGCAGGCGATCGCCGACCTCATCGGTGTGCCGCAGGAGGATCGCGCCAAGCTCTTCGAGTGGTCCAACCAGATGACGGGCTACGACGATCCGGACAACACCGCCGATCCGGCGGCAGCGTCCATGGAAGTCCTCGGGTACGCCTACCAGATGGCCGCGGCCCGCAAGGAGAACCCGGCCGACGACATCGTCACCACCCTCATCGAGGCCGACATCGACGGTGACGAACTCGCTCCCGAGGAGTTCGGCTTCTTCTTCATCGTGCTCGCGGTGGCCGGCAACGAGACCACCCGCAACGCGATCACCCACGGCATGGTGGCGTTCCTCGACAATCCGGAGCAGTGGGAGATCTTCAAGCGCGACCGGCCGAAGACCGCCGCCGACGAGATCATCCGCTGGGCCACCCCGGTCACGTCGTTCCAGCGCACCGCCCTCGAGGACACCGAACTCGGCGGGCAGACGATCAAGAAGGGCGATCGCGTCGTCATGCTGTACGCGTCGGCCAACAACGACGAAGAAGTGTTCGACAACCCCCGCGAGTTCGACATCCTTCGTGATCCCAACCCGCACCTGGCATTCGGTGGAACGGGCGCGCACTACTGCCTGGGCGCGAATCTCGCACGTATGGAGATCGACCTGATCTTCAACGCGATCGCCGATCACATCCCGGACATCACGAAGATCGGCGACCCGCACCGTCTGCGGTCGGGCTGGCTCAACGGCATCAAGGAATTCCAGGTCGACTACAAGACCTCGGGTGGGTGCCCGGTCCAGCACTGACCGAACCGAACACCGACCGAACCGAACATCGAGGTCCCCGGCCGCCCCTGCGCGCCCGGGGACCTCGCACATCCCGTGTCGTCTACAGGACCTCGGACCTGCGGCCGATCCACCACATCGCGGCCCCCGCCGCGAGCACACCGGCTACCGATACACCGGTCGTGAGAACCGTCCACGAGTCCGGCGTCCACCCGGACGGAGAATCGGTGAGAGGCGTGTAGGCGGTCCATCCGAATCGGGTGAGCAGAGGCAACGCCATCACGGCGGGCAGCGAGAAGGACGCGGCGGTGACTGCGCTCGTCGACGGTAGTGCCGCGCTGATCGTGTACGCGGCTGCCACCGGAAGAACGAAGAAGGTCGCCAGGAGGTGGACGTTGTCCCAGGGCGCACGAGTGAAGATCGCCGTGATCGTGACGAACGCGAGCACGCCCACTCCGGCCGTCGGCCTCGGCGCGCGACGGCCCAGCCACGCGCCGACGGCGGCGAGCACGACCATCACGGCCGGCAGGAACCATCCGCCGGGAATCCACGAGGGAGCGGTACCCGCGGCGACGGCCACCGCGAAGGCGGCGAGCAGGACCGCTCCGCTTCTCTCGCGCAGCCACAGGGCAGCACCGATCACGAGTGGGACAGCGACGATGCCCCACAGCCATCGCCCGTTCCCGCCGGGACTCGCATCCGGAGATCACACGGCACTGTGAAGAGACCGATACAGCACGACGGCGACGAGCGGTAGGCCGATACCGACCACCGTTTCCCTCACATCCCATCGTCGTTCGTCGACCGAATCGGGAGCACCGGCACGCATCACGAGAGCCGCTGTTGCCACCGCGATGACAGTCACCGAGAGAACCGTCCACACTGTGTTGGCGGGCTGCGCCGACACCTCGAGGTACACGGCGCTTCCGGACGAGGAGGCCGCGAACTCCCGGTATTCCGCGACGGGTTCCGCGGTGAGCAGCGCGGCAACGACGCCACCGGTCATCACCGCGGGGAGCCGGGTGCCCGCAGTTCGGGCGCAGCAGACGACGAGGGCACCGAGCACCAGGCCTGCACCGACCGCCGAGACGTACATGTCGAACCGCCACGCACCCGGCAGGGCGACGACCGCCACGAGTGCGGCTCCGGCCACGACGGCGCCGAGCGCGCCCACCCGGTGGCGTAACCACAGCGCGATCGACGCGGCGACGAGCGCTCCCGTGGCAGACGCGGTGATACCCGAAGTCTCCACGGCACCGAAACCGAACCCGGTATCGAGTGGATAGGTGTCGACGCTCGGCGCGGCGAGGACGGTTCCGGCGGTGAAACTGCCGACGGCTGCGAGTGCGTAGAGAATCCAGGAGGGCACCCCCTACCTTCTCCGAGCGGTCACCGGGACGCGGCGCCGACACGCCGGGCGACGATGCGATCAGGTCAGGCGGCGAAGATCCTCGGGGGTATCGACGTCTCCGGGGTCGGCGAGCCCGGTGCAGTCGAGACGCCGCACGCGTTCACGATTGCGGGCGAGGAAGGACCGCGCGCCCTCGTCGCCGGTGGCGTCGGCGGCGGCGCCCAGCGCATCGGCGATGTCGAAGACCACCGGGTGACCGGGGTGATCTCCGAAGGCGGGGAGCGTCACCGTCCCCGTGTGGTGCACATCCAGGAGATGGCGGACCAATTCGGCTGTGATGCCGGGAAAATCGACGACGGTGAGCGCAACCCTCTGGTGGGCTCGTGCCGCGTCGACCCCGCGGCGCAGGGATGTCGACATGCCGACGGTCCAGTCGGGGTTGTAGACCGTTGTCGCTCCGGTAGGGCACGCGGCGGCCACATCGTCGCCGAATGCGCCCACGACCACGATCACGTCGTCACAACCACCTTCGAGCAGTGCCTCGACGACGGTATGCAGCAGGGGACGGCCGCGGTGGGGGAGCAGCGCTTTCGCCCGTCCGCCCAGTCGCGAGCCGTCCCCTGCCGCAAGAACGATCCCGGCTGTGCCCATGGCCCGACTCTACGAGACGGGGCGCACGGTTTTCATCGCGCGGTCCACTTCCCAGAACGCACGCAGCGAGACGATCCTCCCGTCGTCGTCCACGCGGTAGACGAACACGCCCTCCGCATCGATCAGATTGCCTGCCATCGTCGTACGGATAGTGCCGATGTTGACGCATTCGTCGCCGCAGACCAGCACGTCGTCGACGAGGAATTCGAGCTTGTCGGTGTTCGCGATGGTCATGTCGTAGAACTTCGCGATCGCCTCGGCACCGTGATGCCCCTTGCCCTCCGGATCGAAGCCGGACGGACCCACCGGATCCTCGACGCACGCGTTCTCCGCGAACAGCGCGAGCCACTCGTCCTTGCGTTTCCCGCTCGCCGCCGCCTGCGACGCCTTCGCTGCGATACGCGCCGGGTGTTCCTCGCTCATGCGGCATCCCTTCCGGGAATGTACTTGTCGGCGAACTTCCGCAGCGATTCCTGCTTCGCCTCGAGCGGGGAGTCGAAACCGTGGCCGTCGAAGATCCACGGCACCACGATGATGTCGGTGACCCCGGCGTCGGCCAGTTCGGCGTAATCGGAACCACCGAACCTGTCGACACACACCGTCTGGATCTCGAACGGCAGGTTGCTGCGGCCGTACTCGGCCCGCAATTCGCGCAGTCGGGTGATGACCCCGACCAGATCGTCGAACCCGATCATCGCCGACGTCCAACCGTCACCGACCCGGGCCGCACGACGCAGTGCCACCTCGGTGTGCCCACCGACGTAGAGCGGTACCGGTGCGGTGGGCGCGGGACTCATCTGCAGCCGGTCGAAGTCGTAGAACTCGCCGTGATGTTCGACCATGCCGCCGTCGAGGATCAGCTTCAGAACGTCGATCATCTCGTCGACGCGCTTGCCGCGCTTCGCGTAGGGCACACCGCACCACTCGAATTCTTCCGGCGCCCAGCCGATTCCGACACCCAGTCCGAACCGGTTCCCGGTGAGGTTCGCAACGGATCCGACCTGCCGCGCCAGCAGCACCGGATTGCGGGAGCCGAGCTTGAGCACCTGGGTGTAGAACCGGATCGTCGACGTGGCGGCCGCCATCGACGCCGCGGCGATGAGCGGATCCACCCAGGGGGTGTCGGGCGTCCACATCCGCGAACCGTCGGGGGTGTACGGATAGTCGACCGTCTGCTTCTCCATGTAGAACAGGGAGTCGGGCAGTGCGATCGAGGTGTATCCGCACTCCTCGGCGGTCTGCGCGATGCCGGTGAGCTGGTCGAGTGGGGTCATCGCGACCCCGACGGTGAACGAGACCATGATGCCTCCTAATTCGTGGGCCGGTCGGAGCCCACCACCCACATGGAGAAGTACTGGGATCCACCGCCGTAGGCATGTCCGAGTGCCTTGCGGGCGCCGTCGACCTGGTGATCTCCCGCCGTGCCCATCACCTGGATCGCGGCTTCGGCGAACCGGATCATGCCCGATGCCCCGATGGGGTTGGAGCAGAGCACGCCGCCGGACATGTTGACCGGAAGCCGACCGCCGATCGCCGTCTCGCCGGCCTCGGTGAGTTTCCACCCCGACCCCTCGGACGCGAAACCGAGGTTCTCGAGCCACATCGGCTCGAACCACGAGAACGGCACGTAGATCTCGGCGCAGTCGATCTCGCCGAGCGGATCGGTGATACCGGCCTGCTTCCACAGTGCTGCGGCAGCGACCCGTCCGGCCTCCGGATTCACCTGATCGCGCCCGGCGTAGGTGGTGGGTTCGGTGCGCATCGCCGTGGCATGGATCCACGCCACCCGGCGGCCGGCCTGCTCGGCGGCCTTCGCGGTGTCCTCGTCGCCGAGCACGACCGCGCACGCACCGTCGGACGACGGGCACGTCTCGTCGTACCGGATCGGATCCCACAGCATCTGCGAGGCCTGCACCTTCTCGAGGGTGATCTCGGGCTGCTTCAGATGCGCGTACGGATTCTTCGCGCCGTTGAGGCGGTCCTTGACCGCGACCATCGCCCCGATGTGCTCGGGCGCACCGGACCGGCGGATGTACGAACGGACGTGCGGCGCGAAGTAGCCGCCCGCGCCGGCACCGACCGGCATGGTGAACGGGACCGGTGTGGACAGCGCCCACATCGCGTTCGACTCGGACTGCTTCTCCCAGGCCACCGCGAGTACCCGGCGGTGCACGCCGGCCTGGACGAGGCTTGCCGCGACGTTCGCCGTCGAGCCCCCGACGGACCCGGCGGTGTGCACGCGCAGCATCGGCTTGCCCGTGGCGCCGATGGCGTCGACCATCGACAGTTCGGGCATCATGACGCCCTCGAACAGGTCGGGGGCCTTGCCGATCACCACGGCGTCGATGTCGTCCCAGCCCACCTGGGCGTCCGTCATGGCGCGGTCGATCGCCTCGCGGACGAGGCCGGACATCGACACGTCGTGCCGCTTGGCGACGTAATGGGTCTGCCCGGTTCCGAGGACAGCTGCGGGTTGCTTCGCCATCAGTTGCGTCCCTCCAGAACGGCTACCAGATTCTGTTGCAGCACAGCACCGCTCGTCGCGTGCGCGAGTGCACGTCCGGCCGTGCCGTCCATGATCGCCTGCGCTGCGTAACCGATGCGCTCGAGACCGCCGGAGAACATCGGGTTGCCCGTCAGCGGCCCACCGGACGGGTTGATCGTCGTCGACTCGCCCAGGCCGATCGCCTCGCGCAGGATGAGTTCCTGGTGCGTGAACGGTGCATGCAACTCGGCGACGTCGAAGGCGGTGTCCCCGCCGGTGACGGCCTGCGCTGCGGCCCGGGTCGAGGGTGAGACGGTCAGATCGAGTGCGCCGAAGTTCGGTGAATCGGTGCGATGCTCGATCCCGGTGATCCACGCCGGGTTCTCGCACAGCTCGCGCGCCCGGTCGCCGGTCGCGAGGACGATCGCGGCCGCGCCGTCGGTGACGGGGGCGCAGTCGTGCTTGCGCAACGGGTCGGCGATGTACGGCTGGGCGAGCAGTTCGTCGATGTCGAAGTCGCCGGAGAGTTGCGCCTTGGGATTGTCCTTGGCGGCGGCGCGGCTACGGACCGCGACCTCCGCCATCTCGCGGTCGGTCCACTTACCGGATTCGAGACCCAGGCGGGCCTGCAGGCCCGCGAGCGAGACGGAGTCGACGCCCAGAGGGGCCACGAGGTACGGATCGAGCTGCAGGGACAGGGTTCGGCGCAGAGTGCCGGCCGAGGACTTGCCGAAGCCGTACACGAGGGCGGTGTCGACCTCACCCGTGATGAGCTTGACCCACGCCTCGTAGAGCGCCCAGGCCGCATCCATCTCGACGTGCGATTCGTTGATGGGCGGGACGGCGCCGATCGCATCGATCGCCGAGATGAACGAGAATGCTCGTCCGGCAAGGTAATCGGAGGAACCCGAACACCAGAAACCGATGTCGGACTTGGTGATGCCGAGCTTGCCGTACAGCTCCTGGAAACACGGGACGAGCATCTCGACGCCGTTGGTGGTGCCGAACGTCTCGCGCACGTGCGGAGCGTGCGCGAAGCCGACGACTGCGATGTCTGTCATGTGTCCGCCGCTCTCAGAGGTGGTGTTCGAAGGTGTCGTAGTCGGCGTCGGGTTCGCCGGTGGGACGGAAGTACTCGATGTTGCGCAGCGTGTGATCCCACTCCTCGCGAGGACGCCATTTCGCTTCGACACGCATGCCCATCCGCACCTCGGACGCATCGCATTCGAGGATCAGGTGCAGGAACGGGATGTCGGCACCGTCGAGCAGTACGTAGGCGGCGACATAGGGCGGCTCGATCTGCTGGCCGAGGAACGGCACGTTCACGATGCAGAAGGTGGTGACGATGCCCTTGTCGGACACTTCCACGGGTTCCTTCGTCGGTACACCGTCGGTGGGGCTCGCACCGCGCGGGGGCACGTAGACCTTCCCGCCCGGGCCGGTGCGGCCACCGATGATCCTGCCGTCCTTCAACCCTCGCAGGTACCAGGATTCCTCGGGGGAGGCGGAGTGCCGGTAGTCCAGGTCGACGGGAGTGGTGATCATCGTGACCGGATCACCCTCGGCCGCTGCGACGGTGATCGTCGCCTCGCCGGGTTCGAACGCCTCGATGTCGTGGATGTCGCCGGTGCGTTCGGCGGCCCACCGCACACGTACACGCAGACCCGTCTCGATGTCGTCCGGGGAGCCGACGTCGACGGCGTGCAGGAGTGCGGTGTCGGTGCCGTCGAGGCGGATCAGTGCCCAGGCGAAGGGCCGGTCGAAGGGCTGTCCGGGCAGCGGTTCGGCGTTCCACGTCCAGCTCATCACGGTGCCGGTCTGTCCGACCTCGACGACATCGGTGAGTGGTTCATGGGTGACCGCGTCGTATTCGGGGGGTGGGACGAGGACCCGTCCGTCGGATCCGCGGGCGCCGAGAATGCGGCCGTCGCGCAATCCGG
Organism: Rhodococcus sp. DMU2021; assembly: GCF_019641445.1. Classification (NCBI taxonomy): domain Bacteria; kingdom Bacillati; phylum Actinomycetota; class Actinomycetes; order Mycobacteriales; family Nocardiaceae; genus Rhodococcus; species Rhodococcus sp. DMU2021. The sequence goes on from NZ_JAIFKB010000007.1 coordinate 161,048, forward strand.
TGACGAAGGCTCCGACGGTCGGCCCGGTGGATCGTGTGTAGTCGAACTTCAGATTCAGCGGTGCGCTCAGCGGTGGCTCGGCAACCGCGCTCTTTCCCAGGCTCACAATTTCGAGTAGAACAGGTTCTAGTGGTGCTGGCAAGAGCGGCGCGCGAACTGCATCTCTCCACGATTCGCCCGACAGGAAAGGCGTCCAATGAAACTGGGACTGCAACTCGGCTACTGGGGTGCTCAGCCGCCCTCGAACGCACCGGAAGTCGTTGCTGCGGCCGAGGCCGAAGGATTCGACGCCGTCTTCGCCGCCGAATCGTGGGGATCGGACGCGTTCACGCCGCTGGCCTGGTGGGGCTCGTCCACGGAACGGGTGCGGCTCGGCACGTCCGTCGTGCAGATCTCCGCGCGTACTCCGACGAGTTGCGCGATGCACGCGCTGACGCTCGATCACCTCTCGAAGGGCCGGCACATCCTCGGTCTCGGCGTCTCGGGGCCGCAGGTGGTGGAGGGCTGGTACGGCCAGCCGTTCGCCAAGCCCCTCGCACGGACCCGCGAGTACGTCGACGTGATCCGCAAGGTGCTCGCGCGCGAAGCGCCGGTGACCGGCGACGGACCGCACTTCCCGCTGCCCTACGCGGGCGCCGGATCAACCGGGCTCGGTAAACCGCTCAAGCCCATCACGCATCCGCTGCGGTCGGACATCCCGATCTGGATCGGTGCCGAAGGTCCGAAGAACGTCGCGCTCACCGCCGAGATCGCCGACGGCTGGCTCGCGATCTACTACACCCCGCGCCTGGCGTCGATGTACGACGAATGGCTCGACGAGGGGTTCGCCCGGCCGGGCGCCCGACGCACCCGTGAGGACTTCGAGATCGCGGCGACCTGCCAGGTGGTGATCACGGACGATCGCGCAGGGACGATCGCGGCGATGAAACCGGTGACCGCGCTGTATGTCGGCGGAATGGGTGCGCCGGAGTTGAACTTCCACGCGCAGGTCTACCGGCGGATGGGATACGAGGCCGTGGTCGACGAGGTGACCGCGCTGTTCCGTGCCGGCCGTAAGGACGAGGCGGCGGCAGTGATCCCGGACGAGATGGTCACCGAGACGATGATCGTCGGCAATGCCGACGAGGTGCGCGAGGGTGTGAAGCGCTGGGAGGCGGCCGGCGTGACGATGCTGCTGGTCGGTTGTCGCGATGTCGACCAGGTGCGCACGATCGCCGAGGTGGTGCTGCGCTAGATGCCGCCGCGGGCGGAAACCCTTCCGTGAGGACGGTTTCCGCCCGCCGCGGGCGGGGCGTCAGGAGGCGTAGGCCGCCTTCAGCTTGCCCTTCACCAGCTTGCCCGTGGGGGTGCGGGGCAGTTCGTCGACGAAGTCCACCGACCGCGGCACCTTGAAGTGGGCGACCCGCTCGCGGACGTACGCGATGAGGTCGTCGGCGAGATCGGGTGATGTGGTGGCACCGGACGACACCTGCACGACGGCCTTGACCTCCTCGCCCATCTCCGGATGGGGTACGCCGATGACGGCGACGTCCTCGACGGCCGGGTGCAGGGCGAGCACGTTCTCGATCTCCTGCGGATAGATGTTCACTCCGCCGGAGATGATCGTGAACGACTTGCGGTCGGTCAGATACAGATAACCGTCCTCGTCGAGGTAACCGAGGTCGCCGACCGTGGTCCATGTGGGATGCTCGGGATGCTGCGACGCCGCGGTCTTCTCGGGATCGTTGTGGTACGAGAACGGAACCTTCTCGTACTCGAGGTAGATGGTCCCCACCTCACCGGCCGGGAGTTCCCGCCCTTCCTCGTCGCAGATGTGTGCGGGCCCGAGCACGCTCTTGCCGACCGAACCCGGGTGTTCGAGCCATTCCTGGCTGTTGATGAACGTGATCCCGTTGGCCTCGGTGGAGCTGTAGTACTCGTAGATCACCGGTCCGAGCCAGTCGATCATCGACCGCTTGACCTCCGGCGGGCACGGCGCGGCGGCGTGGACGAGCACGCGCAGACTCGACAGGTCGTGGCGGGCACGGATCTCGTCGTCGAGCTTGAGCATGCGGACGAACATCGTCGGCACCATCTGCCCGGCGGTGATCTTGTGCTCCTCGATGTGCCGGAGCGCGGTCTCGGCGTCGAACTTCTCGGCCAGGACCACCGTGCCGCCGAGCGCGTGGATCGCCCCACCCCAGCGCAGAGGCGCTGCGTGATAGATCGGGGCGGGGGAGTAGTAGACGTCGGAGTCGGTGAGGCCGAAGAGGAACTGTGCCACCGTCACCAGCGGCTCACCGGGTTCGTCGACGCGACGTTCCGGGAGATCCGGCTGGATTCCCTTGGGGAAGCCCGTGGTTCCGGACGAGTACAGCATGATGGCGCCGCACGGTTCCTCCTCGAGCCGCGGACCGGCCCCGGCGAGGGCGTCCTCGTACGACTCGAAACCGCGCACGGCGCCGCCGAACGCGAGTCGCGCGGAACCGATCGTGACCTTCTCGCCGACCTGTTCGGAAAGCTCACCCAGCGTCGTCGAGACGATCAGAGCCTTCGCGCCGCTGTCCTCGACGATGTACGCCACCTCGCCGGCGGTGAGGTGGCTGTTGACCGCCGTGATGTACAGCCCGGACCGCATTGCGGCCCAGAACACCTCGAATGCCTCCGGCCGGTTGTCGGTGAGGAGGGCGACGACGTCGCCGGGGCGGAGCCCGGCATCGTGCAGCACTCGGGCGAGCGCCGCTGACCGGTCGTCGAGTTCGCGGTAGGTCAGGCTCCGGCCACTGTCGGCCAGGACGACGGCGAGCTTGTCCGGGGCGGTGCGGGCGTGGACTCCTGGATACATGGGGGCTCCTCATTGCCTCGACATCGCCTCGACGAACACTGTGATCTTGTGGTCTGGATCACGGCCGACAATGTAGCAGAGCTAAGGAGATGGTTGTGACCGTGCTCTCACGGGTGGGAGTGCGGTCCACAGTGGCGCAGGTCAGGAACCCGAGAACTTCGGGGCACGCTTCTCCGCGAACGCCCGCGGCCCCTCCTTGGCGTCGGCGCTCTTGAAGACGGCGGCGCCCAGTTCGGCGTCGATCCGGAACGCCTCCTCCTCGTGCAGACCTTCCGCGTCGCGGATGGTCCGGAGGATGGCCTGCACGGCGACCGGGCCGTTGTTCGCGATCGTCTCGGCGATCTCGAGGGCCTTGTCGAGTGCGGTGCCGTCGGGGACGACGTAGCCGATGAGCCCGATCTCCTTGGCCTCGGCGGCCTTGATGTGGCGGCCCGTGAGCAGGATGTCGGCGGCGATCGTGTACGGGATCTGCCGGACGAGGCGCACGGCGGATCCGCCGAGCGGGAACAATCCCCACTTCGCCTCGGAGACGCCGAATTTCGCGCTCTCGCCGGCGACACGGATGTCGGTGCCCTGCAGGATCTCGGTGCCACCGGCGATCGCGGCACCCTCGACGGCCGCGATGAGCGGTTTCGTCAGGCGGCGGCCCTTCAGTAACGCCGGCAGACGCGACAGGTCCCAGCCCCCGTCGTTGCCTTTCCCGTCGCTCCGCTCGCCCTGCTCGAACTTGTCTCCGGGAGGCGCTGCATTCATGGCCTTGAGATCGGCACCCGCGCAGAACGCTCCACCGGTGCCGGTGAGGATCGCGACGCGGATCTCGGGATCTTTGTCGACGCGATCCCAGGCCTCGTTCATGATCGCCATCATTTCGCCGGACAGCGCATTTCGTGCCTCGGGGCGGTTGAGAGTGACGATCAGAACGTGGCCGCGTTGCTCGACGAGGCAATGCGGTGCGCGGGACGAAATGTCCGAATCGGCTGCGCCGGGGGCTTCGGTAGCGGACACTGGCGGGACTCCTCGCAGGATTGTGAACTGGATCATATTCAGGTCTTGTCAGAAACGGTAACACGTTCTACTTTTGTCAGTGTGGCCCTAAACATCGCAGACCTCGTCGAACACGCAATCGACCTCGTTCCCGAGCGCGTCGCGCTGGCCTCGGACGGACGTGAGGTCACCTACGCACAGCTGGAGGAACGAGCCAACCGACTTGCTCATTACCTGCGCGAACAAGGTGTGAAGCCGGGCGACAAAGTCGGCATCTACTCGCGCAACACCATCGAGGCCGTAGAGGCGATGATCGCGGTCTTCAAGATCCGCGCGATCATGATCAACGTCAACTACCGCTATGTCGAGAACGAGTTGCAGTACATCTTCGACAACTCCGACATGGTCGCGCTCGTCCACGAACGTCGCTACTCCGACAAGGTCGCGAACGTCCTGCCGAACACTCCGCTGGTGAAGACCGTCGTGGTGGTCGAGGACGGCACCGACGTCGACTTCTCGGCCTATAGCGGCATCGAATACGAAGCGGCACTGGCGCAGAGCAACCCGGAACGCGACTTCGAAGACCGCAGCGCCGACGACATCTACATGCTCTACACCGGCGGCACCACCGGTCACCCCAAGGGCGTGATGTGGCGTCACGAGGACGTGTGGCGCGTCCTCGGCGGCGGTATCAACTTCATGACCGGGGAATGGGTCAAGGACGAATGGCAGCTGGCGAAGGAGGGCGCCGAGAATCCCGGTCTCGTGCGCTATCCCATCCCGCCGATGATCCACGGTGGCGCCCAGTGGGCGCTGTTCCAGTCATTGTTCAGCGGCGGCAAGGTCGTCATGCACCCCGAGTTCTCGGGCCACGAGGTGTGGCGCATCATCGACGACCACAAGGTCAACGTCATCTTCATCACCGGCGACGCCATGGCCCGCCCCATGCTCGACGCACTGGAGGAGGGCAACCCGGCAACCGGTCAGCGCTACGACCTCTCGACCCTGTTCGCCATGGCATCGAGTGCGGCCCTGTTCTCCCCGTCCATCAAGGACCGTTTCCTCGACCTGCTGCCCGGCAAGATCATCACCGACTCCATCGGCTCGTCCGAGACCGGCTTCGGTGGCATCGGCATCGCCGAGAAGGGCAAGACCCTCGGCGGCGGCCCCACGGTGAAGATCGACGAGTCGACCACCGTCCTCGACGACGACGGCAACCCGATCGAACCGGGTTCCGGAAAGGTCGGCATGGTCGCGCGCACCGGCAACATCCCGCTCGGCTACTACAAGGACGAAGCCAAGACCAAGGCGACCTTCCGCGAGTACAACGGGATCCGCTACTCGATCCCCGGTGACTACGCGCGCGTCGAGGGTGACGGCACCGTCACAATGCTCGGCCGCGGTTCGGTCTCGATCAACAGCGGCGGCGAGAAGGTCTACCCCGAAGAGGTCGAGGGCGCACTCAAGCAGCACCCGGCGGTCTTCGACGCCCTGGTGGTCGGTGTGCCGGACGAGCGCTTCGGCGAGCGGGTCTGCGCCGTCGTCGCCCTGCGCGAGGGCGAGCAGACGACGCTCGACGAACTCATGACGACGGCACGGTCGAAGATCGCAGGGTACAAGGTGCCGCGCGCGGTGTGGTTCGTCGACGAGATCAAGCGGTCGCCGGCCGGCAAGCCCGACTACCGGTGGGCCAAGGACCAGACCGGATTGCGTCCGGCCGACGAGGTCTACAACAACGGCGACGGCAACGGCGCCGCGGCGACGGGATAGAAGGACGCATGCAGACCGGCCTCAGCAAGAAGTTCGGTATCGAGTATCCGATCTTCGGATTCACGCCTTCCGAACACGTCGCGGCGGCGATCAGCCGCGCGGGTGGACTCGGTGTCCTCGGGTGTGTGCGGTTCAACGACCCGGAGGAACTCGACGCCGTCCTGACCTGGATGGACGAGAACACCGACGGCAAACCGTACGGCGTCGACATCGTGATGCCCGCCAAGGTGCCCACCGAGGGCACCGCGGTGGACCTCGACAAACTGATCCCCGCCGAACACCGTGCCTTCGTCAACCGCACGCTCGAAGAACTCGGTGTGCCGCCGCTGTCCGACGACGTCGGCAAGGCGAGCGGTGTTCTGGGCTGGCTGCATTCGGTCGCGCGTTCGCACGTCGACGTGGCACTCGCACACCGGCCCGCCCTGATCGCCAACGCCCTGGGGTCGCCGCCGAAGGACGTCATCGACCTCGCGCACGAGAAGGGAGTGCCGGTCGCGGCACTCGCGGGTGCGGTCGAGCACGCGAAGCGGCACGTCGAGAACGGTGTCGACATCGTGATCGCGCAGGGCTACGAGGCCGGCGGGCACACGGGTGAGATCGCATCGATGGTGCTGTGGCCCGAAATCGTCGACGCGCTCGGCGATTCCGCGGCAGTGCTCGCCGCCGGTGGTGTGGGATCGGGACGGCAGGTCGCGGCGGCGCTGGCCCTCGGCGCCTCCGGTGTGTGGATGGGTTCGTACTGGCTCACCACCTCGGAGTACAAGCTCGGGGCGGCCGCGCACGGTCCGTCGTCGATCCAGCGCGCGTTGCTCGGAGCGAGCTCGTCCGACACCGTGCGGTCGCGGATCTATTCGGGAAAGCCCGCGCGTCTGCTCAAGACCAAGTGGACGGAGGCGTGGTCGAAACCCGGTGCGCCCGAACCGCTGCCGATGCCGCTACAGAACATCCTGGTGAGCGAGGCGCATCAGCGCATGTCGGCGGCCGATGACCCCGAGGCCGTCGCGATGCCGGTCGGGCAGGTGGTGGGGCGAATGAACGAGATCCGTCCCGTCGCGGAGATCATGGCCGACCTCGTGCGGGGCTACGACGAGGCCGTCGATCGGCTGAACGAGGCGCGATAGGACCACAGTGGTGGGGTGGCAGGTGCCCGGGGTGGAGTGATCCGCCCCGGGCACCGTCCCTTTCCGGGATCTGCGTCGGCCGGGGTGTCGCCGGACAGGGGGGCAGCGGCGGTCGGGGGTGGGGGTCGACGGCTGAGGTGTGCCCGATCCGGCACTACCCTGGGGTGGACGTGACGCGAGCGGTACCGGTCGTGAACCGCACCGCAGCGGACTCGAAGCGTTCACCGAGGAGGAGGCCGTTCACCTCGGTTACCGAGCAGAGGACGGAAGACGCAGTGACACAGGCCGAGTCGCAGGCAACCGGAGCGCTCACGGACATCAGGGTGCTCGAACTGGGCACCCTGATCGCCGGGCCGTATGCAGGACGCCTGCTCGGCGACATGGGCGCCGACGTCATCAAGATCGAGGACCCGAAGCGGCCCGACCCGCTCCGCACCTGGGGGCAGGGCGAGCGGGACGGGCATCGCTTCTTCTGGACGGTGCACGCGCGCAACAAGCGCTGCGTCACCCTCGATCTCCGGGCGCCCGACGGGCAGGAACTGTTCCGGCGTCTCGTCGCCGAGTCCGACGTGGTGGTCGAGAACTTCCGTCCCGGCACGCTCGAGAAGTGGGGGCTCGGCTACGACCTGCTCTCCGAGATCAATCCGGGCATCGTGCTGGCTCGCGTCTCCGGATACGGGCAGACCGGTCCCAAGGCCGGGCAGGCCGGCTACGCGTCCGTGGCCGAGGCTGAGAGCGGTCTGCGGCACCTGAACGGCTATCCCGGGCAGGCGCCCCCGCGACTCGCGCTCTCCCTGGGCGACTCCCTCGCCGGGATGTTCGCCGTGCAGGGCATCCTCGCCGCGCTGCTCGGCCGCGAACGGACCGGACGTGGGCAGGTCGTCGACGTGGCGCTCACCGAGGCGTGCCTCGCGATCCAGGAATCGGTGATCCCCGACTACGACGTCGCAGGCGTCGTCCGCGGCCCCTCCGGCACCCGGCTCGAGGGCATCGCCCCGTCGAACCTGTACCGGACGTCCGACGACATGTGGATCGTCATCGCCGCCAACCAGGACACCGTCTTCCGTCGCCTGTGCGCGGCGATGGAGCGCCCCGAGCTCGCCGACGACCCGCGCTTCGCCGACCACCTCGCGCGCGGCGTGAACCAGGACGAGCTCGACACCCTCATCGGCGAGTGGGCGGCGACGTGGACGCTCGACGACCTGCTGGCGCACCTGTCGTCGTCGGGTGTGGTGTCCGGGCCGGTGAACACCGTCGCGGAGGTCGTCGCCGATCCGCAGTTCCAGGCACGGGACATGATCGTTCCGCATCACGACGAGCGCACCGGCGCAGACGTACTCGGCCCCGGTGTGGTGCCGACGCTCACCGGGACGCCGGGTTCGGTGCGTCGTGCCGGCCCGCCCGTCGCGGGATACGACAACGCGGCGGTCTACGGCGAGATCCTCGGACTGAGCGACATCGAGCAGAAGGAACTGCGCGAGCGCGGAATCATCTGAGGTACGCAACGCGAGGCGAAGGCTCGCAACGTCGGCAGTCACTACCGGTGTTGCGAGCCTTCGTCCGTTGTTGCGTGCCTTCCGCGCAAGGTCACCCCGCAGGTGGAGGTGGCGCTGCAGCATCCGAAGGTCACGCTCATCGCCAACGCACTCGGCACCCCGCCGGCCGACATGATCGAGCACATCCACAAAGCCGGTCGCAAGGTCGCGGCGCTGTGCGGTTCGCCGAAGCAGGCCCGCAAGCACGCCGACGCCGGTGTCGACATCATCATCGCTCGGATTCGTCTCACGGGGAGGGACGAGGGTGCTCGAGGTTCGGTCCGGGTGCAATCCGGATCGGGCCTCGTGCCGTCTCCATGTCCACCGGCTCGCCCTTCTGCGTGATCACCACGTGGCCGCTGCGTTCGAGTTCGGCGGCCACCGAGCGTGCGGCGTCCATGAGGTCGCGCCACGAGTCGCCACCCGCGACCCGCGCGGCGTCGCTGGGACAGATGGTGGACGGATCCCGTTCCCGGAGCAGCGCGCAGATCGTGGCCGCCAGCCGTTCACGATCCGCATACTCGTCGCGTGGTTCCCACCACGGATGCCCGCGTTCACCGAGCGCGACCTTCGCGTCCTGGACGCGGTGCCGTGCGGAGTCGCCGTCGCTCTTCACGAGACGCCGAGCGCGCATCAACTCCGCCACGAGTTGCTTTTGCAACGGTTCAGGAATCGTGGGATCGGTGGCACGCCAGCGCCGCCCGTTCACCACCACATATCTGCCGTCGGGCGTGCGCTCCGCCCCTCCGGATGACCCGTCGGTGTCCATCGGCCCCGCCCGTCACTCGACTCGACGGCGACGGAAGTCCTTCCGGACTTGTCGCCGAACAACCACCGCCGCGGCACAACTGTACGCGCGGGGGCGCGTCGGCCGAGGGGCGACGACGCTATCGCGCAGAAGTGCCGAGGGAGGCCGGTTCGAGAAGCTGCGCCAGTTCGTCCGACAACAGCCGGAATTCGGAATCGCCACGTTCCCGAATCCAGACCGGATCGGTGCAGGACCAGCGTTCGGCGGCCAGAGAACGGGTCAGGACCTTGAAAGTCGCGGTGCGGGGGAATTCGCGGCAGATACGGATCAGGGTGGGCAGCTGCTTGGGGCCGAGATCGGTCTGTGCATCGAGGAAACGCGCGAAAGCGGCGGGATCGAAGTCGGAATCCGCAGCGGGAATCACGGCGGCCATCACGCGGTCGCCGACCTGCCGGTCGGGCACCCCGTACACCGCGACCTGAGCGAAGCCCTCGTACCGCATCAGGATGCGCTCGATGGGCGCCGCACCGAGATTCTCACCGTCCACCCGGAGCCAGCCCGAACTGCGCCCAGCGAAGTACACGAAACCGTTCTCGTCCTGGTAGGCGAGGTCGCCGCTGTGATAGCGCCCGTCGCGGAGGCGTTCGACGTCGGCCTCGGGATTGTTGTAGTAGCCGTCGAACAGACCGGCACCGCGCACGTTGACGAGCTCGCCCGTCGCGGCGTCGGCGTTGGTGATCCTGCCGTTCGCGTCCGACACCGCCGGAGGGCAGCGTCGCCCCGTCTCGGGATCGAGGATCTCGATGCCCTCGGGAAGCCGACCGAGGGCGCCGGCCGGGACGTCGGGTGCCGACGCGATCGCGATGCCGCCCTCGGTCGAGCCGAACCCGTCGACCACCCGCGCGCCGAAGCGCCGCGTGAACTCGGTGACGTCGTCGGCCGACGCCTCGTTGCCGTACACGATGCGCAGCGGGTTGTCGTGGTCGTCGGGCTGCTCGGGAGTCGCCACCACATACGACAGCGGCTTGCCGACGTAGTTCGCGAAGGTCACGCCGTAACGGCGGACGTCGGGAAGGAAACCCGACGCCGAGAACCGGCGACGCAGGGCGATGCTGCCGCGCGCGGCGAGTCCGACCGACCAGCCGGCGATCATCGCGTTGGAGTGGAACAGGGGCATCGACACGTACACGGTGTCGTCGGAGCCGAGACCGAACCGCGTGGCGAGCATCGTCGCGGGATCGGTGAACTTGCGGTGCGTGCACCGCACGGCCTTCGGGTCGCCGCTCGTGCCCGACGTGAAAATCAGCATGAACAGGTCGTCGGGGGAATGCGCGGCAGTCTCCACGACCGTGCCGGTGAACGGGGCGAGCATCGCCGTCCACTCGGGGGAGTCGACGTCGATCACCCGCACGTCGCCGAGATCCACACCGTCGAACAGTGACGCATGTGCGGCCTCGGTGAACACGACCCGGCAGTCGGCGAGCGTGATGTCGCGGGCGAGCGCCGCACCGCGCCGGGTCGTGTTCAGGCCCACCACCACCGAACCGGAGAAGGCCGCGGCGCCGAGCAGCAACGAAAACTCCGGGACGTTGTCCATGAGGATCCCGATGTGCTTCGGTGCCGGGCCGTCGAGCAGGTCGCGCAGCAATGCGGCGCGTCGCCGGGACTGTGCGACGTGTTCGCGCCAGGACAGCTCGGTCTCCTCGAAGCGCAGTCCTCGATCGTCGACGTCGGCGAGTCGTTCGAGCAGTTCGGTGACGGTGAAGGCGGACATGCGATCAGGCCGGGACGTCGGCGAGTTCGCGTCCGAGCGCGCGCAACTGGTCGGTGGCGGAGCCGAGCAGGAACTCGTGGTGCTTGGCCGCGAGGAAGTAGCGGTGCACCGGATGGTCCTCGTCGAGTCCGACACCGCCGTGCACGTGCACGGTGGTGTGCGCGACACGATGTCCCGCATCGGCAGCCCAGAAGGCCGCGGTGCGCAGGGCGTCGTCGTGACGCTCACCCGAAGCCATGCGGAAGGCGGCCTGCCACAACGTCAGACGCACCGCCTTGACGTCGATATAGGCGTCGGCGAGTCGCTGGGAGACGGCCTGGAAACTGCCGATCGGGCGGTCGAACTGGACGCGTTCGCGCGCGTACTGCGCGGTGAGCTCGAGCGCCTGCTCGAGGACGCCGCATTGGTAGGCGGCGGAGCCGAGCAGGCTGCGGTCGCGCAACCACGTCGCCACGGCGAGGCCGTCGGTGCCGAGGACACGATCGGCCGGGAGCGCGACCTGCTCGAGGGTGACGATGCCGCGACTGTCGAAGTCAGTGGTCTGCTGACGGGTGATCGAGACACCCGGATCGTCGGGTCGCACGAGGAAGACCGACACCGAGTCGCCGATGGTGGCCGGGACGAGGAAACCGTCGGCGACCGGCGCCGAGTCGACGACGATCTTCACGCCGTCGAGCACGTGACCGTCGCCGGTGGCCTGCGCCCGGGTCGCCGGGGTCGTGGGATCGGGGTTCAGTTCCTCGGCGAGCGCGGCGGAGAGGATCTGCTCGCCGGTCGCCGCAGGGCGTCCCCACTCGGCCTGCTGCTCGGCGGCGCCGAACTCCGCGATCGCCGACGCGCACGCGGCGATCGAGCCGATGTACGGGACGGCGGCGACGCCGCGGCCGAGTTCGCGCAGGATGCTCGCCTGCTCGAGCGGGCCGTAACCGTCTCCGCCCAGCGACTCGGGAAGAGCGGCGCCGAGCACGCCCGACGATGCGAGCGTGTCCCACAGGGTGCGGTCGAGGCGGTCCTCGGAGGCGTCGAGTGTGCGCAGGTGCTCGTTGGTGACGATGTCCGCGACGATGCTGCGGGTCAGTTCTGCGAGATCCTGCTGGGCCTCGGTAAGGGTGAAGTCCACGGTGCGCGTCCTTTTCTAACGCTTGGCGGGCGGCTGGCCGAGAGCGGTCATCGCGATGATGTCGCGCTGGACCTCGTTGGTGCCGCCACCGAAGGTGAGGATGAGGGAACTGCGGTGCATGCGTTCGATCCGTCCGCGGAGCAGCGCGCCGGCCGAGTTCTGCCGTACCGTCGCCGCGGGTCCGAGGACCTCCATGAGCAACCGGTAGGCCTCGGTCGCGAATTCGGTTCCGAACACCTTGTTGGCGGAGGCGGCCTCCGGGCCGAGCGGGGTCGTGCCGGCGCTCGAGGCGATGTCCCAGTTCATCAGCTGCAGGTATTCGGCCTCGGCGTGGACGCGTGCCAGGTTGATCTGGACCCATTCCTGGTCGATCACCCGTCGCCCGTCGGGCAGATGCGTCTCCTGCGCCCAGCGCCGGACCTCGGTCAGTGCGGTGCGCACGGGGCCGGCGGAGGTGAGCGCGACCCGCTCGTGGTTGAGCTGGTTGGTGATGAGTGCCCAGCCGCCGTCGACCTCGCCGACGAGTGCGGACGCCGGGACGCGCACGTCCTGGTAGTAGGTGGCGCTCGTGTCGGGGCCGGCCATGGTGTGCACGGGGGTGTACGAGAAGCCGGGAGCGTCGGTCGGCACGATGAAGACGCTGATCCCCTTGTGCTTCTTGACATCCGGGTTGGTGCGCGCGGCGAGCCAGACGTAGTCGGCGTAGGCGATCAGGCTCGTCCACATCTTCTGCCCGTTGATGACCCACTCGTCGCCGTCGCGCACCGCGGTGGTGCGCAGGGAGGCGAGGTCGGTGCCGGCGCCGGGTTCGGAATAGCCGATCGAGAAGTGCAGTTCGCCCGCGGAGATGCGAGGGAGGAAGAACTCCTTCTGCTCGTCCGTGCCGTAGTGCATGATCGTCGGCGCGACCGAGTCGATGGTGAGGAAGGGGACGGGCGCGCCGGCGATGGCCGCCTCGTCGGTGAAGATCAGTTGGTCCATCGCGGAACGGTTCTGGCCACCGTACTCCTCGGGCCACCCGAGGGTGAGCCGGCCGTCCTTGCCCATCTGCTGCACGACCTCGCGGTACACGTTGCCGGAGCCGTACTCCCCGGTCGTGGCCGCGAGCGCCTCGCGGCGCTCGGGTGTCATGATCTGTGCGAAATAGGCCCGCAATTCCTCGCGGAGGGCTTGTTGCCCGGGGGTGTAGGAGATGTCCACGAACGCTCCGTTTCGTCGCTGCGTGTCCCCGCGAATCGTCTCTGTGGGATCATCGCGAATCATTGCACAGAATTGGAACGCGTTCTAGTCTGGACTCGATCGGTCGGCGCGAATGTGAAGCGAGGTCCCGGAATGGATGTCAAGGTCGACTTCGACCGCTGTGAAGCGAACGGCGTGTGTGTCGGGCTGGCGCCCGACGTCTTCGATCTCAACGACGACGACGAGCTGATCGTCACGCATCCCGTACCCGAGGGTAGCGAGGACGTCGTCCGCGAGGCCGTCGCCCAGTGCCCGCGTGCGGCCCTCGCCGAGGCATGAGCGTCGGACGGTGACCGGCACCGACCCTTGTCAGGAAAAATAACAAGTTCTACATTCTCGGTGCCCCCGGGTCCTGGTGGGGAGAGTACCGGCGTGCGGCCGGCAATCGGCCCGAATCTCGAGGAGTACGTGGATGAGTGCGGACGCCAACGGTGGCGCGGAGAACGACGATCGGGTGTCTCTCGAAGGGCGGGTCGCCGTCGTCACGGGAGCCGGAGCGGGACTCGGACGTGCCGAGGCGCTCGCGCTCGCGCGGGCCGGAGCATCGGTGGTGGTCAACGATCTCGTGGAGAACGACGCGGTGGAGGACACCCTCGCGCGGATCCGCGATCTCGGTGCCGAGGCGGAGTTCGTGCCCGGCAGCGTCGCCGAGCGTGAGACGGCCGATGCGATGCTCGCCGCGGCGCACGGCAAGTTCGGTGGTCTCGACATCGTCGTCAACAATGCAGGCATCACGCGGGATCGGATGCTGCCCAACATGTCCGACGACGAGTGGGATTCGGTGGTCGCAGTGCACCTGCGTGGTCACTTCCTGTTGTCCCGCAATGCTGCGGCCTACTGGCGCGACCGGTCGAAGCAGGAGGGTGGCCCCGTCTACGGGCGTCTGGTCAACACGTCCTCGGAGGCCGGTCTGCTCGGGCCGCCCGGGCAACCCAACTACGGTGCCGCCAAAGCCGGCATCACCGCGCTCACCCTCTCGGCCGCCCGTGGTCTCGAGCGGTACGGTGTCCGCGCCAACGTGATCTGCCCGCGAGCGCGGACGTCGATGACCGAGGCGGTCTTCGGTGGTGCGCCGGACGACGGCATCGATCCGCTCTCGCCCGACCACGTCGCGAATCTGGTCGCCTATCTCGCCTCCCCGGCGGCCGGGCGCGTCAACGGGCAGGTCTTCATCGTCTACGGACCCATGGTGGCCCTGATGGCCGCGCCGGTCGTCGAGCAGCGTTTCGACGCCGACGGGCAGTGGACCCCCGCAGCGCTCGCCGACGAGCTCGGCGGTTACTTCGCCGATCGTGATCCGGGCCGGACGTTCTCGGCCTCGGCGGCTCTCGATCTGTAGTTCCGGCATCCCCTGCTGTTCCCGTTCGGGGACAGCAGGGGATGTCGTGTCTTCGTCCCCGGGCCGGGATCCTGCAACTACGGATGACGGACACCGGGGTTCCGGTAGCGTCACGCCCACTCGGGCCGTTCCTCCGGCTCTCGCCGGGCCCCGTAATTTGGCTTGGTACGTGTTCTAATTTTTTCCCCTACTGCGACGACCCGATCGGGCCGTGACGGCCTCTCGTGCCGAGGTGATCGAGCTCGGGCCCGGCGTCGAGAATCTCACCGAAACCCCAGCGTAAAACCACTTATGAGCGTGTCGATACGCGTCGGTCGACGCCCGTGTGTCCGTTCGGACGGAAATGGATCGAGATGCCCCTCGACGAATCTTTGACAGGTGAACACGTTCTAGTTACTATGACCCGGGTCACAGCACACGCCATCGATCGGCCGCGCGCCGACGACGTGAGGATCGAAGGGGGCACACGATGATAGACCTCCTCGAGGTTCCCTTACGGGCCGTCGGCGGACTGTTCGCCATGACCGGCGAGACCGCCCGGGCGGCCTTCCGTCGCCCCTTCCAACGGCGCGAGTTCATCGACCAGGCATGGTTCGTCGCACGCGTCTCGCTCGTGCCCACCGTGCTCGTCGCGGTGCCGTTCACGGTTCTGGTGAGCTTCACCCTCAACATCCTGCTCCGGGAGATCGGCGCGGCCGACCTCAGCGGAGCGGGTGCGGCCCTCGGCGCGGTGACGCAGGTGGGTCCCATGGTCACGGTGCTCATCGTCGCCGGTGCCGGCGCCACCGCGATCTGCGCCGATCTCGCGGCGCGCACCATCCGCGAGGAGATCGACGCGATGCGTGTGCTCGGCATCGATCCGATCCAGCGTCTCGTCGTGCCCCGGGTGCTCGCGTCCACCGTCGTTGCCCTACTGCTCAACGGTCTCGTGTGCACGATCGGCATCCTCGGCGGGTTCGCCTTCTCGGTCTTCCTCCAGGACGTCAACCCCGGCGCGTTCATCAACGGCATCACCCTGCTCACCGGCTTCGGAGAACTGATGATCTCCCAGGTCAAGGCGGGGCTGTTCGGCATGATCGCGGGGCTGGTCGCGTCCTATCTCGGTCTCAATGTCAAAGGTGGAGCGAAGAGTGTCGGTGACGCCGTCAACCAGACGGTCGTGTTCGCGTTCATGGCGCTGTTCGTGGTCAACCTCCTCGTCACGGCCGTCGGCATCAAGCTGACCGCGGGATGAGGGGAGCGGAGATTTCATGGCAGTGATGTCCTGGCGCTTCCCCCGTGCGGTTCGGCGCATGACACGTGCGTCGTCCACCGTGGACCGGGTGGGGGAGCAGGCGCTGTTCTTCGGGCGCGCCCTCGCGACGGTCCCCCGGGCGCTGATGCACTACCCCAAGGAGACGGTGCGTCTGGTCGCCGAGATCAGCATGGGCACCGGCGCACTCGCCGTCATCGGCGGCACCGTCGTGATCGTCGGCTTCCTGACGCTCTTCACCGGCGGCATCATCGCCGTGCAGGGCTTCAGCTCACTCGGCAACATCGGTGTCGAAGCGCTCACCGGCTTCTTCGCGGCCTTCATCAACGTGCGTATCGCGGCCCCGACGATCGCCGGCATCGGGCTGGCGGCCACCATCGGCGCCGGCTCCACCGCCCAGCTCGGCGCCATGCGTGTCTCCGAGGAGATCGACGCGCTCGAGACCATGGCGATCCCGTCCATCCCGTATCTGGTGTCCACGCGCGTGCTCGCCGGGATGATCGCGATCGTCCCGCTGTACTCGCTCGCCGTGATCGCCTCGTTCGTCGCGAGCCGCTTCGCGACGGTGGTGCTCTACGGCCAGTCGGCGGGCGTGTACGACCACTACTTCACGACCTTCCTGATACCCACCGACATCCTGTGGTCGTTCGTCCAGGCCATCGTGATGGCGATCGCCGTGATGCTCATCCACACCTACTACGGTTTCACCGCAGGTGGCGGCCCCGTCGGTGTGGGTGTCGCGGTCGGCAACGCGGTGCGGGCCTCGCTCGTCGCGGTCGTCACCGTCACCCTGCTCATCTCGCTCGCCGTCTACGGCGCGACCGGCAACTTCAACCTGTCGGGATAGGGCGCGCGACATGGACACTCCTTCGTGGAAGAAGAAGTTCGCCGCCTTCGGTCTCGTGGGCGGCCTCGCCGCGATCGTCGCGGTGGCACTGACGATGTTCGCCGGTGGGTTCACCTCGACGGTCCCGCTCACCGTCACCTCGCCCCGGTCGGGTCTGGTGATGGAACCCGACGCCAAGGTGACGATGCGCGGCGTCGAGGTGGGCCGCGTGGCGTCGATCGAGCACACACCGGCCGGTGCGGTCCTGCATCTCGACATGCAGCCCGGGCAGATGCAGCTCATCCCGTCGAACGCACGGGTGGCGATCGAATCCACCACCGTCTTCGGTGCCAAGTTCGTCGACATCGTCGTCCCCGACGATCCGTCCTCGGTGCCGATGCAGGAAGGCGCCGTAATCGCGGCCGACAACGTCACCGTCGAGTTCAACACGGTCTTCGAGCACCTGTCCGACGTGCTCGCCCAGATCCAGCCCGAGAAGCTCAACGCCACCCTCGGCGCGCTGTCGGAAGCGCTCAACGGACGCGGCGACGCCCTCGGTGCCGCCCTGGCCGAGGCCGATGCGTATCTCGCCGAGATGAATCCGTCGCTGCCGCAACTGCAGGCCGACCTCGTCTCGGCTGCGCAGGTGACCGACGTCTACGCCGACACGGCCCCCGACCTCATGACCACGATCGGCAACGCCACCGACGTCGGCAACACCGTCGTCGACGAACAACAGCAACTCGATCTGCTACTGATGAACCTCACCGGTCTCGCGAACACCGGACGGGACGTCCTGGGGGAGAACGAAACACAGTTGACCACCGCACTCGACGGCCTGAGCCGCACCACCGGCCTGCTCGGTGAGTACTCGCCGCAATTGACCTGCTTCATAGTCGGTCTCAACGACGCCCGGGTGGCGTTCGAACCGATGGCCGGCACCGGGGAGTACGCCGCGCTGATGCTGAGCACCAGCTTCATGGGTGGCGCGACGCCGTACAACGACGCCCAGGATCTGCCCGTGGTCGGCGCGACCGGCGGACCGAACTGCTGGGGCCTGCCGAACTTCGACCCGCGCCGAGACGGTCACGCGCCGTTCGTCGTGTCGAACACCGGCGAAACGCCCTACAAGCCCGCAACGGAAGCCTGGATCCGCTACCCGACGATCTTCCAGTACCTGTTCGGCGACCATCTCGCGGGCGGGCGGTGACCATGAGAGCGACCACCGTCAAGTTCCTGATCTTCGCCGTCACGATGACGTTGATCTTCGCCGGGCTGGCCGTCGTGTTCAGCCAGGCGCGGTTCACCGGCACCGAGAACTACCGGGCCACCTTCACGGACGTCTCCGGTCTCGGTGCCGGCGACAAGGTCCGCATCGCCGGGGTGCAGGTCGGTTCGGTGAAGAAGGTCGACATCGGCCGCGACAACACCGCCGAGATCGAGTTCGACGTGGACGCGAAACACACGCTGTTCACCGGCACCCGCGCCACCGTGCGATACGAGAACCTCGTCGGCGACCGGTATCTCGAACTGCTCGAAGGTGCCGGCAGCGTCGACGTCCTGCCCGCCGGTGGCAACATCCCGATCGAGCAGACCGAACCCGCCCTCGATCTCGACCTGCTCCTCGGCGGGTTCAAGCCGCTGTTGCAGGGCCTCGACGCGCAGCAGGTCAACGACCTCTCCGGAGCTCTGTTGCAGGTCTTCCAGGGGCAGGGCGACACGCTCGTGTCGCTGCTGGGGAACACCAACTCGTTCACCAACTCACTCGCCGACCGCGACCAGCTGATCGGCGACGTCATCGACAACCTCAACGCCGTCCTCGGCACGATCGACGATCACGACCGCGAGTTCGAGAACACGATCGAACAGCTGCACACCCTGGTGGGCGGGCTGTCCGCCGATCGTGATCCCATCGGCGCGTCGATCCCGCCGATCGCCTCCGGCACCGCGGATCTCGCCGCGCTGTTGCAGAACAACCGGCCCGACTTGCAGACGGTCATCGCCGAGACGAACCGCACCATGACCCAGCTCGACCTCGGCAAGGATGACATCAACCGCACGCTCGAACGCCTGCCCTCCGACTACAAGAAACTCATCCGCGTGGGTGCATACGGAAACTTCTTCCAATTCTTCCTCTGTGCCAATACTTTCAAGTTCTCCGGACCGGACGGCACCACCATCCGGTACACCACGGCGAACCACGACACGGGAAGGTGTGCGAAGGTCGAATGAGTGCACCCCGTGACCCCAACTACATCCGGACGGGCATCATCGGCCTGGCCGTGTCCGCCGCGATCGTTCTCGCCGGTCTGCAGTACGACCAGCTGCACTTCCTCTCCGGGGGCCTGAGCTACTCGGCGCGATTCCAGGACGCCGGCGGTCTGGTGCCCGGCGACGACGTCATGCTCGCCGGCGTGAACGTCGGCGACGTCACCGAGGTGCGCCTCGACGGTCAGGCCGTGCTGGTGAGTTTCCGCATCCGGGACGGTATCGGGCTCGGCGACACCACCGGAGCCGACATCAAGACCAACACCGTGCTCGGCCGGAAATCGCTGGCGCTGCGCCCCGGTGGCGACGGTGTGATGCGCCCGAACTCGATCATCGGTATCGAGCACACCAATTCGCCGTACTCACTGACCGACGCACTCGGCGATCTCACGACGACCGTCTCCGAACTCGACACCGATCGCATCAACGACTCGCTCGACGCGCTGTCGCAAACCCTCGAGAACACCCCGCCCGAGATCCAGGGCGCCCTGGAGGGCATGACCCGCCTGTCGCAGTCGATCAACGCCCGCGACGAGTCGTTGCACCAACTGCTCGAGCGTGCCGAGAGCGTGACGGGCATCCTGGCCGAGCGCAGCGACCAGGTCAACGCGCTCATCGTCGACGCGAACGCCCTGTTCGGCGAATTGAGCCTGCGCCGCGACGCCATCACCGAACTGATCGCGAACATCTCCTCCGTCTCACGTCAGCTCACCGGGCTCGTGCAGGACAACCAGGCGCAGATGGCACCGACACTCGAGAAGCTCAACCTCGTGACGGCCAACCTGCAGGCGAACAAGGAGAACATCGCCGGGGCGCTCGACGGCCTGGGCCCGTACATCAGCGCACTCGGGGAATCCGTCGCCAGCGGACCGTTCTTCAACGCCTACGTGTCCAACATCCTGCCGGCGCCGTGGTGGAAGGCCCTCGTGGACAGCCAGGTCGCGCCCGATCTTCTCCCCGAGGATCTCCAGGACGTGATCCCGGACGGGCCCCCGACTATCAAGAGGGACGGCGAATGAGTACCGATACCGCCCCGACGACCGCCCGCCGTCGCCCACCCCTGCTGGTGCCGGTGATCATCGGCGCCGTCGTCGTGCTCGTGCTCGGCGCCCTCGCCGTGTTCGTCCTGCCGGACCTCGGCAAACGCACGATCCACGCCGAATTCGCGTCCACCAGCGGCCTGTACGAGGGCGACGACGTGCGGGTGCTCGGCGTCTCGGTGGGGCGCATCAGCGACATCGAACCCCGCGACGACCTCGTACAGGTGACGATGAAGGTCGACGACGGCGTCGAGATCCCGTCCGATGCGAGTGCCGTCGTCATCGCGCAGAGTCTCGTCTCGGCGCGCTTCGTCCAGCTCACCCCTGTGTACTCGGGTGGCCCGACCATCGAGGACGGCGCGACGATCCCGATGCAGCGCACGGCCTCTCCCGTGGAGTGGGACCAGATCAAGACCGAACTGATGCGATTGTCCGAAGCGCTCGGTCCCGAGGAACTCGATCCGCAGGGATCTCTCGGCCGGTTCATCGACACCGCGGCCGAGAATCTCGAGGGCAACGGGCAGACCGTGCGCGAGGCCCTTCGGGAGCTGTCGGACACGATGCGCACGCTCTCGGAGGGACGCACCGATCTGTTCTCGACGATCCGCAACCTGCAGACCTTCGTGTCGGTCCTCTCGTCGAGCAACGAACAGATCGTGCAGTTCGGCGGTCGTCTCGCGTCGGTTTCGGACGTGCTCGCGCAGAGCTCCGACCAGCTCGGTGTCTCCTTGTCCGAGTTGAACATCGCCGTCGGCGACGTACAGCGGTTCGTGCAGGACAACCGGGCCGAGCTCACCGAATCGGTGGAGCGGCTGGCCGATGCGACCGAGGTGCTGGTCCGCAAACGTCCCGAGATCGAGCGGGTGCTGCACTCCGGCCCGACCTCCCTCGCGAACTTCTACAACATCTACAAGCCGGCGCAGGGGTCGCTCACGGGCGCGCTCGCGATCAACAACCTCGCCAACCCCGTCGAGTGGATGTGCGGGTCGGTCGCGGCCGCCGCGAACGCGACCTCCGAGCGCAGCGAGGAACTGTGCCGCCAGCAACTCGGCCCGGTGCTGTCGTCCATCAACGCCAACTACCTTCCGCTGCTGGTCAATCCGCTCGCCGGTGTGCAGGCCTTCCCCGACGACATCGTCTACACCGAAACCTGGCTCGAGGAGGCGTCGGCAGGTCGTGGCACCGCGCCCGAGCCGTCGTCCTCGGAGACCGCGTCGCCGGTCGACGGGATCCTCGGTGGCCTGCCGTCGCTGCAGGTCCCGCAGGATCTGGGTTCTCTGCTGCAGCCGGGAGGAGTGCGATGACCGGCCGCTCGATGTTCCGCCGCCTGGGCGTCGCGGCCACCGCGGTCGCGGTGAGCACGACGCTCACCGCCTGCGAGTGGGACGGACTCAACTCGATTCCCATGCCCGGCAGCGCCGGCCGCGGGGAGGGTGCCTACGAGGTGCAGATCGAGATGCCCAACGTGACGACCCTGACCCAGAACTCGCCCGTGCGGGTCGACGACGTCACTGTGGGGTCGATCTCGGGGATCGAACTCGACGGCTGGCACGCGCTCGTGACGGTTTCGCTCGACGAAGGCGTGATCGTTCCGGCCAACTCGCTCGCCCGGATCGGGCAGACGAGTCTGCTCGGGTCGCAACACCTCGAACTGATCCCGCCCGTCGGCGAACCCCCGCAGGGCCGGCTCGAGGACGGCGACGTCATCCCGCTCGAACGCGCCGGTGCGTATCCGACCACCGAACAGACACTCTCGTCGCTGTCGGTGGTGCTCAACGGTGGTGGACTCGCGCAGATCAACGACATCACCACCGAACTGAACGCGGCGCTCGTCGGCCGGGAGGACTCGATCCGGAATCTGCTCCCGCGCCTGGACGAACTGGTGTCCACCCTCGACACGCAGCGCGGCGACATCATCGCGGCGCTGGAGGGCATGGACCGGCTGGCCGCGACCGTCGACGACCAGAACGCGACACTCGTCCGCGCCCTCGAGGAGTTGCCACCCGCGCTGGAGGTGCTCTCGGATCAGCGTTCGAACCTCACCGCCGCGATGAGTTCGCTCGGTGAACTGAGCACCGTGGCGAGCCGGATCGTCGAGACCTCGAACGACGATCTGAAGGCGAATCTCGAAGGGCTCGCGCCGACGTTGAAGGCCCTGGCCGATTCGGGCAGTGCCCTGACCGAGGTGCTCGGTGTGCTGCTCACCTATCCCTTCCCGCAGGCGGGCATCAACAACATCATCCGCGGCGACTACGCGAACCTCGCGATGACGATCGACCTCACCCTCGACCGCCTCGACCTGAACTTCCTGTCCGGGACGCCGCTCGCGGGACGCCTCGCCGGCCCGGAAGGTATCCTCGGCCGCGACGCGGGACTCGCCGCACAGGCGACGGACCCGTTCCGCGCACCGCTCGAACCACCCCCGCCGCCGCCTCCCGGTCCCGAAGGGAAACTGACGATCCCCGGCATCGGTGAGATCACCATTCCCGGCCTGCCCCTGGGGGTGCCCGCACCATGATGCTCACGCGGTTCGTCCGCATCCAGCTCACGATCTTCGCGATCCTCACGGTCGTCGGACTCGTCGTGATGTCGCTGATGTACGTGAAGTTGCCGGCGCTGTTCGGGATCGGACGGTACGAGATCGTCGTCGAACTGCAGTCGACCGGCGGTCTGTATCCGCACTCGAACGTCACCTATCGCGGAAACACCGTCGGCACCGTGCGGAGCGTCGCCCTGTCGCCGACAGGGGTCGAGGCGTTGCTGTCCATCGACAGCGACGCGAAGATTCCCGCCGATGTGGACGCGGCGGTGCGCAGCGTCTCGGCTGTCGGCGAACAGTACGTCGATCTCGTTCCCCGAGCCGACGGTTCGGGCGGCGAACGCCTGGCCGACGGCGACGTGATCCCGATCGACCGCACGAGCGTGCCGCAGGAGGTCGGTGCCCTGCTCGACCAGGCCGACGTGTTGCTCGCCTCGATCAGCGACACCCGGCTGCAGACCGTGGTGGACGAGGCGTTCGACGCGTTCAACGGCTCCGGACCCGAACTGCAGGAACTGATCGACTCGACGCGCCTGTTCGTGCAGGAGGCCTCGGCGAACAGTGCCGAGACACGGCAGTTGATCGACCAGATCGGTCCGCTGCTCGACACGCAGGTGGTCACGAGCGATGCGATCCGGTCGTGGACACGCGACATGGTCACCTTCACCGACCGCCTGCGCGAGAGCGACCCCGACCTGCGAGCACTGCTCGACGTCGGACCGGGTGCCGCTGCCGAAACCGAATCCCTGTTGCAGGAACTGAAGCCGACCCTGCCGTTGCTGCTTGCGAATCTGGTGAGCGTCGGAGAGGTGGGTGTGGTCTACAACGCCGGCATCGAGCAGATCCTGGTGCTGTACCCGCCGATGACGACGGCCCTGATCACCGCGGCCGGCGCCGGCCCGCCCGAGGACGGTGCCGTGGTGGACTTCCACCTGCAGGTCAACGATCCGCCGCCGTGCCTGGCAGGCTTCGTGCCGCCGGAGCAGTGGCGCAGTCCGGCCGATACCTCCGTGGTCGACACACCCGGCGACATCTTCTGTCAACTGCCACAGGACTATCCGAACGCGGTCCGCGGCGCCCGGAACGTACCGTGCATGGAGTACCCGGGCCGTCGCGCACCGACGCCCGACACGTGCCGCACCGGGTACAGCCCTACCTATTCGGACAATCCGTGGACCGGACCGCCGACACCGGTGGCCTCGGAGAACGTCGCACCCACACCCGCTTCCTACGGCGGGGGAGACGACACGGCTCCCGCGGGGGTCGCGGCGCGACGGATCGATCCGCAGACCGGGACGTACATTGGTCCCGACGGCACCGTGTACACGCACGCCGATCTCGGTGGAGATCGGAGCTTGGAGAGTTACATGAAGGCGCAGCAGGGCTGATGGCAGACGAGATCGACAAGAAGACGAAGCCGGCATGGGCCAAGCCGGTCGCGATCATCGCGTCCGTACTGGTCATCGCGCTCGTCGCGGCCGGTGCCTGGCTCATCGTCGACAGGCAGTCCGCGAACGAACGCGACGAGAAGCGGGAGGCGTACCTGCAGGCCGCGCGGCAGACGGTGCTCAACCTGACCACCATCAACGCCGATACCGCCGACGCCGACGTCGCACGTCTGCTCGAAGGCGCGACGGGCGATTTCAAGGCCGAGTTCGAGGGCCGCGAAGGGCCTTTCGTGGAGGTCGTGCAACAGGCCGGCGTCGACACCACCGGTGAGGTCCTCGAAGCGGGGATACAGAACGAGGACGGCACGTGCGCGTCGTCGCTCGTCGCCTCCCGCGCGATGGTGAGCAACGCCGACCAGACCGAACCGGAAGCACGCGACTTCCGTCTGCGGGTGACGATCTGCGACGAGAACGGCAGATTGCTGGCGTCGAAGGTGGAGTTCGTGCCGTGACCGACGAGAAGGACGATCGCGTGACGCTCGACAAGACGACCGACGACACTGTGGCCGGTGGGACCGCAGAGAAGGACGGATCCACCGCCGCCGAGACCTCGGCCGCCGACACCTCCGTCCCGGACGCGATTTCGGATCCGAAGGCCTCGTACCTGCCACACATCGCGATCGGATTGTCTTTCGTGGCAGTGGTTTTCGCGGTCCTGGTGGGATGGCTCGCCTACGGCACCGTCCAGCAGTCCGCCGCCGAGACGGCACGGACGGAGGCAAGGGTCGCTGCGGAGGAACAGGCGGTCGCGATGCTCGCCTACACCCACGACCAGGTGGACGCGCAGACCGACACCGCCGCGGAGGGTCTCACCGGCGACTTCCGCGACGAGTACACGAATCTGATGAAGAACATCATCGCGCCGGGCGCCAAGGAGAAAGCGATCAGCGTGCAGGTGAGCGTGCAGGCGTCGTCGGTGGTCTCCGCCGACGCCGACAACGCTGTGACCCTGCTGTTCCTCAACCAGATCACGACGAGTTCGGAGAACCCCGAAGCGGTGAGCAGCGGCAGTCGGGTGCGCGTCGAACTCGAAAAGCAGGACGGGCGTTGGCTCGTCAGCCGGTTGACCCCGATCTAGAAGAGAGCCGTCAGGTGGGGTCGGGTTCGCCGGCCTCACCCGGCGCGATCAGCGCGCGTCCGGCGGCGCCGGTGTTGGCGAGGGTGTCGAGGAACGAACGGGCCCAGCGATCCACATCGTGCGTGAGCACCTGACGGCGCAGCGCACGCATCCTCTTGCGGCCGTCCTCGCGCGGCACCTCGATCGCGGCCTGGATCTTGTCCTTGACGTCCTCGAGGTCGTGCGGATTGCACTGGAACGACTGCCGCAGTTCGGCTGCGGCACCGGTGAACTCGCTGAGCACCAACGCGCCGCCGAGATCGCTGCGGCACGCGATGTACTCCTTGGCGACGAGGTTCATGCCGTCGCGCAAGGGGGTTACCAGCATGACGTCGGCCGCGACGAAGAACGCGATGAGCTCGTCGCGGGGGACCGGGCGGTGGATGTAGTGCACCACCGGACGCCCCACCTCGGCGTACTCACCGTTGATGCGACTGACCGTCCGCTCGATCTCGCCGCGCATGTGGACGTAGGAATCGACGCGCTCCCGGCTCGGGGTCGCGAGCTGCACCATCACGGTGTCCTTCGGGTCCATGCGACCCTCGGCGAGAAGTTCGTGCACCGCATCGAGCCGCACGTCGATGCCCTTGGTGTAGTCGAGGCGATCGACGCCGAGCAGAATCGTCTTCGGGTTGCCGAGTTCCTTGCGCAACGCCTTGGCTCGATCGCGGATGGCCTTGCTCCGCGACTGCTGGTCGAGCCGGCCCGATTCGATGGAGATGGGGAAAGCGCCGACGCGCACCGAGCGGAAGCCGACCTGGACCACGCCGAGCTTGGACCGGATGCCGATGTTGCCGCGTGAGGTCTGGGCACCTGCCAGACGTCGGGCGAGATACAGGAAGTTCTGGGCACCCCCGGGAAGATGGAAGCCGATGAGGTCGGCGCCGAGGAGACCCTCCACGATCTCGGTGCGCCACGGCAGCTGCATGAACAGCTCGATCGGCGGGAACGGGATGTGCAGGAAGAAGCCGATCGTCAGATCGGGACGGAGCATCCGCAGCATCTTCGGCACCAGCTGCAGCTGGTAGTCCTGGATCCAGACGGTCGCGCCCTCCGAGGCGGCCTTCGCGGTCTCCTCGGCGAAGCGGCGGTTGATCTCGACGTAGGAGTTCCACCATTCGCGCCGGTACTCCGGACGCACGATCACGTCGTGGTAGAGCGGCCACAGCGTGGCGTTGGAGAACCCCTCGTAGTATTCGGCGATGTCCTCGGTGCTCAACCGCACCGAGTGCAGGGTCAGCCCGTCCTCGACGATGACGCCTGACTCGGCATCGGCCACGCCGGCCCAGCCGACCCAGGCGCCGTTGTTCGAACGCAGGATCGGCTCGAGTGCGGTGACGAGCCCGCCCGGACTGCGCTTCCAGCGGGTGGTGCCGTCGCGAAGCCGTTCGAGGTCGACCGGCAGGCGATTGGCGACGACCACGAAGTCCGACCCGGCGTGCGAGTCGTGGTTCCCCGCTGCGTCCGCTTCGCCTGCTGTCACGTTGTGGTCCTCTTTCGGGGCCGGTGCCGTCGCCGGCCCGGCAGTGTGGGTGCCGACATCGGCACCGGGATGGGTGTCGAGCTCGTCAGTGCTTGTCGCTGGGACCGATGCCGAGCATCGACAGCAGCATGCGGCACTCGTCCGCGTTCTCTGCGTAGGCAGCGACGACTCGCTGCGCCTGTCGTGCGGTTTCGTCGGCGACGGGTTCGAGATCCTCGTCGGCGATGTCGTTCGCGGTGGTCGGGTCCGCGGCCATGATGTCCTCCCGGGGTCGCTGCTCTGTGCGAGCACGCATCGTCCTTCGACTCTAGGAGAATCGGACAGCTCGCCGCCACCCGCCTTCCGAGGGCGGTCCTGGCACGGTCCTGCACGTCTACGTCGCGGTACCGTAGGACGGTCGTGCAGTAGGTACACCGTGTGTGTTTCCGGCGCACGACGTCACAGCGCCGACCCGCGGCGCACAACCGCGCTTTCGTCGAGGAAGGTATTCATGCCCATTGCCACCGTGAACGGCATCCCGCTGAACTACCAGGTCAAGGGAACGGGCGATCTCGTCGTCCTCATCATGGGAACGGGTAGTCCGGGGCGCGTGTGGGATCTGCACCAGGTGCCCGCGCTCGTCAAGGCCGGCTACCGGGTCGCCACCTTCGACAACCGCGGCATCGCACCGTCGGGCGAGAGCCTCGGCGGCATGACCATCGACGACCTGGTGAAGGACACCGCCGGCCTGATCGAACTGCTCGGCGGCCCCGCCTACGTGATCGGCACGTCGATGGGTGCGCGTGTCGCGCAGGAGCTGACGCTCGCCCGTCCCGAACTCGTCCGCAAGGCCGTTTTCCTGGCCGGTCACGCCCGCATGGACCAGTTCCAGCTGACGCTCACCGAGGGCGAGCGGCAGCTCTACGACAGCGGCGTCGAACTGCCGCCGAAGTACCAGGCCGCCGTCACGGCCGTGATGAATCTGTCGCCGGCCTCGCTGGCCGACGAGCACACCGCCCGCGACTGGCTGGACGTCTTCGAGTTCAGCGGCGGAAAGGTGTCGGCGGGCGTGCGCGCGCAGCTCGGCATGGACCGGGAGTTCGATCGGCGCGCGGCCTACCGCGGCATCACCGTGCCGTGCCTGGCCGTCGGATTCGCCGACGACCGGATGATCCCGGCCTATCTGTCGCGCGAGGTGGCGGACGCCATTCCGGGTGCGCGCTACGAGGAGATCCCGGACGCGGGGCACTACGGCTATCTCGAGCGGCCCGAGGCGGTCAACAAGATCCTGGTGGACTTCCTGGCTTCCTAGAGGAGTCCCTTCACACGGGAAATCGGCAGGCGGGCGCGGTGGGATCGGCGACGATCCACCGCGCCCGCCGTCGTCGAAAT